>NZ_JAGSOG010000929.1 GCF_018139695.1 Actinospica durhamensis | reverse complement strand
GCCCTGATCACAGCACTCGAAGAAACCACCCGGACGGAGCACGCCGACAAGCCCGTCAAGCAACTGCGCGCCGCATAGAATCAACCCAGACCGTCACCGAAGATCCACGAGACTCGGGACAACCTCCTTCCCCTTGTCGAAATGCTTGGCGGGCGTGTAAGGATCCGCATGCAGTGGGTAGTAGAGGTTTCCGTCGCTCCAGAGCGTGGTGACGGTGACCACGCCGTTGTCCGTCTTGCCATAGCGCCCCAGC
>NZ_JAGSOG010000928.1 GCF_018139695.1 Actinospica durhamensis | reverse complement strand
ACCCTGGTGTGGGCCGACGGCGGATACGCCGGGCAGTTGGTCAAGACCGCGAGGAAGTACTGGTCGCTGACCGTGCACATCGTCAAGCGCAGTGATGCGACGCAGGGCTTCGTGGTGTTACCGCGCATTCTGTGGAATCTGATTTGTCAAGTTAACTGCCGTTTTGCCTGGTTGACCGCGATGATCGGCAGGAGGGTCGCGGTAGTCGGTAGCCCGATCTGGCGCGGGGTCGCTCCGGTCGGCGTGGGGATGTC
>NZ_JAGSOG010000927.1 GCF_018139695.1 Actinospica durhamensis | reverse complement strand
ATCCATGCGACTCCTCCCGGAACGCTCCGGTTGACCGAACACATCAGCCACGAACAACCCGGCCCCTTCGCTCCGCCCCCATTACAGGAACATCACCACTACTACGGGCCGGTCCGCCGGCACGCACGATGGCGTCCCTCTTGATGGTGTAGCCGATCATGTCAGGGGTTTGCGCCGGAGTGCGCTCTGGGGTGTGTAGTCTCCGCCCCCTGTCCGCTCCCTGCCGATGAGGCGGGCCATCATGCATCCTCCGT
>NZ_JAGSOG010000926.1 GCF_018139695.1 Actinospica durhamensis | reverse complement strand
TCAACGAACCCGCGCCCCGATCGCCGGATGATCTACGGCCTTGACAGCCGCGCCCGACATGCACGAGCACGAACACGCTCGCTCACGCCACCCCACCTGAACAGCACCGAACCGTTGGCGGATGCTCAATGAGGTTTGTCTAGGACCTTGTTCGACCAGTTCAGAAGGGCATCTCGCGGATGCAATCTTCTCATGCCGCCGGGCACGTCTCGGCCTCGTTCTCGGATCCGAACCTCATCGCCTCGGCCGGCCTG
>NZ_JAGSOG010000925.1 GCF_018139695.1 Actinospica durhamensis | reverse complement strand
CCGTCCTGGTCGCCGTAGGCACTGTCGGCCGCGACCGCGCGAAACGGGAACCCGGCCGCCTCCGCACGGCGTGCCAGCTCCGCCCCGATCTGCAGCTTCGTGCGAAACCCCGGGTCGTTCTTCCCCTGAGGATGTCCCGACTCTCGTAGAACTTCGCAGGTGGCGGTCCCCCACCTGAAGCCTGCCAGTTGGTAGGTATCGGGTGAATCTGCCAAGAATCATCCGAGATGAGGGACCACCGTGAAGAAGAACGT
>NZ_JAGSOG010000924.1 GCF_018139695.1 Actinospica durhamensis | reverse complement strand
TGTTGTACGGCTTGCGCTCATCCACCGCGCCACCGCACCACGCCCAAGGCCGCTCACGAGCAGAAACCGAGCAAATCCACACGTTATGACTAATACGAAACGGTAGAAGACTCGCTTATCGCCCTCTAACTGGGCGTTTGAGCATGGTATTTCGTCCGAACATGGGGTATGTCGGGTGCGGTGTTCGTCCGGTTCGTGCGCCTTGCCGGTAAGTGCACCCCGCGGTTCGGGCGGATGGCTGTCTAGTTTGCTATG
>NZ_JAGSOG010000923.1 GCF_018139695.1 Actinospica durhamensis | reverse complement strand
GCTCCCGACACGTGACCCACACGTCGGGACCTGCCAGTTCACCCGTCCACTCACCCTGCATGACAGCATTCTGGCCCAACCGCTGCGCGGCCGGGCCAGAACAGAGATCTTCATCGGACTTCTAGGGGCTGTGCGGGGTTCAGATCTAGGCGGAACGGCTGATCGCCTTCGCCTGGCCGCCTGTCCGGAACGCCCACAGACGACCGAGTATGAGGGCGCTCCGGACAGGCGCCCAGACTCGGCGCTGAGCCGTTC
>NZ_JAGSOG010000922.1 GCF_018139695.1 Actinospica durhamensis | reverse complement strand
TGCCCGCGATACGGGCGAACAGGTCGTCGAACCCAGCTGTCCACTCGTCGACCTCGACCGATATACCATCCACGAGCACCACAGTATAAAGCAGAGCTCGAAGACACAGTTTACAACTGTAGTACTATTACTCCAGTCGTAGTTCGTGATCTGACGCTGTGTCACGCGATGAGTGCGAGGCGGGTTCGGTAGTGGTGCCAGCGGGCGCGTGCTTGGTGGCGTCGTCTCCAGTCGGACCAGCGCAGGCCGTGTTTG
>NZ_JAGSOG010000921.1 GCF_018139695.1 Actinospica durhamensis | reverse complement strand
CAAACACGGCCTGCGCTGGTCCGACTGGAGACGACGCCACCAAGCACGCGCCCGCTGGCACCACTACCGAACCCGCCTCGCACTCATCGCGTGACACAGCGTCAGATCACGAACTACGACTGGAGTACTACTACTACAGTTGCAATTCTTGCCCTGAGTTGCATCGTCGCTGGTAGTGGCATCGGCGGGCGGTGGCTTGGTGGCGTCTTCGCCAGGCGGACCAGTGCAGTAGGTGTCGGTGTCGGTGGTGGCGTGGCG
>NZ_JAGSOG010000920.1 GCF_018139695.1 Actinospica durhamensis | reverse complement strand
TCAGCTCCCGACACGTGACCCACACGTCGGGACCTGCCAGTTCACCCGTCCACTCACCCTGCATGACAGCATTCTGGCCCAACCGCTGCGCGGCCGGGCCAGAACAGAGATCTTCATCGGACTTCTAGGAGCGTGGGTCGGTAATGAACAAGCCGACGGGCGGTCGTGGATCGGCTAATGGTCGGTCGCGGCCGTTCGTTTGGTGGTGGTGCCGCGGTGGCGGGCTTGGTGGGCTGTTGTGCGGGTTCGGTCGGCGCCGTGGGGGCCTT
>NZ_JAGSOG010000091.1 GCF_018139695.1 Actinospica durhamensis | reverse complement strand
GCCCCATCCCACCCGAGCCGAGCACCGCGCTGAGCGGGAACGCGCCGATCCTGCGCGGATCCTCCGGCTCCAGCGGCTGCGCGCCGACCGCGGCGAACGGTATGGCGTAAGCCCCCTCATCAGTCACGCCGGGAGGTTATCAAAACCCTGCGGGGAGCGGTCCCGGGATCAGTCCTCGGCCTTACCCGGCGCCGGGAACACCGCGGAATCGACCACGACCGCGTCAAAGGGCTCCGGCAGGCGGATGGACCTGCCGAACGGCAGGGTCTGCTCGCCCTGGTACCGGGTCCCGTTCGGCTCGGTATAGAGCGTGAAGGACGGACCCTCCGCACGGTGCGGATCGACCAGGAGGTACACCGGCACCAGGCCCTTGGCGTAGGCCTTGTACTTCGGACCCCACTTGCGGTCGTGGTGGGCGTTGCTCGGCGAAGTGACTTCGACCACGAGCAGGGCGTCGGCGACGGGAGAAGCGGTGGCGTCGAGATCCCGTTCGACGGACTTCCTGGCCAGTACGGCGAGGTCGGGCTGAGGGCTGTTGTACCTGTCCACGACGAACTCGGCCCGCTCGGTCACGGTGAAGTCCCTGCGGTCGCACCCGTCGTCGAGCATGTGCCGCACTTCCGTGACGATGAGCATATGGAGGTTGCGCGGCATCGGAGACACGATGATTTCTCCCCCGAGGATCTCCACCTTGCAGCGGTCGCCGAGCGCGGCGTCGACGGCAGAGCGCATCGCGGCCAGCTCGCCGTCGACCACGTCCGTCGGTCGCTCCGAAAGTGTCAATGTCATACCTCAGAGTGTGGAATCGATCACCGCTCGCGATCAACCGAACCTCGCATTTGCACTCTATCGAGTGATCATGGGGTCGTGCTGACAACTTACGCCGAGGTCGCGTGGCGCCGTCGACAGTTATTAGGACGTCCTAGTAGTTTGGACTCATGAGCAGAGAGCGGTGGCAGGCGGCGTACGAGGCCGCTCCCAAGACGGACCGGGACACCACGACCATCAGCGGCGAGCCGACCGAGCCGGTGTACGGGCCGGCGACGGACGAGCAGGCGGCGGCGGTGCCCGGCTTCGAGCGGATCGGGTGGCCGGGTCAGTTCCCCTACACCCGCGGGCTGTACCCGACCGGGTACCGCGGCCGGCCGTGGACGATCCGGCAGTTCGCCGGGTTCGGCAGCGCGGCGGACACGAACGAGCGGTTCCAGGCGATCCTGGCGGCGGGCGGCGGCGGTCTTTCGGTGGCCTTCGACATGCCGACGCTGATGGGGCGCGACTCGGACGAGCCGCGTTCGCTCGGCGAGGTCGGGCACTGCGGCGTGGCCATCGACTCGGCGGCCGACATGGACGTGCTCTTCCGCGGGATCCCGCTGGGGGAGGTGACCACCTCGATGACCATCAGCGGTCCGGCCGTGCCGGTGTTCTGCATGTACGTGGTGGCGGCGGAGCGGCAGGGCGTCGCGCCGGGCGTGCTCAACGGCACGCTGCAGACCGACATCTTCAAGGAGTACATCGCCCAGAAGGAGTGGCTCTTCCCGCCCGAGCCGCACCTGCGCCTGATCGGCGACCTGATGGAGTACTGCGCACGGGAGATCCCGGCCTACAAGCCGCTCTCGGTCTCCGGCTACCACATCCGCGAGGCCGGGGCGACGGCCGCGCAGGAGCTGGCCTACACGCTCGCGGACGGCTTCGGCTACGTCGAGCTCGGACTCTCGCGCGGGCTCGACATCGACGTGTTCGCACCCGGGCTCTCGTTCTTCTTCGACGCGCACATCGAGTTCTTCGAGGAGGTCGCCAAGTTCCGCGCGGCCCGCCGGATCTGGGCCCGCTGGCTGCGCGACGTCTACGGCGCCAAGACCGCCAAGGCACAGTGGCTGCGCTTCCACACCCAGACCGCCGGAGTGTCGCTGACCGCGCAGCAGCCGGAGAACAACATCGTGCGCACGGCCATCGAGGCGCTCGCGGCCGTGCTCGGCGGCACCAACTCGCTGCACACCAACGCCCTCGACGAGGTGCTCGCGCTGCCCTCGGCCAAGGCGGCGGAGATCGCGGTGCGCACCCAGCAGGTCATCCTGGAGGAGACCGGCGCGGCGAACGTGGCCGACCCGCTCGGCGGCTCCTGGTACATCGAGGCGCTCACCGACCGGATCGAGGCGCAGGCCGAGGAGATCTTCCAGCGCATCAAGGACCTCGGCGGCGACGGCAGCATCACCGCAGGACTGCTGCGCGGCATCGACGAGGGCTACTTCACCGCGGAGATCGCCGAGGCCTCGTTCCGCTACCAGCAGGCGGTGGAGAAGGGCGACAAGCGCATCGTGGGCGTCAACGCGCACACCGAGTCGATCGAGGAGCCGCTGGAGATCCTGCGCGTCTCGCACGAGGTCGAACTCGCCCAGAACCGCGAGCTCGCCACCCGCCGCTCCGGCCGCGACAACGCGAAGGTTCAGGCCACCCTGGCCGAGCTCGAGCGCGGCGCCCGGACCGAGGGCGTGAACCTGATCGAGCCGATGCTCGAGGCGGTGCGCGCCGAGGCCACGCTCGGCGAGATCTGCGGCGTGCTCAAGGACGTGTTCGGCACCTATACGGAGCCTGCGCGGTTCTGACGCGGCGCCAGAGGTGAACAGGGGCGGGCGGTTCCCGACAGACCGGGGACCGCCCGCCCCTCACGTCGTCAGGGCCGGCCCGGCCAGCGGCTGTAGGCGCGCAGTCGGATCAGGTCGAGGGCCGAGCACAGGAGCGCGAGTACGGCCGCTACCAGGTCGATCACGGCGCTGTACTGATAACGGCCGGGAAGGTTGCTCACGAGCACGTGCCCGAACAGCGTGCCGCCGAGGAAGACGGCGAGGAAGCCTGCTTCCAGGGCGAGCGGCACGCGCCAGTGCACCCGTCGCGTCCACGAGGGCGTGCCCTCGGGCACCGGCGGCCAGTAGGACGGGATCTGCAGCGTCCGATACAGCGGCTTCGAGCTCTGCAACGGGTGCGGGGCGACGCCGGGCAGCTTCGCCACGTAGGCACGGGCCCGCATCCAGGCCTGACTCGGCAGCACCATCGCGATGAGCAGGACGAAGTTGAAGAGATAGACGTGGTCGGCCGATTGCACCGCGTCGTTCCACTGCTCCGCGGTCGTGGTCGGCGCGACGGCCACGCTGTGCAGATGCGCGTACTCAAGGCCGAACAGCACGAGCGCGACCGCGGCGAGCACCCGCAGGACGACGCTGGCCAGTATCCAGCGCACGACCATCGGCCAGGTCATCCGGGCCATCATCCGGGCCCGGTTCTTCTGGAGCAGCTCCTGCCGCGCCTGTTGCCGGTTCGCCGTGGTGGGCGCCGGCCGCGCCGCCTTCTTCGCCGGGACCCGCTGGGCCGTCCCGGTCGCGGTCCTGGCCGCCGTGGTCTTCGCCGTCGCGGCCTTCTTCGCCGCCGGCGCGGCGACCGAGGCCGGCACCTGCCACGGATCCGGCTCGGGCTCGGGCTTGTCCGTCGGCGCAGCGCTCACGACCGCATTCCCCCCTGGATCAGAGATCGTCACTCATCGGTGAGCGCACTCTAATCCAAGGGGGGAAAGGAAGACAATCTTCGAATATGAGAGGCCTCAGCCGCCCAGATAGCGCTGGAGTGCCTCGCGGGCGCGGGCGCTGGAGGCGGCGGAGTCGGCCAGGCCCCTGGCCAGGGCGGAGATCCACTCGTCGAGGCCGACCTGCTGGCGCGAGAGCACCACCCCGCGCACCTCCTTGCAGATCTCCCCGATCGGGCGGCCGCGGTCCATCCGCAGGCCCAGGCGCAGCTCGCCGAGGGCGACGTCGAGCGAGGTGACGGTGCCCTCGCGGCCGGCCACCCGGTCGGACATGCTGCGCTTGCGCTCGACCTGTACCGCGCCCGGAGGGAGCGACTCGACCAGGCTCACCGACAGTACCTTGGCGTATACATCCAGGTCGGCGCTGTCCTGCCGCAGCGCGGCGGCGAGCAGCTCCACATCCATTCCGTCGGAGCCGTTCGTCGGCTCCAGCTCTGCACCCATGCCGACCATGCTCTCAGTTGTCGAGGGACAGCACCATGGTGGGCCGGTCGATCACGTGGTCGGCGCGCAGCGGGCGCACCGCGGTGCCGATCGCGAAGAACTCCGTGGTGTGTCCGCCCCAGGTGTGCGAGTGCTGGCGCAGCTGCACCCCGACGATGCCCTCGGCGTGCAGCGCCTCGGCCTCGGCCTGCATCCGGGCCATGGCCAGCTCGCGCGCGTCGTAGAGCGCCTGGGTGTACTGCGGGATCTCCACGTTCCGGCCGATGTTGCCGAAGACCTGGCCCATCCGCTGGTGCGCGATGTGGTAGACGCACGAGCCCATGACCATGTCCAGCGGCGCGTAGCCGGCCCGGATCAGCGTCCAGAAGTCCTGGCCGCTCAGGTCCGAGGTGAACGGCTTGCCCTTGTTGTTGCGCCAGCCGTGCGCGTGGTCGCCGTGGTCCGCGCCGTCCGCCTTCACCGCCGTGCCGATGGCGATGAACTCGGCGATGTCCGCGCCGAACTCCTTGAACTCGACCTCGAGCCGCACGCCCACGATGCCGTCCGCGCCGAGCGCGCTGGCCTCGGCCTCCATCCGGCTCATGGCCAGCTCACGGGCGTGGTACATGGCCTGCGAGAGGGTGTCGAGCTCCTGGTTCTTGGACCAGCGGCCGAGCTGGATGCCCACGTGGTAGATGGACGAGCCCAGCACCAGGCCGAGCGGGCGGAACCCGGCCTCGCGCACCAGCAGGAACTCGTTGACGGTCAGGTCTGAGGTGAAGATTCCGCCCTTGCCGGGCTGCAGGTGCGCCAGCCGGCGCATCGCGTCCTCCGGCACGCCCTCGTCGTGCAGGGCCTTCGCGGTGCTCTGATCGGACATCTCACAAACCCGTCTTCTGATAGTCGAGGCGCATGATGGTCAATGCCTTGGGGGCCGCTTCCCGAGAGGTGCGGTCGAAGCGGGCGATGCTGGTGCCGAGCAGGAAGGCCTCGGCGATGTGGTCGCGCTGGCCCTCGTAGCTCGGGCACTCGCGCTCGCCGATACGCAGGTCGACCTCGTCCACCACGACGCCGTCGCCGCCGTGCTGGCGGGCGTCCTTGAGCAGCTGGTTGCGCGCGTCGTGCCGGGCGTTGTTGATCAGCTGCGTGTACCCGGGCACCTCCTGGTTGCCGGCCCACCGGCTCAGCGACGCGCGGGTGCGGTAGTCGTCGTGCCGCGAGGCGATGGAGATGCCGAGGGCCAGCCCGGTCGGCACGTAGCCGGCCCGGATCAGCTTGGCGAAGCCCTGGCCGGTCACGTGCGAGGTGAACGGCCGGCGCGGCCGGACGTTGCCGCGGGCGCGCACCGCGGTGCCGATCGCGGTGAACTCGAGCCCGCCGGCGGCGAAGCGGCGCACCTTGAGCGAGGCGCCCACGATCCCGTCGCCGCCGAGCGCCGTGCACTCGGCCACCGCTCGGCCCAACGCGGTGCGCCGGGCCGTGTACATCGCCTGTACCAGTGCGCTGAACGGAGCCCAGGCCCGGGAGGAGACGTCGGTACTCAGGTTTTGACCCAGATAGCCGCTCCAGGCACCCGAACAGCCGTATCCACCCTGATAGCCGATTTGGAACACCGCGGTGCCGAGCACCTGTCCGACGGGGTCGAATCCGACCCCGAGAATCGCGTTGAATTCCTGTGTGCTGAGCGCGGATCCCCAGGTCGCGCTGCTGCGGATGCCGCGCATACGCTCGCGTGCGGCCTCGGGAAGCTCGCTCTCCCAGCCTGTCGCCATAGCCCCTCCGGCTCTCCTCGGTTCTGGAACGGAGGTTATCTCCCGTCGCCCAGGGTATTGCATGGGGCGTCTCCAGCGAATAAAGGGAGTGTTGATTTTCATGTCCCGCCCCTGGCCCGGCTCTTGGCGACCGCTCGGTCTGAGTTACGACGGACAGGGCGTGAACGCGGCCCTGTGGGCGGCGGGCGCCGCCGGGGTGGATCTGTGTCTGTTCGGGGAGGACGGCGCGGAGGAACGCGTCCCACTCACAGAGTCCACCTTCCACGTATGGCACGGCTATCTGCCCGGCATCGGCCCGGGTCAGCGCTACGGGTTCCGCGTACACGGACCCTGGGACCCCGGCTCGGGGCGGCGCTGGAATCCGGAGAAGCTGCTGCTCGACCCCTACGCCCGCGCCGTCGACGGCGACTTCACACTGAACGAGGCCACCTTCGGGCACCTGCCCGGGGACTCGGCGCCGTTCATGCCCAAGGGGGTGGTGGTGGACGAGAGCGTGCGCGTGGACACGGGGCCGCGCCCGCTGATCCCGTTCGCCGAGACCGTCATCTACGAGACGAACGTGCGCGGGCTGACCATGCGTCACCCGGACGTGCCGGAGGACCTGCGCGGCACGTACGCGGGCCTGGCCCATCCGGCCGTCCTGGACCACCTGATCAAGCTCGGGATCACGGCCGTCGAGCTGCTGCCGGTGCACCACTTCATCTCCGAGCCGCACCTGCTCGAACAGGGCAAGGTGAACTCCTGGGGTTACAACTCCATCGGGTACTTCGCCCCGCACGCCGGCTACAGCGCGGCGGTGCGCCGCGGGGTGCGCGGCGGGCAGGTGCGCGAGTTCCAGGAGATGGTCGCGGCACTGCACCGGGCCGGCATCGAGGTCATCCTCGACGTGGTCTACAACCACACCGCCGAGGGCAACCAGGACGGCCCGACGCTCTCGTTCCGCGGCATCGACAACGACTGCTACTACCGGCTCGCGGACGACCCGCAGTACTACCGCGACTACACCGGCTGCGGCAACACCCTGAACGTCACCCAGCCGCACGTCATCCAGCTGATCACCGACTCGCTGCGGTACTGGGCCACCGAGATGGGCGTGGACGGCTTCCGGTTCGACCTCGCCTCCGCGCTCGCCCGCTCGCTGCACGACGTGGACAAGCTCTCCGCGTTCCTGACCACGATCTCGCAGGACCCGGTGCTCCAGGGCGTGAAGCTGATCGCCGAGCCCTGGGACGTGGGCGAGGGCGGCTACCAGGTCGGCGAGTTCCCCCCGCTGTGGGCGGAGTGGAACGACAAGTTCCGCGACACCGCGCGCGACTACTGGCGCGGCGCCCGCACCGACGTGCGCGAGCTGGCCTACCGTCTGTCCGGGTCCTCCGACCTCTACCAGGACGACGGGCGCCGTCCGTACGCCTCGATCAACTTCATCACCGCGCACGACGGCTTCACCATGCGCGACCTGGTGACCTACGAGCAGAAGCACAACGAGGCGCACGGCGAGGAGAACCGGGACGGCAGCAACGACAACCGGTCCTGCAACTACGGCGTCGAGGGCGAGACGGACGACGAGAAACTCAATATCCTGCGTCGTAGCCAGATCCGCAACCTGCTGTCGATGATGCTGCTGGCCACCGGCGTGCCGATGCTGCTGTCGGGCGACGAGATGGGCCGGACCCAGCACGGCGACAACAACGCCTACTGCGTGGACGACGAGACCAGCTGGGTGGACTGGTCGCTGCTGGAGAAACCGCAGTGGCGCAGCCTGCTCGACCTCACCCGCCGGGTCATCCACCTGCGCCGACGCCACCCGGTGCTGCGCCAGCGGCTGTTCTTCAGCGGCCAGCCGGCCTACCCGGGCGGGCTGCAGGACATCGCCTGGTTCCGGCCGGACGGCAACGAGATGAACGAGGGCGACTGGTTCGAGCCGTCCACCGCGCTCGCGGTCTACCTCTCCGGCCAGGACATCCGCGGCCGCGGCCCGCACGGGGAGCGGATCACCGACGACAGCTTCCTGATGATCATGTACTCCGGCTGGGAGGATCTGGACTTCACCCTGCCCGGCGACCCGTGGGCCCGCTGGTACCAGGTGGCGGTGGACACCTCGCTGGACGGCGACCCGGGCGCGCGCGACGACGTCATGCTCGCCGGCGGCACCACCCTGGCGCTCCCGCCGCGTTCGCTGCTGTTGCTGCGCGCGGACCACGAACTGTGGAGTGCCACCTGAGTGGACAATGCGTAGTGATGCGAACACCGAGCGAAACGACCCGGGTCGTGTGAAAGGCGGCCGGCCCGGGTCTGTCACGGAGTGTGAAACGGCCGACGGCGGTTAATACCGGCGTTCGAAACTCCTGGCACCTCGTCAGACAACGAAATATTCTCGTAGCATGTGGCGCTCGACGGAAATCTTCCTGTCGCGCGCCGCTGCCTTCGTCGGCACGGGTAAGGCTTCGCAGGCCTTTCCCAGGTAGGTTTCCACCGGATCGCCGACGATGGGCGCTCGCCCGGCACCGCGCCGCGCGGCGCGCGAAGTCGCAGGTCAGGGCCTGGCAACGCGGCTCTCGACCGAATGTTGTGACGCATCCCATGTCACGTCTGTCCTCTCGTAGCGCACTGTTTGCGCGAAAATTAACGCACCCCATGTCTCGCCATTCGATACGTGCGCTAGTCTTCGTGCGGCGCGGCCTCCGGCCCCCGCGCTGGTTTGCCTGAATTGCGGCAATCCTGAGCAACTTCATGAGATTGCTCCGTTACGCCGCGTATTTCCACAAGGGACATGAAAACGGCGTGATGGCCGACTGATCACGTTTATGCAACGGACACCCGCACACCCTTCCCAAGGCGACCAGGCCTGGGTCACGCTGCTCTCCTGAGCAGAGCTCTCTTGAATTCACTGCACCAGAGGCGGTGATCCCGCCCCCGGGCGGATTCGCCGTTGCACCGACCAGAAGACAGGACACGACTCGATGACGCTGATCGAGGAGGCGGGCGTGGGTGGTATACCGCCCCAGCCCGAAGAACTCGCCGTGGCCGCCCGTCGCGAAATCGAGGGCCGGTCCCTCGGGCGCATCGCGTGGGACCGCTTGAAGCGGGACAAGGTCGCCATGGCGGGTGGGGTCCTGGTGATCCTGCTGATCCTGATGGCGATTTTCGCGCCACAACTCTCCAGCCTCGAGGGGCAGGACCCGAACTCCCTCAACGGCACGCTGATCGACCCCAACTACTCCACGCCGATCGGCGGGATGGGCGGCATCAGCGCGCACCACTGGCTGGGTGTGGACCTGCCCAACGGGCGTGACATCTTCAGCCGGATCGTCTACGGGGCGCGGTACTCGCTCGGCATCGCCGGCGTCTCCACGCTCGTGGCCATCGTCTTCGGCGTCGTGATCGGCATGATCGCCGGCTACTTCGGCGGCTGGATCGACAACGTGCTCAGCCGCCTGATGGACCTGATGCTCGCGTTCCCGGTGCTGCTGCTCTCGATCTCGATCCTGGGCGTGCTGCCGAACACCGCGTTCGGGTTGTCCGGCAACAGTCTGCGCATCGCGCTGCTGATCGTGGTCATCGGCTTCTTCTCATGGCCGTACATCGGCCGTATCGTGCGAGGCCAGACCATCGCGCTGCGCGAACGCGAGTTCGTGGACGCGGCCCGCAGCCTCGGCGCGAGCCCGTTCCGGATCATCTTCAAGGAGATCCTGCCGAACCTGCTGGCACCGATCGTGGTGTACGCGACCCTGCTGATCCCGGCCAACATCCTGTTCGAGGCGGCTCTGTCCTACCTCGGCGTGGGCATGCGCGAGCCGACCTCCAGTTGGGGCGCGATGATCAACGCGGCGATCCAGACCTTCCAGATCGACCCGGAGTTCCTCATCGTGCCGGGTATGGCGATCTTCATCACCGTCCTCGCCTTCAACCTGTTCGGCGACGGACTGCGCGACGCCTTCGATCCCAAGGCCTCGCGCTGACCACCTAGTCGTCCTGCCTTCCATGGGCCGGATCCAACGCACCACAGCAAGTACCACCTGGTCGTTCACAGAGGGGTTCAACCGAAACATGCGAAAGCGCAGATTACTCGCAATACTGGGCGGGGTGATGGCTCTGGCCACCACCGTGTCCGCGTGCGGCAGCAGTGGATCGTCCAGCGGCAGCACCAGTGCCTCCGCGAGCAGCTTCAACGCCGGTGTCACCTCGATTGTGAACCAGTCGTCGAAGACCGGCGGAACCCTGCGTTATGCCCTGACCTCGGACTGGGACTCGCCGGACCCGGGCAACACGTACTACGCCTTCTCCTGGGACTTCTCGCGCCTCTACGGCCGCAGCCTGCTCGCCTACGAGCGGGTCCCGGGCAGCACCGGCCTGAACCTGCAGGGCGACCTGGCCAAGAGCTGGAGCGTCAGCCCCGACGGTCTGACCTGGACCTTCAACCTGCAGCAGGGTGTGAAGTACCAGGACGGCCAGGAGGTCACCGCCGCTGACGTCAAGTACGCGGTCGAGCGTTCGAACTGGGGCCAGGACACCCTGAGCAACGGTCCGTCCTACTTCAAGTCGCTGGTCGTCGACAAGACGAACTACCAGGGCCCGTACAAGGACACGAACCCCAACGACGGCGTCTCGGGCATCGAGGTTGATGGCAGCTACACCATCAAGTTCCACCTGACCCAGCCGTTCGCGGACTTCGGTTACCTGGCCACCCTCCCGGACACCATGCCGGTTCCGCGGGCCAAGGACACCGGCGCCACGTACTACAAGGCGATCCAGTCGACCGGCCAGTACGAGATCGAGTCGTACACCCCGGGCAAGAACATGACGCTGGTGCCGAACCCCGAGTTCGACGCCACGACTGACCCGAACCACCAGCACACGGTGACGGCCAGCAAGATCACCGTCTCGCTGGACATGACCCAGGACCAGATCGACCAGGACCTGCTGCACGGCAGCCTGGACGGCGACCTGGACGGTACCGGCGTGGGCACCACCGCTCAGGCGGAGATCCTGTCGAACCCGACGCTCAAGAAGCAGGCGGACGACAGCTACACCGGCGCGCTGACCTACATGACCATCAACACCAAGGTCGCTCCGTTCGACCAGGTCTCCTGCCGCCAGGCTGTGGAGTACGCGGTCAACAAGGTCACCGTGCAGAACGCCCTCGGTGGTTCGGTCGGCGGTGGCGACATCGCCTCCACCGTGCTGCCCCCGTCGGTCGCCGGCTACCAGGCCTCGAACCAGTACTCGACTCCGGGTGACACCGGCAGCGTGGACAAGGCCAAGCAGCTGCTCGCCACCTGCAAGACGGCCGAGCCGAGCGCCTTCAACTCGGACGGCTCGCTGAACGTCAACCTCTCGGCCCGTTCGGACCGGCCGAAGGAGATCAACTCCGCGGTCGCGATCCAGGCGGCGCTGGCCAAGGTCGGCATCAACGTCACCATCGACAAGTTCACCTCGGACAAGTACTTCGGTTCCTTCGCCGGTAACCCGACCTACACCGAGGACAACAAGATCGGTCTGTCGATGATGAAGTGGGGTGCGGACTGGCAGGACGGCTACGGCTTCATGGACCAGGTCGTCACCTCGGCCGGTATCCACGCCGGCGGCGGTAGCACCAACCTCGGCCTGTACGACGACCCGGCCGTGGACGCCCTGTTCACCAAGGCGCTGGCGACCACCGACGCCACCGCGCGTACCGCCATCTGGACCCAGATCGACCAGAAGGTCATGTCCGACGCCGCCATCGTGCCGCTGGTCTACAACAAGGCTCTGGTGTTCCACCCGACCCAGGTGACCAACTGGTACGAGGAGACCGCGTTCGGCATGCCGGACTTCTCGATCCTCGGTACCACGAACAACTAAGTGAGGCCGAGCGTCTGACGCTCACGCCACACGGCAGGTAAAGAACCGCGGTTGGGGGCCGTTACGACGGCTCCCAACCGCGGTGCCCCGCTCCAACTACGTACGACGTTTCCTCCCCACGAAGGCAGGTGAAGGCATGGTCCCGATCACCGCATCCGGCAGCTCGGGCCCGCGGCCGATAGTCCCATGCTGACCTTTATAGTCCGGCGACTGATCGCCGCAGTCGGCCTGCTGCTCGTGGTCGCCCTGATCACGTACTGCATCTTCTACGAGCTTCCCCAGTGGGCCGGGATGACCGTGGACAACCTGGCATCCGAGTTCGTGGGCAAGTCGCAGAACCAGGACGCGCTCAACGGCGTGATCGACCGGTTCCACTTCAACCAGCCCTTCTTCGTGCAGTACTACGACTACGTGAAGGCGATCCTCGTCGGCGACACGTACTCGGACGGCACGCAGCTGATCCACTGCAACGCCCCCTGCTTCGGCTACTCGTTCCGCAACAGCGAGCAGGTGTGGCCGACGCTGCTCGACCGCTTCCCCGTGACCTTCTCCCTCGCCATCGGCGCGGCCGTGCTGTGGCTGATCTTCGGTCTCGCGATCGGCGTGATCTCGGCCGTGCGCAAGGGCTCGATCCTCGACCGCTCCGTGATGATCGTCGCGCTGCTCGGTGTGGCCCTGCCGGTCTACTTCGTCGGCCCGCTGATCTGGATGCTCGACGGCTTCCCCGCCGTGAGCTACTCCTCCTTCCTGAGCAACCCGCTCTCCTGGGCGCAGGCGCTGTGGATCCCGTGGGTCGCCCTCGCGTTCGGATACGCGGCGATCTACGCCCGGATGACCCGCGCCGGCATGCTCGACGCGCTCGGCGAGGACTTCGTGCGTACCGCCCGGGCCAAGGGCCTGAGCAACACCCGGGTGATCCTGCGGCACGGCCTGCGGGCGGCGATCATGCCGATCGTGACCATGTTCGGCATGGACGTCGGCGCGCTGCTCGGCGGCGCCGTCCTGGTCGAGTCGGTCTTCTCGCTGCCCGGCATCGGCTACCTGGCGATCAATTCGCTGGGACAGAGCGACCTGCCGATGATCATGGGCGTGACGCTGATGGCGGCGTTCTTCGTCATCATCGCCAACCTCGTCGTCGACGTCCTCTACGCGAGCCTCGACCCCCGGGTGCGGATGTCATGAGCGCACGCCACGGCGGAAACTCCGCCGACGAGTCCCGTCAACCCGACTCTGGTCCCGCACCACGGGGAGCACACAGCATGTCCACTATCAGCAGTCCCTTCGAGGTCGGCGACGCCCGTCCGTCCGGCTCCCGGCCCTTCCTCGACGTGAACGACCTCCACGTGCACTTCAGCACGGAGGACGGCCTGGTCAAGTCGGTCGACGGCATCTCGTTCCAGCTCGAGCGGGGGCAGACCCTCGGCATCGTCGGCGAGTCCGGCTCCGGCAAGTCCGTCACCTCGCTCTCGCTGCTCGGCCTGCACAAGAAGGCCGACCGCAAGGGCCGCGGCGGCGCCCGGATGACCGGCGAGATCTGGCTCGACGGCGAGGAGCTGGTCTCCGCCGACGAGGCCAAGCTCAGGGCCCTGCGCGGCAACAAGATGGCGATGATCTTCCAGGATCCGCTCTCCGCGATGCACCCGTTCTACACGGTGGGCGACCAGCTGATCGAGGCCTACCGGGTGCACCACAAGGTGTCCAAGTCCGAGGGGCGCAAGCGGGCCATCGAGATGCTCGACCGGGTCGGCATCCCGCAGCCGAACTCGCGGGTGGACGACTACCCGCACCAGTTCTCCGGCGGTATGCGCCAGCGCGCGATGATCGCCATGTCGCTCATGTGCGACCCGCAGCTGCTGATCGCGGACGAGCCGACCACGGCGCTCGACGTGACGGTGCAGGCGCAGATCCTGGACCTGATGCGCGACCTGCAGCGCGAGTTCAACTCGGCGCTGATCATCATCACCCACGACCTGGGTGTGGTGGCGGAGCTCGCCGACGACATCATGGTCATGTACGGTGGCAAGGCGGTCGAATACGGACCTGCCAAGACCGTCTTCACGGCGCCGGAGCACCCCTACACCTGGGGCCTGCTGACCTCGATGCCGCGTCTTGACCGGCCGGTGCAGGACCGTCTCGCACCCATCCCCGGCAACCCGCCGTCGATGATCAACGTGCCTTCGGGCTGCGCGTTCAACCCGCGGTGCGGCTTCGTCGCGCAGAACGGCGGCCGGTGCTCGGGTGAGGTGCCGGAACTGTTGCAGACCACGTCGTCGGGTCGGCGCCACCTGGTGCGCTGCCACCTGCCGGTAGACGTCCGGCAGCGGACGTTCAACGAAGAGATCAGGACGCTTCTGTGAGCACGGACAACTACTCCTCCGCGACAGTCGCCGACGCCGGGCGGGCCGCGTCCGGTGCCGCATCCGAGCCGCTGCTGAGCGCCACCGGCGTGCAGATGCACTTCCCGATCCGTCGCGGCCTGCTGCGTCGTACCGTCGGCGCCGTGCGCGCGGTGGACGGCGTGGACTTCGAGGTGCGCCCGGGTGAGACGCTGGGCCTGGTCGGCGAGTCCGGCTGCGGCAAGTCCACCACCGGCCGGCTGCTCACCCGCCTGCTCGAGCCCACCGGCGGCACGGTGAAGTTCGAGGGCCGGGACATCACGCACATGAAGCCGGGCGAGCTGCGTCCGCTGCGCCGGGACATCCAGATGGTGTTCCAGGACCCGCAGTCCTCGCTCAACCCGCGCCACACCATCGGCTCGATCGTCGGTGCCCCGTTCGAGATCCAGGGCATCAAGTCGCCGAACGGCACCAAGCGCGCCGTGCAGGACCTGCTCGCGCTGGTGGGCCTCTCGCCCGAGCACTACAACCGCTACCCGCACGAGTTCTCCGGCGGTCAGCGCCAGCGCATCGGCATCGCCCGCGCACTGGCCCTGAAGCCGAAGCTGGTCGTGGCGGACGAGCCGGTCTCCGCGCTCGACGTCTCGATCCAGGCACAGGTGGTGAACCTGTTCGAGGACCTGCAGGCGGAGCTCGGCCTGGCCTACGTGTTCATCGCGCACGACCTGTCCGTGGTCCGGCACATCTCGGACCGGGTCGCGGTCATGTACCTGGGCAAGATCGTGGAGATCGCCAACCGGGACGACCTGTACTCCTCGGCCCGCCACCCCTACACCCAGGCCCTGCTCTCGGCCGTGCCGATCCCGGACCCGGACCGCAAGGGCGAGGAGGCCAAGCGCGAGCGCATCCTGCTGACCGGCGACGTCCCGTCCCCGATCAACCCGCCGTCGGGCTGCCGCTTCCGCACCCGCTGCTGGAAGGCGCAGGAGATCTGCTCCACCCAGGAGCCGCCGCTGGTGCAGCTGACCAGCGGTCCGCGCCCGACCGGTGCCGACCACAAGGTGGCCTGCCACTTCCCGGACTAGGCGCCGCGTCCGGACTAGCGTTCCGCAGTCCGACACCGCCGACCAGGCTGACGCCGAGGGTGGCCGGATCCCGTTGCATATGACGGGATCCGGCCACCCTCGGCGTTTCGCGTCGCGCGGCGAATAAGCTCACTGCCACGTATGTCCCGTCGCCGGGTTCGACGGTACGTATTCGATCAACGCGGCCGGCACGCCCGGGTCGGTCTGCGCGTCTCGAAATGTGCCGAGCCGTAATGGAAATCGAGGCGCGAGCGCGACATCCGGCGCGTAGCTTCGTCATCGTGGTGGAGACTTCATACCTTGATCAAAGCTACAAGTCCTACGCCGATATGGAAGACGAGTTCCAACTCGACCTCGACGGCAGCCTCGACCCGCGCGGGCCGGGCGTGCTCTACGGGCTGGTCGACGAACTGAATCTGTCCGCCGGTGCGCTCGCGCTGGACGTGGGCTGCGGTGAGGGCGGCCACGCGATCGAGCTCGCCCGGCGCTTCGCCCTGCGGGTGCGCGGCTTCGAGCCGGTCGCCCGGCATCTGCGGATCGCCCGGACCCGGCTGGCCGCGGAGGTCATCGCGGCGCGGCTGCCGGGACTCGCCGACGCGGTCAGCTTCGAGCCCGGCACCATCGAGGAGCTGCCGGTGGACTCCGGCGTGGTGGATCTGGTCTGGTGCCGCGACGTGCTCGGACACGTGGAGGACCTGGCCGGCGCCTACGCCGAGATCGCCCGCGTGCTCACGCCGGGCGGCAGCGCCGTGGTCTACCAGATGTACGCCACCGACCGGCTGGAACCGGCCGAGGGCGCCTGGCTGTTCGACACGCTCGGATGCGTTGCGCGCAACATGCGTCCGGAGCACACCGAGGCCGCGATCGAGGCGGCCGGGCTGCGCGTGCAGCGGCGCCTCGAGCTCGGTTCCGAGTGGGGCGAATACGCGCACGAGCACGCCGGGGACGGCGCCCGGCGCCTGGTGCACGCCGCCCGCCTGCTGCGCGATCCGGACCGGTACGTGCACCGGTTCGGCCGGGAGAACTACGACTACGCGCTGGGCGACTGCCTGTGGCACGTCTATCGGATGATCGGAAAGCTGGCGGGCCGGGCCTACCTGCTCCGCCGGCCGGTGTGACCCAGGACACATTACTGAACGGTAGTTTTGTCGGTGGCAGCCCTTACGATGGCAGGAGAAGAGTTGGGCCGTTAGCACCGTACGGAGGCTCCCGAGCATGAAAATCGTCGTCCTGGTGAAGCAGGTGCCGGACACGGCCGCGGACAAGCGGCTGGACCCGGACACCCTGGCCGTGGACCGCGGCGCGGTCGACGGCCTGATCAACGAGATGGACGAGTTCGCCATCGAAGAGGCCCTGCAGCTGGTCGAGAAGCACGGCGGCGAGGTCACGGTGGTGTCGATGGGTCCCGAGGACGCCAACGACGCCTACAAGAAGGCGCTGCAGATGGGCGCCGACAAGGCCGTGTTCCTGACCGACCCGGCCCTGGCCGGCTCCGATGCGCTCGCCACCTCGCTCGCCCTGGCGAAGGTGCTCGGGACCCTCGAGTACGACCTGGTCATCCTCGGCTCCGAGGCCTCGGACGCGCGCACCTCGCTGGTGCCCGCGCTGCTCGCCGAGCGCCTCGGCCTGCCGCAGCTCTCCTTCGCCTCGAAGGTGGAGATCGAGGGCGCGGCCATCAAGATCAACCGGCTCACCGACTACGGCCACGACGTGGTCGAGGCCGCCCTGCCGGCCGTGGTCTCCGTGGTGGAGAAGATCAACGAGCCGCGCTACCCCTCGTTCAAGGGCATCATGGCCGCCAAGAAGAAGCCGGTCGACACGCTCGACGCGGCCGGGGTCGGCATCGACGCGGCCGAGGTCGGCTGGGCCGGCTCGCGCACCAAGGTGCTCGACGCGACCGTCGCCCCGCCGCGCGCGAAGGGCACCATCGTCTCCGACGAGGGCAACGGCGGCGTCGAGCTCGTCGAGTTCCTCGCCTCCAAGAAGTTCGTCTAGGCCGAGAAGGGTATTCATCACATGTCTGAGATCCTCGTCCTGGTCGAGCACACCGACGGCGACGTCAAGAAGGTCACGCTCGAGCTGCTGACCAAGGCCCGCGCGCTCGGCGCGCCCTCCGCGGTGTTCATCGGCTCCGGCTTCGAGAAGGCCAAGGACAAGCTGGCCGAGTACGGCGCCGCCAAGGTCTACGTCGCCGAGTCGGCCGAGCTGACCGGATACGTCGTGGCCCCCAAGGCCGAACTGCTGGCCAAGCTGGTCACCGACCACGAGCCCGCCGCCGTCCTGGTGGCCGCGACCGCCGAGGGCAAGGAGGTGGCCGGCCGGCTCGCCGTCAAGACCAGCTCCGGCGTGCTCACCGACGCGGTGGACCTGAACCTGGTCGACGGGGCCTTCGTCGCCGAGCAGTCCATCTTCGGCGGCTCCTCGATCGTGCACTCGGCCGTGACCGCGGGCACCCCGATCATCGCCATG
Organism: Actinospica durhamensis; assembly: GCF_018139695.1. Taxonomy (GTDB): domain Bacteria; phylum Actinomycetota; class Actinomycetes; order Streptomycetales; family Catenulisporaceae; genus Actinospica; species Actinospica durhamensis. The sequence continues at coordinate 13,419 of NZ_JAGSOG010000091.1, read as the reverse complement.
CGCCCCAACGCCACCCCGCCCGCGCCCGAGGCCGCCGCGGCCGAGCGGGTGGACGTGGAGGTCACCTTGACCGAAGCGGCCAAGCTGGCCCGGGTCGTGGAGAAGGTCGTCGTGCCCAAGGGCGACCGGCCGGAGCTGACCGAGGCCGCGATCGTGGTCTCCGGCGGCCGCGGCGTCGGCTCGGCCGAGAAGTTCTCCGTCATCGAGGCCCTCGCCGACCAGCTCGGCGCGGCCGTCGGCGCCTCCCGCGCGGCGGTGGACTCCGGCTGGTACCCGCACCAGTCGCAGGTCGGCCAGACCGGCAAGACCGTCTCCCCGCAGCTCTACGTCGCCTGCGGCATCTCCGGCGCCATCCAGCACCGGGCCGGCATGCAGACCTCGAAGACGATCGTCGCGGTGAACAAGGACGCTGAGGCCCCGATCTTCGAGCTCGTCGACTACGGCGTGGTCGGCGACCTGTTCGCGGTGGTCCCGCAGGCCACCGAGGAGATCGCCAAGCGCAAGTAGCGCCCGGCGCGCCCGCGCGCCCCTTCGGCCCCCGCGGGCCCCGCAACCGCCGAGAACCCGGCGGCGGCGGGGCCCGCGGTCTTCGTTCCCCACTGCTCGGCCGAGCGCGCAGGGCCAGGTCGTTTCGGGTCGATTCGCGCGCCGTCTAGAATCAAGCTCGCCATGACCTACCTCGACCACGCGGCGACCACGCCCATGCATCCCGACGCGATCGCGGCGATGAACGCCCAGTTCGCCCTGGTCGGCAACGCGAACTCGCTGCACGGTCCCGGGCGCGCGGCCCGCCGGGTGGTGGAGGAGTCCCGCGAGGCGGTGGCCGCCGCGCTCGGCGCCCGGCCCAGCCATGTCGTGTTCACCGGCGGCGGCACCGAGGCGGACAACCTCGCGGTCAAGGGCCTGTACTGGGCCCGGCGCGCCGAGGACCCGCGCCGGGTGCGCATCCTGGCCGCCCGGATCGAGCACCACGCCGTGCTCGACGCGCTGTTCTGGCTCGAGCAGCACGAGGGCGCCACCCTGGACTGGCTGCCGGTGCGCCCGGACGGCTCGGTCACCGCCGCGTCGCTCGAGGCCGCCCTGGCCGCCGAGCCGCAGACCGCCGCCCTGGTCACCCTGATGTGGGCGAACAACGAGGTCGGCACGGTGCTGCCGATCCGCGAGCTGGCCGAGGTCGCGCACCGCCGCGGCGTGCCGATCCACTCCGACGCCATCCAGGCGGCCGGCCACCTGCCGGTGGACTTCGCCGAGAGCGGGCTCGACGCGCTGAGCGTCACCGGCCACAAGCTCGGCGGCCCGCTCGGCGTGGGCGCGCTGCTGCTCGGCCGGGAGACGAAGCTGACCGCCCTGCAGCACGGCGGCGGCCAGGAGCGCGACGTGCGCTCCGGCACCCTCGACACCCCCGGCATCGCCGGCTTCGCCGCGGCCGTCACCGCCGCGCGGGCCGAGCAGCCCGAGGAGTACCTGCGCCTGTGCGCGTTGCGGGACAAGCTGATCGAGGGTGTGCTGCGCACCGTCCCCGACGCGGTCCTGTCCGGCCCGCCGCTGTCCGAGCCCGGCGCCAAGCCGGACTCGGAATCGGCCGACCGCCTCCCCGGCATCGCGCACTTCTGCTTCCCCGGCTGCGAGGGCGACTCGCTGCTGCTGCTGCTCGACGCCCGCGGCATCTCCTGTTCCACCGGCTCCGCCTGCTCGGCCGGCATCGCCCAGCCCAGCCACGTGCTGCTCGCCATGGGCTCCACCGAGGAACTCGCCCGCGGCTCCCTGCGCTTCTCTCTCGGCCGCACCTCCACCGAGGACGATGTCGACGCCCTGCTCGAGGCCCTCCCCGCCGTCGTCAGCCGTGCCCGCGCGGCGGGGCTGAGCTGAGGCGTCGGCCCAGGCTTCGTTGATCACCTGATGGTGTGATGTTCGGGGAATAGTGGGACAGGCAAAGGCAGGATCCTCGTAGAAAGGTTCGGAAGATGGCGAACGACGAGGAGGAATGGGACATGTACGCCCCGGTGCTGCCGGCCACGCCGTCTGACGGCTGGACCCTCGACAATCTCCCTTCGGATCTCCCGAAGCACACCGAGTTGATCCGGGGAGCGCTCGTCATGAGCCCGCAGAAGGGCTGGCATCTGCTTGTCGTCAGAATGTTGGAGCATGGACTGTTCAGCCAGGCGCCGAACACGTATCTGGTGTTGCGCGAGATGGCGGTCAGGAAGAGCCCGCGCTCGGCGCCGGAACCGGACGTCTCTCTCGTCCGTGCCGCGGCCTTCGAACTGGACAAGTCGATCTATCTGCCCGAAGACATCGCACTCGCCATCGAGGTCGTCTCCCCGGAGTCCGAGGAGCGGGACCGCGAGGACAAGCCCGTCATGTACGCGATGATGGGCATCCCCGGCTTCTGGCTGGTCGAGCGGGGCGAGGACGACGCTCCGGTGGTGTACGAGCACCGGCTGGCCGGCGACCGGTTCAAGCTCGTGAACACGCATGTCGGCCGGCTGGTCACGGACACCCCGTTCCCGATCGACATCCCGCTGCACGTCCCCGAGCGCTAGTAAGACAAATCGGCTGGGCGGCTCGCGTACCCTTGAGGTATGCGAGTGCTAGCAGCGATGTCCGGGGGAGTCGACTCGGCGGTGGCGGCCGCCCGCGCGGTGGCGGCCGGGCATGAGGTGACGGGGGTGCACCTGGCGCTCTCGCGCAATCCGCAGTCCTTCCGGACCGGGGCGCGCGGATGCTGCACGGTGGAGGACTCGCGCGACGCGCGGCGGGCCGCGGACGTGATCGGGATCCCGTTCTACGTCTGGGACATGGCCGAGCGCTTCCACGCGGACGTGGTGGACGACTTCGTGGCCGAGTACGCGGCCGGGCGCACGCCGAACCCGTGCCTGCGCTGCAACGAGAAGATCAAGTTCGCGGCGGTGCTGGACAAGGCGCACGCGCTCGGGTTCGACGCGGTGTGCACCGGGCACTACGCGCGGATCGTGGACGGGCCGGACGGGGCGCGGGAGCTGCACCGGGCGGCGGACCCGGCCAAGGACCAGTCCTACGTGCTCGGCGTGCTCGACGCGCGGCAGCTGGCCGGGGCGCTGTTCCCGCTCGGCGACTCGCTCAAGTCCGACGTGCGCGCGGAGGCGGAGCGGCTCGGCCTCGCGGTGGCCGACAAGCCGGACTCGCACGACGTGTGCTTCATCGCCGACGGCGACACCCGCGGCTTCCTGGCCGAGCGCCTGGGCACCGCCCCCGGCCGGATCGTGGACAGCTCCGGCGCCGTGGTGGGGGAGCATCAGGGCGCGTACGGCTACACCATCGGGCAGCGCAAGGGCCTGCGGATCGGCGACCCGGCCGGCGACGGGCGACCGCGCTACGTACTCGACATCTCGCCGGTCGACAACACCGTGACGGTGGGCACGGCCGAGGAGCTCGCGGTCGACGCCCTCGACGCCGGCCACGTGCGCTGGTGCGGGCCGCGCGGCGGCGACGGGTTCGACTGCCTGGTGCAGCTGCGCGCGCACGGCGAGCCGGTCGCGGCCTCGGCGCGCTACGACGCGGACGCCGACCTGGTCACGCTCGCCTTCGGCGCGTCGGTGCGCGGGGTGGCGCCGGGTCAGACCGCGGTGCTCTACGACGGCGCCCGGGTCATCGGCTCGGCCACGATCACCGCGACCCGCCGGGCCGCCGCCGTCGCAGGCGCCTGATTCTCGGTGCGGCTCGGTGGCCGGCGGAGTCCGGCGCGGGCTCAGCCCGGGCCGGGGAAGCTGGTCAGCGCCCAGACGATGAGCACCAGCACGGCCAGGGCCAGCACCGTCAGCACGCTGCCGAGGGCCACCCCGATCACGGCCATGGTGAAGCCCCGTTCACCCGAGCGGCGGATCTGCAGGAGCGCGATGACGCCGAGTATCAGGCCCGCGGGCGGGACCGGCACCGTGAAGACCAGGGACAGCACGGACAGCACGTTCAGTGGCGGCGGACCGGCCGAGGCCGGCGGCAGGCCGCTCGCCTCGATCCGATCCTGCACGAGGTAGGAGAGCCCCGGCACGTTCCACGGGGAGGCCGGGTCCGCCTTCCGGCCGCCGCGCCCGGCGCCGCTGAGGCCGGGCGTCGCCGCAGTGCGCCAGGGCGTCGGGTCCGGCCGCTCGTCCTCGGGCTCCGGAACGAGTCCCGCGGTCATCAGACGTCGAAGCGTACGTAGACGCCGCGGTACTCTCGGGTGGCGAGCTCGGAGAGCATGGAAAGGCCGCGCAGCAGCCCGGCGTAGCGTTCGGCGTTCCACTCGGTGCCCCAGGTCCGCAGCTGCCACAGCCGTGCCAGCTCGAGCAGGCGCCCGTCCCCGCACCCGGCCAGCTGCCGGTAGAGCGGAGTGCGCACGGTCAGCACCACCTGCTCCTCAGTGCCCTGAGCCAGCGATCCCGGCGCCAGCGCGGCACATCGGCCCAGTTCCCTGGCCGGGGTCAGCAGCGCCTCGCGCACCGTCACCGGGTCGTGCCCGGTGGCCAGGGTGTCGAGCTCGAGCAGCTGGGCCGGGTCGAGGTCCGCCGCGTCCACGTAGGCCAGCCGTACGCCCGCCGCCACCGCGCCCCGGCCGCGGCTCCAGGCGCCGACGAGCCGAGACAGCTCCGCGGCCGTGGCGGTGAAGAACATGGTCTGCACGCGGATCACCCCTCTCAACGCTTGCCGGTTCGGTCCTCACCCGTCGGATGACAGAGTTTTGCATAGCCCGCCCTGATCCGCCGCTCTTTTCGGGGCAGATTCGCCTTAGCGGGTGTAGCGCTATTGTGCAGACATGACCAACGATCACCGCGTGGCGGTTCCCGGACCTGCCGCATCCGGCGTCGGATCGCTGCCGGGCGGTGATCAGGGAGCCGCGCTACGCCTGGTCTTCGACGGCCTCGGTGGCGCTCCAGGCTTACCGTACCTGCCCGAACTGCCGGCTCGCGGGGTGGGGGCCGATATGACCGGGCGAACGGCCGGCAACCTGCTGGTGGACATCGCCATCGACCTTGCTCCGTCCGGCTGGCGGGTGGCCGACGCGCCCGGGCGCGACCAGGGGCGCGCGGTGAGCCATCTGCGCCGCGACCTCGACGTGCTGGAGGAACTGACCCAGGATTACACCGGGCCGCTGAAGCTGCAGGCGGTCGGCCCGTGGACGCTCGCGGCCACGGTGGAGCTCAAGCACGGGGACAAGGTGCTCGCGGACCGCGGCGCCTGCCGGGACATGGCCGAGTCCTTGGCCGAGGGGCTGAGCCGGCATCTGGCCGAGGTGCGCCGCCGCGTGCCCGGTGCCACCTCGCTCGTGCTCCAACTGGACGAACCTGCGCTGCCCGGCGTGTTGCGCGGCACGGTGCCCACCGCCAGCGGCTTCGGCCGGCTGCGGTCGGTCGACGAGCCGTTGGCCAGGGACCTGCTGCGCCGGGTGATCGAGACCGCCGCGCCGGACGGCCACGTCGTCGTGCACTGCTGCGCCCCGGGCGTTCCGCTCACCCTGCTGCGCGACGCGGGCGCCTCGGCCATCTCGCTGGACTGGTCCCTGCTGAGGACCCGGCAGGACGAGCAGCTGGCCGAACTGATCGAGGCGGGGACGGTGCTCTACGCGGGCGCGGTGCCCTCGCTCGAGCCGGCCTCGGCCGTGCCGCCGAACTACCAGCGGATCGTGGACGAGATCCTGGCGCTGCGCCGGATCGGGCTGCCGGCCCGCCAGATCGCCGGCGCCGTCGTGGTCACCCCGTCCTGCGGGCTGAGCGGCGCGAGCCCGCAGTGGGCGGCGCGGGCGCAGCGGCTGTGCCTGGACGCGGCGCGGGCGCTGGCCGACGTGGAGTGAGCCGCGACACGCCGGGCGCGGCCTCGGCCCGGGCGAATATCTGAACCGTTCATGAAGAATTCCGCAACCGATCCGAGACCGGCGACATCTGTCAGTACATGACGCGACTTCAGCCGTCCGGATGGTCCCGGCGCCGGTTCATGGGCGGGGCGGCCTCGCTGGGCACGCTCGGCACCTTCGCCGCGGCCTGCGGCGGGACCTCCGCGAGCGACCCGAACGCCCTGGGCGCGGGCCCGAGCGCGACCGCGCCGTCGACGGGCGCGGGCACGCCGCAGGCGAAGGCGGCGGTGGGGGATCTGGTGGACGCCGAACTGCTCTCCAGCCGGTACGGCCTCAAGCCCTTCGCCCCGGCTCCGCCGCCCCCCGCGGTCAAGGCCATAGCGCTGGACCCGGCCGATCCGACCGTGTTCTCCGACGTGCCGGTGCACGAGCGGATCACGTTCGTCACGATCGACGACGGGATCGACAAGGACCCGGCATTCATCCATATGGTCAAGGACTTCCAGATCCCGATCACCGTCTCGCTGGCCGACACGCTCATCCGGGACGACTACGCGTACTTCGAGAAGCTGTACCAGACCGGGTTCGTCTCCATTCAGAATCACACGGTGACCCATCCGCTGGACATGCCCGCGCTCTCCTTCCAGCAGCAGCTCGACGAGGTGGCCGGGCAGCAGGTGAAGCTGGAGCGCGAGTACGGCGCGAAGCCGTACATCTTCCGGCCCCCGGGCGGCAACTACAACGCGACCACGCGCGCGGCCGTGCGCCAGGCCGGTCTCAAGGGCATGATGCTGTGGCGGGAGGCGATGGAGATCGACGACATGGAATATCAGACCTCGCGCCACCTGCTGAACCCGGGCGACATCATCCTGTGCCACTTCCGCGGACCGGCCCAGCTCAAGGGCGAGACCATGGTCCAGATGATGACCAAGCTCTACCGGCACATCCAGGCCCAGGGCTTCACCGTCGCGGACGTCACCAAGTACGTCTGAGCCGGGTACTTCTGAGCCGGGTACTTCTGAGCCGGCTCGGCCCAAGCCGGTGGAGCGGTGAGCACGAAAGAGTACCGATCACGGTGCTCATACGCGACACCGTAGGGAAGCGCCTGCGCCCCCACCAGCGGGTTTCCGGTTCCGGGGAGGCACTGTCGCCGACGTCACCAGCTGCGTCCGAACTACCGCGAGCCGCGCGGCTGTACCATCAGTGGCATGGTGGGTCACGTATCGGGACGGATTGTGGCATGACGACCCGTCCCAAACTCAAGGTCTCCTACACTGTGGAGGCCAAACAGACGCGCGACGAGCTGCCCGTCGAACGTCAGGAGATGCTCGACCACGCGGTGAAGGTGCTCTCCCGCGACCCGTACCACAAGACCGCGACCGCTTCGATCGGCACCAACGAGAACTACCGCAAGGCCTACGTCGCACCCGGGCTGATGCTCGAGTACACCGTGGTCCGCGAGGTGCTCGTGGTGGTGCTGCTCGAGATCTTCGACGAGAGCAGATACCTGCTCGACCTCGAGGTGGACGAGGAGTTCTAGGCGCCGCGGCGCCGCCCCGCTTTCCCGCGCGTGCTCGGTGCTTTCTGTCGGTGGGCACCGGTAGCTTGTGTCCATGGCTGAAAAGCGAGACACCTCTCTGAGCAGCGAGGCCGTGGTGCCCACGGAGTCCGGGGCGGCGCATCGGCATGCCGAACTCGTCACGGTCATCGACGAGGCCAGGTTCCGCTATCACGTGCTCGATCGGCCGACCCTGGCCGACGGCGAGTACGACGCGATGATGCGCGAGCTGGTCGGCCTCGAGCAGGAGCATCCGGAGCTGCGCACCCCGGACTCGCCCTCGCAGAAGGTCGGCGCGGAGCTGTCCACGGACTTCGCCTCGGTCGACCACATCGAGCGGATGCTCTCGCTGGCCAACGCCTTCAACGCGCAGGAGATGGCGGCCTGGAACGAGCGCGTGGTCAAGGAGGTCGGCACCGCGCCCGCGTACCTGTGCGAGCTGAAGGTGGACGGCCTGGCCATCGCGCTGGTCTACGAGAAGGGGCGCCTGGTGCGCGGGGTCACCCGCGGGGACGGGCGCACCGGCGAGGACGTGACGGCCAACGTCCGCGCCATCAAGGGCATCCCCTCGCAGCTGACCGGCACGGCCGAGCACCCGGTGCCGGATCTGGTGGAGGTGCGCGGCGAGATCTACTTCCCGAGCGCGCAGTTCGAGGAGTTCAACGCCTGGGCCATCGAGCACGAGGGCCGCTCCTACGCCAACCCGCGCAACACCGCGGCGGGCTCGCTGCGGCAGAAGGACCCGCGGGTCACCGCGCAGCGGCCGCTGCGGATGGTCGTGCACGGCATCGGCGCGCGCCGCGGCTTCGCCGTGAACTCGCAGTCGCACGCGTACGAGATGCTGCGGGCCTGGGGCCTGCCGACCTCGGACCGGGTCAAGGTGGTCGCCGCACTGGACGAGGTGCTCGCCTTCATCGACTACTACGGCAAGCACCGCCACGACGTGGAGCACGAGATCGACGGCGTCGTGGTCAAGGTGGACGACCTCGCGCTGCAGGGGCGGCTCGGGGCCACCAGCAAGGACCCGCGCTGGGCGATCGCCTACAAGTACCCGCCGGAGGAGGTCACCACCAAGCTCCTCGACATCAAGGTGCAGGTGGGCCGCACCGGCCGGGTCACGCCCTACGCCGTGATGGAGCCGGTGACGGTGGCCGGGTCCACCGTCGCCCAGGCCACCTTGCACAACCAGGACGTGGTCAAGCGCAAGGGCGTGCTGATCGGCGACACCATCGTGCTGCGCAAGGCGGGCGACGTCATCCCCGAGGTGGTCGGTCCGGTCATCGAGCTGCGCACCGGCGAGGAGCGCGAGTTCGAGATGCCGGGCGAGTGCCCCTCCTGCGCCACCCCGATCGCCCCGCAGAAGGAGGGCGACGTGGACCTGCGCTGCCCGAACACGCGCGCCTGCCCGGGCCAGCTCAAGGAGCGGGTGGCCTACCTGGCCGGGCGCAGCGCGCTGGACATCGAGGCGCTGGGCTACGAGGCGGCCGCCGCGCTCACCTGTCCGGACGCGGGCGAGGCGCCGCTGAAGCTGGAGGGCGAGCTGTTCGAGCTGACGCTGGAGAAGCTGGCGGAGCCTCAGATGTACCAGAAGGCCCGCGGCAAGGAGGCGGCCGAGGGCGCGCAGGAGCTGGTGCCGTACTTCTACACCAAGGGCACCAAGGCCAAGCCCTCGGCGCCGACCAAGACCACAGTGCTGCTGCTCGAGCAGATCGAGGCGGCCAAGACCAAGGAGCTGTGGCGCTACCTCACGGCCCTGTCCATCCGCCACGTCGGCCCGAGCGCGGCCCGCGAACTGGCCCGGGTGCTCGGTTCGCTCGAGGCGATCAGGGACGCGAGCGTGGAGGACCTGGCCTCGGTCGACGGCGTCGGCCCGACCATCGCGCAGGCCGTGGTCGAGTGGTTCGCGGTGGACTGGCACCGCGAGATCGTCGAACGCTGGCTCGCCGCGGGCGTGCGCCCGAGCGTGCCCGCGCGCGCTGCCGGCCCGCAGCCGCTGGTGGGGCTGACGGTCGTGATCACCGGCACGCTCGCCGGGTTCACCCGGGACGGGGCCAAGGACGCCGCGCAGGCCGCCGGGGCGAAGGTGTCCGGCTCCGTGTCGAAGAAGACCTCGTACGTGGTGGTGGGGGAGAACCCGGGCAGCAAGGCGGAGAAGGCCGAACAGCTCGGCGTGCCGGTGCTCGACGAGGAGGGGTTCCGGGCGCTGCTCGCGGGCGAACTGGCCACCGCGGCCGAGCCGGACGAGGCCGCGGTGGCGGACGGGCCGCAGGCGGCCGGGTCTGACGCCGCGTCGGCCGAAGCGGCCGTGGACGCCGCTGCCGACGCCGCCGCGGACGCGGACGAGGAGATCGCCTGAGGCCGGCTCAGGGCGGGCGCGGGGAGGTGCCCGGACGGCGCGCGCGGCGCGTTCCCGGCGCGCGTTCACCCGGGTGCGCCGGGCGTGGTCGGCGCGCCCTACCCCGGTCGTGTCCGTGCTGGCCAGGGCCGTTGCGAAGCTGAAGATCATCTGATTCACCGTCACGAATCGGCCAAGCTTTCACCCGAGTACGGATGATGCGAATAGCCTGGTGCCTCACGCGCTCCCGTCGCGTGCCCGGCGACCGGCCGGGGGTATCGGCTCGTGCCCTGTGACTGAACCGGCTCGACGGCGGAGGTGGAGATGGCGCGGTTCCGGTTGTTGCGGACCGACCCGGCATGGCGCAGCCGCGTCTACGCCGGCCTGGTCATCGGCAGCGGCGCCGTCGTGATCGTGACCGCGCTCGAGCGGCTGTGGGCCGGGGCGAGCCAGGCCGGGCGGCTGCACCTGCAGCCGCCGGTGCTCTGGCTGCTCGTCGCCCTCGTCGTGCTCGGCGAGGCCCGGCCCGTGCTCTCCCGGCGCAACACCGACGGCGCGAGCCTCGGCCTCGCCTTCGCCTCGGCCATCTACGCCATCGACAGCTGGCAGGACGCGGTGCTCGCCCAGGCCCTGGCCATGCTGCTGGCCGAGGTCGGCCGGCGCCACACCTGGCCCAGGGTCGCCTTCAACGTCTGCCAGCAGGCGCTGTCCTACTTCGCCGGCGCGTTCCTGTTCACCGTGCTGGTCAACCGGAGCGGCAACGGCGCGGTCACCGGGAACGTGCTCGGCCCGGCCCGGGTGATCGCGCTCATGCTCACCGCGTGCGTCATCGTCGTGGTCAACCACTCGCTGGTGTGGGCCTACGTGGCGCAGGTGCGCGGCCTGCCGTTCTCGCTGCAGCTGCGCCGGGACGGCTGGCGCCAGTCCCGCGCCTCGGGCGCCATGGTCTGCCTGGCCCCGCTGGTGGTCGGGCTGACGATGCGTCACGGCTGGCTGCTGCTGTGCCTGCTGCCCGCGATCTACGTCGTGCACGGCAGCACCACCGAGCGCTGGGAACGCGAGTGGGAGTCCAAGCACGACGTGCTCACCGGCCTGCCCAACGGCCGGCTGCTGCGGGCCGAGGGGGACAAGGCCCTGGAGGTGGCCGAGCGCACCGGCGGCAGGGTGGGCGTGCTGCTGCTCGACCTCGACCGGTTCAAGGACGTCAACGACACGCTCGGGCACCTGATCGGGGATCAGCTGCTGCGGGTGGTGGCCAGCCGGCTCAGCGCCTGCGTGGGCAGCCAGGGCATGCTGGCGCGGTGGAGCGGCGACGAGTTCGTGGTGCTGCTGCCGAACGTGCGCACCGACCAGGAGGCGTTCTCCGCGGCGCACCGGATCGCCGAGTGCTTCACGATCCCGTTCCAGCTCGAGGCCTACACGCTCGACCTGGAGTGCTCCATCGGCGTGGCCGAGTACCCCAGGGACGCCGACGGCTTCGAGCAGCTGCTCCAGCGCGCGGACGTGGCCATGTACCAGGCCAAGCGCTCCCGGGCCGGCATCGCGGTCTACGAGGCCGGCCGGGACCAGAACACCCCGGACCGCCTCGCCCTGCTCGGCGACCTGCGCCGGGCCCTGGCGGGCGGTGAGATCCAGCTGCACTACCAGCCGAAGGTGGCCTTCGCCACCGGCCAGGTGGTCGGCTTCGAGGGCCTGGTGCGGTGGAACCACGCCGGGCGCGGCCCGGTCAACCCGGAGGAGTTCGTCCAGCTCGCCGAGCAGACCGGCCTGATGCCGACGCTCACCACGTACGTGGTCGAGCGGGCGCTGGCCCAGGCCGCGGTCTGGTGGCGCTCGGGCCTTTCCGTGCCGGTCGCGGTGAACGTCTCGATGCGCGACATCCACGGCCCCAACTTCGTCGCCGCGATCCAGGAGGGCCTGCGCCGCCACCGCGTCCCGCCGGCCGCGCTGCAGCTGGAGATCACCGAGCGGGTGCTGCTGCAGGACCCCGAGCGGGCCAAGGCCACCCTGCACCGCCTCGACGCGCTCGGAGTGAACCTCTCGCTCGACGACTTCGGCACCGGCTACTCCTCGCTGGTGCTGCTGCGCAGTGTGCCGGTGCGCGAGATCAAGATCGACAAGTCCTTCGTGGCGCGGCTGGTGCACGACCAGGAGGACGCCGCGATCGTGCGCTCCACCGTGGATCTGGCCCACTCCCTCGGCCTGAAGGTGGTCGCCGAGGGTGTGGAGGACCAGGTCACCTGGCAGCGCCTGGCCGAGCTCGGCTGCGACGTCGCCCAGGGCTGGCTGCTGGCCAAGGCGCTGCCCGCGCACGAGGCGACGGCCTGGCTCAACCGCCGCGCCCAGACCGTCGGCCACGTCCGGCCCACCCCCGCGCTGCCCGCGCCGAAGAACCGCCCCTCGCTGCGCAGCGCCCCCTGAACCTCGCCTGACGCTCCCTCGGCTCGGCCGGTCCGCACCCGGGAAAAATAATCCGCCCGACCGACAACCGGTCGTGCCACACGGGCGTGACATCATCGAGCGCACCCGCTGCGGTGCGCCGACGGTGACTAGGGGACTGGGGCAGGGGATGGCTGGCGAACTCGACTTCGACGAGTTCTACGACGCGTCGTTCCGTCGTGTGGTCGGCCAGGTCTACGCGATGGTGGGAAGTCTCTCCGGGGCCGAGGACGCGGTCCAGGAGGCCTTCGCGCGGGCCTGGCAGCACTGGAGCAGGATCAGCGACTACGGCGACCCCGAGGCCTGGGTGCGCAGCGTCGCGTTCAAGATCTCGGTGTCCGCGTGGCGTAAGGCGGCCAACCGCTTCACCGCGCACCGGCGCCAGGCCGCGGAGAGCGACGACGTACCGGGTCTGAGCCCGGACCGGCTCGCGATCGTCACCGCGCTGCAGAAGATCGCACCGGAGCTGCGGCAGGTGATCGTGCTGCACCACCTGCTCGGCCTCTCGGTCGCGGAGATATGCGCCGAGACCGGCGTGCCCTCCGGCACGGTGAAGGCGCGTCTGGTGCGCGGTCGCAAGGCTCTGGCCCCTCACTTGAGCGAGTTCGCACCGGAGGCGGCGGATGGCGCCGAGACCACGAAGACCCGCGGCGGCAAGGCCGTCGCCCCCGTCCCCAGGGCGGCCGAAACCGAGGAGCCCGGCCGGTCCGCCGCTCCTGAGACGTCTGCGAAGGAGGGTGCGCGCAATGTCTGAGAACTTCGACGAACTGCTTTCCGGGGTGGTCGACTCCGCGGGCGGGGCCGCGCGCAAGCCCGGGGCCGAGGCGGCGCGCAAGCGGGGCCGCCAGCGCCGGAGCCGGCAGCGGCTGGCAGCCTCCGCGCTGACCGTCGCCGTACTCGGCGGGGCGGGCACGGTGGCCGCGTTCTCGCTGCAGTACAACGGTTCTTCCGGCAAGGTGCCCGCCGCGGACTCCTCCCGCTCGGCCGTGGCGACCGTCACGTCGGCAAGCCCGTCGCCCTCGCCCTCGTTCTCCGCGTCCACCGCCCCGACCGCTCCGACGACGTCGCCCACGACCGGTGTCGCGACCGCCTCGACCACGACGAGCGCGCCGACGACGTCGAGCCCGAGTACGAGCCAGACGCTCTGGTCCGCGCTGCCGACCGGTTGGCTTTCGCCTTCGCAGGTGCCGCTGGACGGCACGCTGCGGTGGACCGGTGGGGGTTCGTCGACGGTGCTGAGTGGGGTCGCTTTGATGTCGCAGAGTCCGATCCTGTACCCGT
>NZ_JAGSOG010000919.1 GCF_018139695.1 Actinospica durhamensis | reverse complement strand
TCTCCGCGCGGCCGATCCATTCGAGGGTGACCAGCGCGTTCTGTGTCGCCTCGGGGATGGTGGACTCCTCCGGGCGCCAGGAGCCGAGGGTCTTGCCGGTGGGGAAGTTCGCGGTCGTGCGCCGGAGACCAGCGCGTTCTGTGTCGCCTCGGGGATGGTGGACTCCTCCGGGAGCCGCCGGGTGGCGGCGTCGCGTCCGACGACCTCCTCGGTGATCAGGACTTTGAGTACCTCGGCGGGGTCCCAGCGTTGGGCGCGGGCGGTGGCGAGCACGTCGGGTGCGGCTTTGCGCAGGTA
>NZ_JAGSOG010000918.1 GCF_018139695.1 Actinospica durhamensis | reverse complement strand
CGATCCGGGCGAAGGAGCGCTCACGCTGCTGGGCGCGGCGCGCCTCGACCGACCCGGGGTCGGTGTGCTCCTCCAGCGCCCGCACCCGCTCCAGCCCGGCCCGCGTCCCGTGCTCGCGTGCGACGCGCAGGGTCTCGGCGACCTCGGGTGCCGGGTCGAGGCCCGTGCGGCGCACCGCCTTGACCGTGCGCGCCACCGCCCGTACGGAATCCTGCCCGACGCTTCCCGAGCACAGCTCCCGCTCGAGCTGCGGCACCGTCGCGAGGAGTCGGGCGTCCTGCGCGAGCCCGCGGGCGCGTCCTTCGGTCACAT
>NZ_JAGSOG010000917.1 GCF_018139695.1 Actinospica durhamensis | reverse complement strand
CGGTCGTGCGCACGTCCTGGGGTGCGAGTTCGGTGCCGTCGAACTGCCGGGCCCGGATCATTTCCGCGACCTGCAACTCCACCGCGGCTTGGAGTACCGCGCCGCGGGCGGGGTCGAGCAGGATCTCACACCGGTGCATCTCCCCGTCCGCCGCAACACCGATGCGGGCGTAGGAGCGTTCGCGCTGCTGGGCGTGGCGCGCCTCGACCGACCCGGGGTCGGTGTGCTCCTCCAGCGCCCGCACCCGCTCCAGCCCGGCCCGCGTCCCGTGCTCGCGTGCGACGCGTAGGGTCTCGGCGACCTCGGGTGCCGGGTCGAGGCC
>NZ_JAGSOG010000916.1 GCF_018139695.1 Actinospica durhamensis | reverse complement strand
CGTCACAACACCATGATCACGGGGCGGCCTGCGTGCGCCCACCCGACGCCAAGGCAGTCGCCAACCGTAGATCCATTGCAGCGCAACGTAGCTGACTTCACGTCAGTAACGATCTACGACTGGAGTAGTAGAGGCGGTTGCCCTTCGGGAATATCTCCCTGGTGAGCCAACTGCCATCGGACTTGCTCCAGAGCCGCATCATGACGGCGTTGCCCGGGTTTCGGTAAACGGCGCACTCAGCTGATCTCAGCGACGCATAGCGGGCGGATCGGGCATTCATGGAGGTTGCGGACGGCGGCAGCATAGAGCGCGGAGCGCCTGATAGAAGGATTCTGACTAAGAAGATCTTCTGGCAGGA
>NZ_JAGSOG010000915.1 GCF_018139695.1 Actinospica durhamensis | reverse complement strand
ATAGGGGGCTGCCATGCAGGGGTTAGGGTTATCTGCACGATTCGAAAAAACCGACGCGGGGCGACGTGAAATCGCTACGCGCGGCGGCGCGCTCAGTCGCTCAAGCCGCGCGCTTCTCATCATGGTGGATGGGCAAGTCACGGGCGAGGACCTTGCCGTGCGTGCCGGCCAGCTCGGACTGGAAGCGCAGGCCGTATTCGATCTGGTGCAGGCTGGTTTCATCCAACGCGCAACCGATGTTGCCAGCGAGCCCGTCTTCGTTCAGGTGGCCGAGCCGCAACCCGAGGCGCCCAAGCCCGCTGCACCTGCCGCACCGGCGCGCAAGCGTTCGCTGGCGGCGGCGCGCATGTACCTCATGGATATTGCGGCGCGCACATTC
>NZ_JAGSOG010000914.1 GCF_018139695.1 Actinospica durhamensis | reverse complement strand
CGACCACCCCGTCGGCGCCCGCGCAGAACCAGAACCAGAACCAGTCCCGTCCCGCCGCGTCGGCCCCCGGCCCGCGTCCGGGACCGGCCGCACCCAAGCCCGGCCCGGCGGCCCCGCCGCCCGCGGCTCCGGCCCAGGGCGCTCCGAGCAGCCAGGGCGGTCCGAGCAGCCAGGGCAACCAGCCCAACCAGGGCGGCCAGGGCGGCGGCCAGCCCAACCAGGGCGGCCAGCAGCGCGAGGAGCGTCGCTCCAACCGGCCCGAGGGCGGCCCCCGTCCGGCGGGCTCCGGCCCGCGTCCCGGCGGCGAGCGCCCGCGCGGCCCGCGCCCCGGCAACAACCCGTTCACCAGCGGTTCCACCGGCATGCCCCGGCCCCAGGC
>NZ_JAGSOG010000913.1 GCF_018139695.1 Actinospica durhamensis | reverse complement strand
GGCCACGACCCTCGCCAAGGCCGCCGACGGCACCGAGGCGGCCACGCACGCCGCCCGGATCGAGCACGTCTCGAAGTGGTACCCGGGTCCCGCCGGGCAGCAGCTCGTGCTGGACGACATCAGCCTCGACGTCGCACCCGGCGAGTTCGTCACCCTCCTGGGTGCCTCGGGCTGCGGCAAGTCCACGCTGCTGAACCTGGTCGCGGGGCTGGACCGGCCCAGCGGCGGCACCATCACCACGGACGGCCGCCCGGCGCTGATGTTCCAGGAGCACGCGCTGTTCCCGTGGCTGACCGCGGGCAAGAACATCGAACTCGCCCTGAAGCTCAGGGGCGTCGCCAAGAACGAGCGCCGCGGCCGGGCCGAGGAGCTGCTCGAGC
>NZ_JAGSOG010000912.1 GCF_018139695.1 Actinospica durhamensis | reverse complement strand
CTGGTCATGTGGCTCATCAGGAGGACGGCCTGTGCCTCCGGGCCCAGCTCGCGCACGATGCCCAGATGGCGGCGCATCACGTTGGCCTCGGTGCAGTGCGCAGCGATCCGCACCACGTCCGCGCCGCAGTCGGCGGCCTGGCGGATGACCGCGCCGGTTCCCCTGCCGGGGACCATGAACACGCCCATCCGGCTGGTGCCCGCTGTCAGGGCCTGCCGGACGGTCTCCAGCATCGTTGTGTCGTCCAGACGCGCGTGTCCGATCTGCCGCGAGGACGCGCCGAGCCCGTTGCCGTGCCCGACCTCGACCACCGGCACACCGGCCGCGCTCGCGGCCATGGCGTACGCCCGCAACTGCGGCACGTCGAGCTGGTGCTGCAC
>NZ_JAGSOG010000911.1 GCF_018139695.1 Actinospica durhamensis | reverse complement strand
GCCCAGCTCCGGCGAGATCCTCCTCGACGGGACCGACCTGGCCAAGCTGCCCGAGGCCCGGCTCACCCGGGTGCGCAGCGAGAACATCGGCTTCGTCTTCCAGTCCTTCAACCTGATCCCCACGCTCACCGCGCAGGAGAACGTCGAGACCGCGCTCGTCCCGCTCGGGGTGAGGGCGAAGGAGCGCCGGGAGAAGGCCGCCGAGGCGCTCGCCTCGGTGGGGCTCGGCGAGCGGCTCGGGCATCTGCCCGGCGAGATGTCCGGCGGTCAGCAGCAGCGGGTGGCCATCGCGCGGGCCCTGGTGAAGGAGCCGAAGGTGCTGCTCGCCGACGAACCGACCGGAAACCTCGACGAGTCGATGCGCGACGAGATCATGGACG
>NZ_JAGSOG010000910.1 GCF_018139695.1 Actinospica durhamensis | reverse complement strand
ACCCAGCTTGACCCGAACGCGGTGCCGGGAAGGATCCGGTTCACCGCCTGAGTCCTGGAGAAGGCGAGGACTTGAGCATGGGATCCACTTCCGCCGAGAACACCGGCGCCGGCGACAAGAGCACCACCGGCGTCGGCCGCCGCGCTCTGATCAAGCGGTCCGCCGCGCTCGGCCTGTTGTCCGTACCGACGATGAGTTTCCTGTCCGCGTGCGCCAGCGGGGGCGGGGAGGACCAGGAGAAGGCCAAGGCGGGCAAGAAGACCGCGAAGAACCCGCTGGGCGTCAATGACGGCGCGCAGATGGAATTCGTGCTGTTCGACGGCGGTTTCGGCAAGGAGTACGCCGAGGACGCCGTGAAGGTCTACGAGAAGAACTTCCCC
>NZ_JAGSOG010000090.1 GCF_018139695.1 Actinospica durhamensis | reverse complement strand
CGGACGACCCCTTCGCGCCACCCACATCGGACGATACGTCACCGTGCGCCACTTCTCCGGAGCATCCTCTACAAAGCAGACGTCTGATGATGACCAGGGGCACCCGCAGGGGTGAACTTCGACGTCCGGGGGTGGCGGTGGGGGCGCCATTACCGCTCGTTGAGACGTGGATCACATGTCCTTACGTGATCAACTCCTCACGCGGCGCTGGTCTAAGCCAGAGCTCGTGCGTAAACTCCGGAGCCACTGAACGCTCCGCACTGTCAGGAGTCCCACTCAGCTCTCCTTGACGGAATCAGGGGCGACTACGTCAAGGAGGACGCGATGCTCCGGCTCTCAGAGCCGACACTGGCTGCCGCGCCGAGCCTGTCCGGCGGCAACTTCACACTGGTCATCCTGGTCGCGATCGTCGCGCTGGCAGCCCTCGCCGTTGCGGGCTACCTGGTGCGCGAGGTCAACGCGGCCAGCGAGGGCACCGAGAAGATGAAGGAGATCGCCGGAGCGGTTCAGGAAGGCGCCACCGCCTATCTGGCGCGGCAGTTCCGTACCCTATCCATTTTCGCCGCAGTGGCCTTTTTCCTGCTGCTGGCGCTGCCCGCGGACAACTGGAACGTGCGTATCGGGCGTTCCGTGTTCTTCCTGCTGGGCGCCGGCTTCTCGGCGGTCACCGGCACCGTGGGCATGCGGCTCGCGGTGCGGGCGAACGTGCGGGTGGCGGCGGCCGCCAGGGAGTCGGGGGCGAACCGGGCCACCCGGATCGCCTTCCGGACCGGCGGGGTGGTCGGCATGTTCACGGTCGGCCTCGGCCTGTTCGGGGCCGCGATCGTGGTGATCGCCTACCAGGGCGAGGCGCCCAAGGTGCTCGAGGGCTTCGGCTTCGGCGCCGCGCTGCTGGCCATGTTCATGCGTGTCGGCGGCGGCATCTTCACCAAGGCCGCGGACGTCGGCGCCGACCTGGTCGGCAAGGTCGAGAAGGGCATTCCCGAGGACGACCCGCGCAACGCCGCGACCATCGCGGACAACGTGGGCGACAACGTCGGGGACTGCGCCGGCATGGCGGCGGACCTGTTCGAGTCGTACGCCGTGATGCTGGTCGCCGCGCTCATCCTGGGCACGGCGGCCTTCGGCAACCAGGGCCTGGTCTTCCCGCTGCTCGTACCCATGGTCGGCGTGCTCACCGCGGTGATCGGCATCTTCGCGGTCAACCCGCGACCGGGCGACCGCTCCGGTATGCAGTCGATCAACCGCGGATTCTTCCTGTCCGCGGCGGCGTCCGTGGTCCTGGTGGCCGTGGTGGCCTTCGCCTACCTGCCGAGCTCCATGTCGGGGCTGACCAACGCCACTGCCAGGGGCACGGGAGACCCGCAGGTGATCGCGCTGGTCTCGGTGATCATCGGCATCGTGGTCGCAGTCGCGATCCAGCAGCTGACCGGCTACTTCACCGACACCGCGTTCCGGCCGGTCAAGGACGTCGGCAAGACCTCGCTCACGGGGGCGGCCACGGTCATCCTCTCCGGCATCTCGCTCGGCCTGGAGTCCGCGGTCTACTCGGCCATGCTGATCGGCGCCGGCGTGTTCGGCGCCTACCTGCTCGGCGGCGGCTCGATCATGCTCTCGCTCTTCTGCGTCGCGCTGGCGGGCACCGGTCTGCTGACCACGGTCGGCGTGATCGTGGCGATGGACACCTTCGGTCCGGTCTCGGACAACGCGCAGGGCATCGCCGAGATGTCCGGCGACGTGCACGGCGAGGCGGCCCAGGTGCTGACCTCGCTGGACGCGGTGGGCAACACCACCAAGGCGATCACCAAGGGCATCGCGATCGCCACGGCGGTGCTCGCGGCCACGGCGCTGTTCGGCTCCTTCCAGGATGCGGTCACCCAGGCCGTGGCGCAGAAGGGCTACTCGCCGAGCAGCTCGGTCGCGGGCGACCTGCAGTACCTCGGCATCCTCAACGTGGCCGACCCGCGCAACCTGGTCGGCCTGCTGATCGGCGCCGCGGTCGTCTTCCTGTTCTCCGGGCTGGCGATCAACGCGGTCTCCCGGGCGGCGGGCGCGGTGGTGTTCGAGGTGCGGCGGCAGTTCGCCGAGATCCCCGGGATCATGGAGGGCACCGCGCGGCCGGAGTACGGGCGCGTGGTGGACATCTGCACCCGCGACTCGCTGCGTGAGCTCGTCACCCCGGGCCTGCTCGCGGTGATGGCGCCGATCGCGGTGGGCTTCTCCCTCGGCGTCGGCGCGCTCGGCTCCTACCTGGCCGGCGCGATCGGCACCGGCACGCTGATGGCGGTCTTCCTGGCCAACTCCGGCGGCGCCTGGGACAACGCGAAGAAGCTGGTGGAGGACGGGCACCACGGCGGCAAGGGTTCCGACGCGCACGAGGCCACGATCATCGGCGACACCGTCGGCGACCCGTTCAAGGACACCGCGGGCCCGGCGATCAACCCGCTGATCAAGGTGATGAACCTGGTCTCGCTGCTGGTGGCCCCGGCCATCGTGGGGCTTTCGCTGGGCACGGGCAGCAACCCGGCCGTGCGCGGGCTGATCGCGGCGGCGGCGTTTTTGATCATCGCGGGTGCGGTGTGGAACTCCAAGCGCAAGTCCATCGCGGTCAAGCCGGAGCTGCCCAACCAGGGCACGCCGAGCCTGGACCACGACGGCGCGACCAGCGCTGCGTGACGAAGCGAAGCGGCAAGGCACCCAAGCCGCAAGTAGGCAGTAAGTAGTAAGTAGTAAGTAGTAGGTAATAGGTAATAGGTAAGAGCACGTGAGACGGAGTCGGGCCCGGTACGCGAATGCGTGCCGGGCCCGACGCTTCGCCGCAGGCGTCCGTGCACCCGGCCCGACGCCTCGCCGGGCGGGCCGGGGCAGGCCAAGTAGGCTGGTGGGCATGAGCGAGCTGATGCGGGATCCGGCGGCGATCGAGCGGCTGCGCACCGCACTGGAGAAGGCCCAGTACACGGTCGACGGCTGCCTGGAGGCGATGGGCGCGACGGCGTACGCGGCGCTCGGGCGCAACGAGTCGGTGGCGGCGTCGTACGCGGTGGCCGAGGACGACTCGCCGGTGGCCACGCTCACCAAGCTGTTCGTGCTGCAGGAGGACGTGAACCGGGACGCGGCCGCGGCGGCGCTCCCCCTCGAGGACGCGATGGCCGGCGGGCTGGTGGCCGAGGACCGCACGGACGGCACCGTACGCGCGCTGGTGGACATCCGGCCCTACGGCGAGTCGGACGTGGACTGGTGGCTCGTCTCCGACCTCGGCGCGGGCCTGGTGACCGGACGCAACGCGCCGATGCGGCCCGACTACGTGCTCGGTGTCGGCGGGGCCTCGACCACGCTGGCTCAGCTGACGGTGCGTGAGAACGTCGAGAGCGCCCTGGACGTGGGGACGGGCTGCGGCGTGCAGGCGCTGCATCTGTCCCGGCACGCGCGCCGGGTGACCGCGACGGACCTGAACCTGCGCGCCCTCGACTTCGCCCGGCTCACCGCGGCGCTCTCGCTCGGGCCGCTGGAGGGCGAGCGGATCGAGCTGCGCGGGGGGAGCCTGTTCGAGCCGGTCGAGGACGAGCGCTTCGACCTGATCGTGTCCAACCCGCCGTTCGTCATCTCGCCCGAGTCGGCGGCCGGGCAGGGGCGGTTCACCTACCGCGACGCGGGGCTGCCGGGCGACGAGCTGTGCCGCAGGTTCCTGGAGCAGGCGCCGCGGCACCTGGCCGAGGGCGGCTACTGCCACGTGCTGGCCAACTGGCTGCACGTGGCCGGGCAGGACTGGCGCGAGCGGCTCGCGCCCTGGATCCGCGGGACCGGCTGCGACGCGTGGGTGGTGCAGCGCGAGCTGCAGGACCCGGCCGAGTACGCCGAGCTGTGGCTGCGGGACTCGGGCGATCACAACTCGCCGCGTTACATCGAGCGCTACCAGGCCTATCTCGACTACTTCGCGGCCAACCGGATCGAGGGGGTGGCCTTCGGCTGGATCATCCTGCACAACTCCGGCGCCGAGCTGCCCACCATCCGGCTCGAGGAGCTGACCAGGCAGATCGACCAGCCGCTGGGCGCCCACGTGCCCGAGTGGTTCGCCCGGCACGAGTTCCTCACCGACACCGACGACGAGCAGCTGCTGGGCGCGGCGCTGAGCGTGGCCCCGGGGGTCGTGCTCGAGCAGAGCGCGCAGATCGAGGACGGCGGCTGGGAGCCGGCCGCGACCCGGCTGCGGCAGACCGGCGGGCTGCGCGCGAGCGGGGAGATCGACCCGGTCGGGATCGCGGTGGTCGGCGCGGCCGACGGGACCAGGCCGCTGGGCGATCTGCTCGACGCGATCGCCGGACAGTTCGGGATCGAACCGGCTACGCTGCGTTCCGGCGCCCTCGACGCGGTGCGCGCGCTGATCGAGGAAGGCTTCCTGACTCTCTCCTGAGGCGCCGCGGACTTGGTTTTGACCTGCGCGGATGCGCCGAACGGCGGACCTGTCGGGGGCGTTGGGGCCCGCAACGGGCCGCAGCCGGGCCCCCGCTTGGCCATACTGACGCTCAGGCGGGCGTAACCTGGTGGGCGTGTCGCGCCCGTCACGGGCGCCCAGTCGGGTGCGCGCCAACGCGGCACGGGACTACGGGTGATTCCATCAGGAAGGTCCGGGGTATCTCCCGCGCGTGGCGAGGCCCGTGACGCCACCCAGAGGACAGTGAGAACCGGAAGGACGCAACGACCGTGCCGCCGAGCAGCAAGAGCGCGAGTGACCTGCGCCGTCTCGTGATCGTCGAGTCGCCCGCCAAGGCGAAGACGATCGCGGGCTACCTCGGGCCGGGTTACACGGTCGAGGCGAGCATCGGGCACATTCGCGACCTGCCCAACAAGGAGACCAGGGACAAGCTCACCGACGAGGAGAAGGCTTCCCCGTGGGCGAACCTGGGCGTGGACCTGGACCACGACTTCCGTCCGTTCTACGTGATCTCGGAGAACAAGGACGCGCACATCGCCAAGCTGCGCAAACTGGTGCGCGAGTCCGACGAGCTGCTGCTCGCGACGGACGAGGACCGCGAGGGCGAGGCCATCGCCCAGCACCTGCTCAAGGCGCTGAACCCGAAGATCCCGTACCACCGGATGGTCTTCCACGAGATCACCAAGGACGCCATCCAGGGCTCCCTGCACCAGCTGCGCACCATCAACGACCAGCTGGTGGAGGCGCAGGAGGCGCGCCGGGTGCTCGACCGGATCTACGGGTTCGAGATCTCGCCGGTGCTCTGGCGCAAGATCGCCAGCGGGACCTCGGCCGGCCGGGTGCAGTCGGTGACCACGCGTCTGGTGGTCGAGCGCGAGCGGGAGCGGATGGCCTTCCGTTCGGCCGAGTACTGGGACCTGACCGCGCTGTTCGACACCGACCGGGCCCAGGACGACCCGCGCACCATGGGCGCCAGGCTCGTGGCGGTGGACGGCAAGCGGGTGGCCCAGGGCCGCGACTTCGGCGCCGACGGGCAGCTGGGCCGGGCGGACGCGCTGCACCTGGACCAGGCCGGGGCGGCCGCGCTGGCCGCCGGGCTCACCGGGGCGGCGTTCACGGTCAACGCGATCGACCGCAAGCCCTACCGGCGCTCCCCCTCCGCGCCGTTCCGCACCACCACGCTTCAGCAGGAGGCGAGCCGCAAGCTCGGCTTCGGGGCGCAGCGGACCATGTCGGTGGCGCAGAAGCTGTACGAGAACGGCTTCATCACCTATATGCGTACCGACTCGGTGACCCTCTCCGAGACGGCCGTGACCGCGGCCCGCGCGCAGGTCACGGAGCTGTACGGGGCGGACTACCTGCCGGACAAGGCGCGCACCTACACCTCCAAGGTCAAGAACGCGCAGGAGGCGCACGAGGCGATCCGGCCCTCCGGCACCACCTTCCGCACCCCGGCGAGCACGAAGCTGAGCGGGGACGAGTTCCGGCTCTACGAGCTGATCTGGAAGCGCACGGTCGCCTCGCAGATGAAGGACGCGATCGGCAACTCGGTGACCATCCGGGTCGGCGGCACCGCGTCGGACGGACGGGTGGCCGAGTTCACCTGCTCCGGCAAGGTCATCACCTTCCACGGCTTCATGAAGGCCTACGTGGAGGGCTCGGACGATCCGGACGCGCAGCTCGACGACCAGGACCGGCGGCTGCCGGACGTGAGCGAGGGGCAGGCGCTGCGCGCGGCCGAGCTCGCCGCGGAGGACCACTCCACCAAGCCGCCGGCCCGCTACACCGAGGCGAGCCTGGTCGAGGACCTGGAGAAGCGCGAGATCGGACGCCCGTCCACCTACGCCACCTTCGTCGACACGATCCAGCAGCGCGGCTACGTGTTCAAGAAGGGCACCGCGCTGGTGCCCTCGTTCCTGGCCTTCTCCGTGGTCGGGCTGCTCGAGAAGCACTTCAGCGACCTGGTCGACTACGAGTTCACCGCCCACATGGAGGAGGACCTCGACCGGATCGCCCGGGGCGAGGCCGAGCGGGTGCCGTGGCTGAAGAACTTCTACTTCGGCGAGGGCGGCCTCAAGGATCTGATCTCGGACAAGCTCAACGAGATCGACGCCCGCGAGACCAACACCTTCCCGATCGCCGAGGGCATCGCGCTGCGGGTGGGCAAGTACGGGCCCTACATCGAGCGCTACGACGCCGAGGGCAACTCGCTCGGACGCGCGAACGTGCCGGACGGGACGCTGCCGGACGAGCTCACCCCGGAGCTGGCCGAGGAGCTGCTGGCCCGGCCCAGCGGGGACCGGGACCTCGGCACCGACCCGGCGACCGGCTACCAGATCGTGGCCAAGGACGGGCGCTACGGGCCGTACGTGGCCGAGGTGCTGCCCGAGGACGCGCCGAAGACCGGGAAGAACGCGGTCAAGCCGCGCAACGCCTCCCTGTTCAAGTCCATGGACCTCGAGGCGATCGACCTGGCCAACGCGCTCAGGCTGCTCGCGCTGCCGCGGGTGGTGGGCGTCGATCCGGAGTCGGGCGAGGAGATCACCGCGCAGAACGGGCGGTTCGGGCCGTACCTGCGCAAGGGTGAGGACTCGCGCTCGCTCTCCGGCGAGGAGCAGATCTTCGACATCACCCTGGACGAGGCGCTGGCCGTCTACGCGCAGCCCAAGCAGTTCGGGCGGCGCGGCGCGGCCAAGCCCCCGCTGCGGGCGTTCGGCGAGGACCCGGAGACCGGCAAGCCGGTGGTGGCCAAGGACGGGCGGTTCGGCGCGTACGTGACCGACGGCGAGACGAACGTGACCGTCCCGCGCGGCACCACGGTCGAGGAGCTGACGGTGGAACAGGCCTTCGGCATGCTCGCGGAGAAGCGGGCCAAGGGTCCGGCGAAGAAGACCGCGAAGAAGACGGCGGCGAAGAAGACGGCTGCCAAGACCACGACGGCCAAGAAGACCGCGGCGAAGAAGACGGTCGCCAAGAAGTCCACGGCGGCGAAGAAGAGCTCGGCCGACAAGTCCGAGTGACCTGATTGTCGCCGGACCGAAGTAGCCTTGTCCGCATGGTCGGGAAGTTGCGCGGACGGCGTTGGCGGCCCGGCGGCCCCTCACGGGTCGCCGGTGGGCCGGAGCGTGCGTACGCGGGGTGGTTCATCGCGGTCGAGGGCGGCGACGGGGTGGGCAAGTCCACCCAGATCTCCGCGGTCGCGGCCTGGCTGCGCGGGCGCGGCTTCGAGGTGGTGACCACGCGCGAGCCGGGCGGGACGCCCCTGGGCGACGAGGTGCGCAACCTGGTGCTGCACGCACGCGAGCACCGGCTCGGGGCGCGGGCCGAGGCGCTGCTGTTCGCGGCGGACCGGGCGGACCACATGGAGACGGTGGTGCGTCCGGCGCTCGAGCGCGGCGCGGTCGTACTGACGGACCGGCACGTGGACTCCTCCGTGGCCTATCAGAGCGGCGGGCGGGGGCTGGCGGCCGAGGACGTCGTGGCGCTCTCGGCGTTCGCCACCGACGGGGTGCGCCCTGACCTGGTGGTGCTGCTCGACCTGGATCCGGCCGTGGCCCGGGCCCGGCGGGAGGAGCGCACCGGCGTGCCGGACAAGCTCGAGGCCGAGGCCGGGGACTTCCACGAGCGGGTGCGCGCGACCTTCCTGGCCCGGTCCAAGCAGGACCCCGAGCGCTACCTGGTGATCGACGCGAACCAGGGCCCGCAGATACTGACCGGCGCGATCCAGGACCGGCTGGACGGGCTGCTGCCGCTGTCCGCCGAGGAGACCGAGGCGGCCGCCAAGCGCGCGGCCGCGCTGGCGGCGGCGATCGCCAGGGAGCGGGAGTTCCAGCAGGCGCGGGTGGCCGAGGAGGCCGAGGCCAGGGCGACCGCCGAGGCCGAGGACCGCCGGGCGCGGGAAGAGGAGCTGGCGGAGCGTCAGGCGGCCGAGCAGGAGCGGCTGCGCGCGGCCGCGAAGGAGCGGTCCGAGCGCGAGGCGGCGGAGCAGGAGGCCAGGTCGCACGCCGAGGCCGAGCAGAGCGAGCGCACCGAGACGCAGCGGCGCGAGGCCGACCGGCGCGAGCAGGAGCTGCGGATCCAGAGCCGCCAGGACGCCCTGCGGCGGCGCGAGGCGGAGCTGGCGGTGCGTCAGGCCGAGGCCAGGGCCAAGGAACGGGCCAGGCTCGCGGCCGCCGCGGCGAAGGCGGCGCAGGAGCAGGCGCGTCAGGCCCCGAGCCTGACCGACGACCTGATGCGGCTCGGCGGGCTCGAGCCGGAGGAGAGCGGCGCGGTCGAGTCCAGCGTGGTCCAGACCGAGCCGGAGGCGGGCGGCGCGGACGCGTCGGCGGGCGAGGGCGCATGAGCGACGACGACTTCGAGGACGAATACGGCGAGGAGTACGGCGCCGAGGATGACGCGTACGCCGACGCCGACGGGGACGAGGGCGGCGGGCAGCCCGAGGACGACGCCGCGGCGGCGGCCTGGGGCGAGCTGGCCGACGCGGAGGCGGCGCCGGTGGACGAGTCCGGGGAGCCGGCCGTCGGGGCGGTCTGGGCTGAGCTGATCGGCCAGCCCGAGGCGGTCGGCCGGCTCGGACGGGCGGCGGTGGCGGCCCGGCGGGTGCTCGGCGGCGCCACCGGAGCGAGCGTGAACGCGATGACGCACGCCTGGCTGCTGACCGGTCCGCCCGGCTCCGGCACGGGCCTGGCCGCCCGCGCGTTCGCCGCGGCGCTGCAGTGCACCGGGCCGCGGCCGGGCTGTGGACGCTGCCCGCAGTGCCGCACCACGCTCGGCGGTACGCACGCGGACGTCTCGGTGGTGCGCAGCGACCAGCTCAGCATCGGCGTGGACGTCGCGCGCAAGCTCGTGCGCGACTGCGCGATGGCCCCGTCCGGCGGGCGCTGGCAGATCATCGTGTTCGAGGACGCCGACCGGCTGACCGAGGGCGCGGCGAACGTACTGCTCAAGGGGATCGAGGAGCCCTCCGCCCGCACGGTGTGGATCCTGTGCGCGCCCTCCAGCCGGGACCTGCTGCCCACCATCCTCTCCCGCTGCCGGCAGCTGAACCTGCGCACCCCGGCCGCCGCGGACGTGGCCGAGGCGCTGGTCGAGCGGGCCGGGGTCGGGCCGGAGCAGGCGCTGCTCGCGGCCCGGGCGGCCCAGGGCGACTACGAGCGGGCCCGCGCGCTCGTGCTCGACCCGCAGGCCGCGGCCCGGCGCGCGGCGGTGCTGCGGCTGCCGGTGGAGGCGCGCGACCTCGGCCGGGCCCTGGGCGCCGCGCAGGCGCTGGTGGACGCGGCGGAGGCGGAGGCCAAGGCGGCCACCGAGGGCCTCGACGTCACCGAGACCGAGGAGCTCAAGCTCGCGCTCGGCTACGGCCAGGGCAAGGGCGCGGGTTCGGCGCGCGGGGTGGCCGGCTCGGCCGGGCTGCTCAAGGAGCTCGAGGGGCGGCAGAAGCGGCGGCTGACCCGGATTCAGCGCGACTGCCTTGACCGGGCGCTGTCCGACCTGCTGGCGTTCTACCGCGACGTGCTCGCGGTGCAGCTGACCGGCGGCTCGGGCGCGGGGCACGGCCCGGAGCCGGTGCACGCCGACCAGCGGGCGCAGGTGGCCGAGATCGCGGCGGGTTCCCGGCCGGAGGAGACGCTGCGGCGGGTCGACGCGATCCTGGGCGCGCGTCAGGCCATCGCGGCGAACGTGGCCCCGCTGCTCGCGGTCGAGGCGATGGCGGTCTCACTCGGCTGAGCGGGCGTGCCCCGCAACCCGTCATCAAGATCATCAGACCTTGATCGCCCGACCGGGTGGGACCGGGCTCTGCGTCGCTCGGTCGGCTCTGCGACATCCCCCGTTCCGCCCTCTCGACGCGCCGTGGTGTCACACAGAGGCAGTACGGTTGACGCACTGTGCGGCGCAGACGCCGAGCACCGCGGGAAGCCGGCCGACAGGCCGTCAGTTCTCCGAAGGGATTCGCCGATGACGCCTCGTGCCGCCATGCGCTACCTGTCCCTGGGCGCCGTCGTGCTCGCGCTGCCTCTGGCCGGCTGCACCGCCTCGGACACGCACACGGCCGGGTTCACCGGCAAGCCCGGGCTGACCACGGGCACCGCGCCGAACCTGGCTCAGTTCTACGGCCAGAAACTGACCTGGGCCTCGTGCGACAACGGCTACCAGTGCAGCACGCTGAAGGTCCCGCTCGACTACGCCGACCCGCAGGGCACGACCATCGGGATCGCGGTGGTGCGCAAGCCGGCCGCCGACCAGGCGCACCGGCTCGGCTCGCTGCTGGTCAACCCGGGCGGCCCCGGCGGATCCGGGCTGCAGTACGCGACCTCGGGCGACGTGGTGGACGCGGCCGTGCTGGCCCGCTACGACCTGGTCGGCTTCGACCCGCGCGGGGTGGGCAAGTCCGACCCGGTCGAGTGCCTGAGCGACAGCCAGATGGACACCTTCATCGACGAGCCGCCGGCCCCGGTGAACGCGCAGCAGGTGGCTCAGGTCGAAGCGCAGGCGAAGTTCTTCGCGCGGCAGTGCGAGGCCAAGTCCGGCAAGCTGCTGCCCTACGTCGGCACGACCTACGCCGCGCGGGACATGGACATCCTGCGCGCCGCGCTGGGCGACGAGAAGCTCACCTACCTCGGCAAGTCCTACGGCACCTTCCTGGGCGCGGTCTACGCCGAGGAGTTCCCGCAGCGGGTCGGGCACGTGGTGCTCGACGGCGCCATCGACCCGGACCTGACGGCCGAGCAGGAGAACCTGACCCAGGCGGTCTCCTTCGACAAGGAGCTGCGGCTGTTCCTGGCCGACTGCGCCAAGCAGAGCGACTGCGTCCTCGGCAGCGACCCGAACGCCGCGTTCACCAGGCTCAAGAGCTGGGTGGCCGGGCTCGAGGCGAACCCGGTCAAGGGCGACGGGACCCGCAAGCTGGACGAGGCCTACGCGCTGACCGGCATCTCGGTGGCCATGTACGACCAGGGCTGGTGGCCGGACCTGCGCATCGCGCTGAGCCGGGCCTTCGGCGGCGACGGCTCGGTGCTGCTGTCCATGGCCGACGCGTACAACGACCGGCAGAACGGGCACTACACCGACAACGAGGCCGAGGCCAACTACGCGGTCAACTGCGTGGACCACCCGGACGAGGCCACCTCGGTGCAGCAGATCGAGGCGGAGCTGCCGACCTTCGAGAAGGACGCGCCGTTCTTCGGGGCGATGGTCGACTGGTCCAGCCTGCCCTGCGCCTACTGGGGCGCCAAGCCCACCGACACCCCGCACCGGATCGCCGCCCAGGGCGCCGCGCCCATCCTGGTCGTGGGCACCACCAACGACCCGGCCACCCCGTACGCCTGGGCCCAGCAGCTGGCCTCCCAGCTCAGCAGCGGCCGTCTGCTGACCATGAACGGGGCCGGCCACACCGCCTACCGCCGCGGCTCGAGCTGCATCGACTCGGCCGTGGACGCCTACTTCCTGAACGGCACCGAGCCCGCGTCCGGAACCGTTTGCCAGCAGACCGTATAGGTCCGCTACACTGTTGCAGCGGTCGGGATCATCACCATGTCCCGGTCCACGCCTCCTTAGCTCAGTCGGTCAGAGCGACGCACTCGTAATGCGTAGGTCATCGGTTCGATTCCGATAGGAGGCTCGCTCGCGAAGGCCCAGGTCAGCTAGTGCTGGCCTGGGCCTTCGATCGTCTTCGAAGCGGACGGCCCGCCCATGCCCAGCGCCCACGCGGCCCTCGCGGCCGAGATAGAGCGGCGGATCGCGGACGGGAGCTATCCGGCCGGGCGGCGGCTGCCGAGTGAGCAGGCCCTGGCCGAGCAGTACGCCACGACGCGTGCGCGGGTGCGTACGGCGCTGGCGGCGCTGGCCCGGCGCGGGCTGCTGGTGTCCCGGCCCAACTCCGGCTGGCTGGTGCAGGCGGGGCATCGGGCCCAGACCGTGGGCGAGCTGCGGCCGTTCTCGCAGTGGGCTGCGACCCACGGGCGGACCGCGGCGGGGCGGATCGTGCACCGGGAGCGGGACGGCGCCACGGCGCGCGAGGCGCGGCTGCTCGGGATCCGGCTGGGCGAGACGGTGCTGCGCTTCGTCCGGGTGCGCACCCTGGACGGGCAGCCGGCCATGATCGAGCGCTCCACCTGGGCCCCGCTGGTGCTTCCGGCGATCGAGGCGCTGGCGCAGGACGCGCCGTCGGTCTTCGGCGGCCTGGCCGACGCAGGGTTCGATGTCGTGCTCGGCGGGCACCGGATCGAGGCGGTCGCCGCCTCCAGCGAGGACGCCAGGCTGCTCGGCGTGCGCCGCTCGAGCCCGCTGCTGCAGATCTCTCGCACCACCGCGATCCGCGACGGGAGCGTCATCGAGGTCGCGGTGGACCGGTACGTCTCAGACCTCGTGGCCTTCGACGTGAAGGCCGGGGACGTGGCGCGCACACTGCTGCCGCGGCACGACTGAAAGAACCTGAACATACGTGAGGCGACGGAGCGGCGGCGCAGCGTAGTCGTGCCCGTTCGCGAATCCGGCCCACTGCGCGCAGTCGGCTACCGAATCCGACGTCTCGGGTCGGGATCGGCCATCTGACGTCTCACATTCAACGCGCGTTCACCCGCGCCGCTTTGACTCCCTGCGGTTTTGCTTTTCCTTGACCGTTCCCGCACGAGGAGCATGCGATGGCCGCCGACGAGGCATCCCAGCCCATTGATTCGCCTTCGGGCGTGACGATCCCGCCGGAGGTGCTCGGATCAGGGCTCTCCCGCCGCGGCATGCTCAAGGCCATGGGCCTGTTCGGCGGAGTGGCCGCGATGGGCGGGGCCGGGGCCGCGGCTTGGGCGGCGACTTCGGGCGACGCGAGCGGCTCGGCGGCGTACGTGCTGCCCGAGGGCTTCGCCGGCACGATGGCCGACCTCAAGCACGTGGTGATCCTGATGCAGGAGAACCGCGCCTTCGACCACTACTACGGCGCGATGCCGGGAGTGCGCGGCTTCAACGACAAGCAGGCGCTGCGCTTCCCGAACGGCACGAACGTCTTCTCCCAGCCGAGCGGCGCCGCGGTCTACAAGCCCAACCACGTCACCACCGTCGCCCAGACCACCACCGGCCTCGACCACGGCTACGCCACCGGGACCGGCGCGTGGAACGGCGGGCGGTACAACAACTGGGTCCCGGCCAAGGGCAGCGCCACCATGAACTACCTGACGGGTGAGGAGATCCCCTGGCAGTGGTCGCTGGCCAGCAACTACACCCTCTGCGACAACTACCACTGCTCGGTGATGGGCCCGACCACGCCCAACCGGCTCTACCTGTGGACCGGCACGTCGGACGGGGTGACCGCGAACGGCGGCGAGACCTCGGGCAACCGGGCCTGGCAGACCTACCCGGAGGCGCTGCAGTCGGCGGGCGTGTCCTGGCGGGTGTACGTGGACAACAACGACGGGGACGGCTGGCGCGGGGACTACGAGGACAACCCGATCCGCGGGTTCGCCACCTTCACCCCGAGCGCGGCCAACCTGGCCGACACCACCAAGACCGCGCCCGGCACCGGCCTGGTCTGGCGGGCCAACTCCTTCCCGTACGCGGCCGATGGCCTGCCGAACGACGACAGCGACACCAACCTCAACGGGGTCCTCGGCGACTTCATCGCGGCCTGCGCCCCCGGCGCCGAGTACCCGCTGCCGCAGGTGTCCTGGATCGTTGCGCCGTACGAGTGGTCTGAGCACCCCTCGGCCGACCCGGAGCACGGCGCCCGCTACACCGACCGGGTGATCCAGGCGCTGCAGAGCAACCCGGACGTCTGGAACCACACCCTGCTGATCTTGAACTTCGACGAGAACGACGGCTACTTCGACCACGTACTCCCGCCGTTCCCCGAGGCGGGCACCGCGAACGAGTACTCCGGTTCCACCCCGATCGGTTACGGCGCCCGGGTGCCGATGACGCTGGTCTCGCCGTGGACCCGGGGCGGCTGGGTCAACTCCGAGGTCTTCGACCACACCTCGGTCATCCGCTTCCTCGAGGTGTGGACCGCCTCGCTCGGCACCCCGGCCCCGAGCACCACCATCACCGACTGGCGACGGGCCGTCAGCGGCGACCTGACCAGCGCGATCGACTTCGCCCACCCGGTCCTGGGCAGCCCCTCGCTGCCCGACACCGCGGCGCTGGTCGCGATCGCCGACGCCGGCGGCACCATCGCCACCCAGGTCGCGACCGAGGACCAGTGGAACGACTACCCGCCGCTGCGCCCGCGGCCGCTCTCCTTCCACGCGCACAGCACCTTCGCCGAGGACCGCTCGGCCGGCACCGTCACCGCGCAGATGACCCTGGCCGGCGGGCCGGACGGCAAGGCCGTGAGCCTGCAGGTCTTCCCGGACGCGTATCAGGCCTTCACCAACACGCCGTTCACCGTGACCGCGGCCCAGTCGCGCGGCTACACCTGGAACGCCGCCGCCTATCAGGGCCGGTACGCGTTCTCCGTCTACGGCCCGGACGGCTTCGTCCGCTCGCACGCGGGCACCGTGCTGCCGGCCGGACAGGACAACGCCGGGGTGCCGCGGGTGGACGTGGCCCTGAACACGGGCACCGAGCCGACCGTGCAGATCACGCTGCACAACGACGGCCTGCAGCGGGTGCACTACACGCTCACCGCGAACGACCACGTCGGCGGCACCCAGGACTACTGGGTCGGCGCGGGCGAGGCGAAGACGCTCTCCTGGCCGACCGCGGACGGCTACTACGACGTGATCATGACCGCCGACACCGGCACCGGCTGGGAGCACCGCTACGCCGGGCGCATCGCCCAGACCTCGGCGTGAGACCAGCCCTCCACGTGAGACCAGCCCTCCGCGTGAGCTCCCGCCCCCGATCTGTCCCTGTCCGCTCCGATCCCCGTTCGCTCCCTTCCCCCTGGAGTGCCTGATGGCCTATCGGCCACCCCTACCCGCCGCGCCGGGCCGTCGGTTACGGCGGCTGACGGCCGTCGGCCTCGCCGCGGTCCTCGCCCTGACCGGCGAGACGCTGGCGCTGGTCCAGCCGGCCTCGGCCGACGCGACCTACGCCACGCGTGACGCCGTCACCCCGATCGTGTCCTACAACTTCGACGCCGACTCCGGTACGACCGTCGTGGACGGCTCCGGCCACGGCAACAACGGCACCTGGAGCGGGACGCCGGCCTACGCGTCCGGTGTTTCCGGCCAGGCGCTGCACGTGAGCGCGGGCAAGAACTTCGTCACCCTGCCGAAGGTGGCCGGCCAGACCGACGGCTCGGGCAGCTTCTCCTTCGAGACCTGGTGGTACGACAACACCGAGACGGTCGACGCGCCGCTGGTGTCGAACCAGAACTTCGCCTCCTGCGCCAACTCCGGCTTCAGCTTCTACCACCTGAGCGGCACCTACCAGCAGCGTTCCTGCTTCGGTGTCAACGGCACGAAGACCTACAGCACCACCGACACCACCTCGATCCGCAGCGGCTGGCACTACCTGGCCGTGGTCGAGGACTCGAGCGCGCACACGTACTCGTACTACGTCGACGGCACGCTCTTCTCCACCACCTCGACGATCTCGGGCACCACGGCCGCGAACTTCGACTCCGGCGACCCGATCCGGATCGCCCAGGACGGCACCGGGGCCTACAGCGCGACGGACGACGCGCTGGTCGACGACTTCAACTTCTACAACCAGGCCATCACCGGCGACCAGATCGCGGCGGACTACGCGGCGACCAACCCGGCCACGCACTTCCAGGTGACGGTCACCAACGACGGCCACGGCACCGGGACGGCCTCGGTGCTCGCGCCGTCCTCCGGCGACTCCGACACCCTGATCGCGACCCCCGCGCCCGGCTACACCTTCGCCTCGTGGGTCCCGGTGACCCCGTCCACGCTGGCGATCGACGGCAACGGCGGCTTCACCGACCCGGGCACGCCGGTGACCGTCGAGGCCACCTTCACGCCGAACACCTACACGGTGAGCTACGACGGCAACGGCGCGGACGGCGGCTCGACGGCGTCGCAGTCCATGACGTACGGCCAGTCGGCCACGCTCTCGCCGAACGGGTTCACCGACTCCGGCCAGCAGTTCATCGGCTGGGCCGCGACCCCGACCGGCACCCCGGCGTACACCGACGGGCAGAGCGTCAGCGACCTGACCACGAGCAACGGCGGCACGGTGACGCTCTACGCGCGCTGGGCCCCGGCCGGCAGCTACACCGTCTCCGAGTCCGGCGACGCGCACGTCACGGTGAGCTCGTCCGCCGACGCGAACAACGGCTGGGCCGCGCCCGGCACGACGGTCACGCTCACCGTGACCCCGGCCACCGGCTACACCTCGGCCTGGGAGGTCCTCTCCCCGGCTGGGCTGAGCATCGCGGCCGACGGCTCGTTCACCATGCCGTCCGCGAACGTCTCGGTGCAGGCGGTCTCGTCGCCGGACACGTACACGGTCGCGTTCGACGGCAACGGCGCCACCGGCGGGTCCACGGCGAACGAGTCGTTGAGCTACGGCCAGTCGGCTGCGCTGACGACGAACGCCTACACCCGCACGGGCTACGCGTTCCTCGGCTGGTCCACGAGCCCGACCGGGACCGCGACGTACACCGACGGCCAGAGCGTCAGCAACCTGACCGCGGCCAACGGTGCGACCGTGACCCTGTACGCGGTCTGGAACCGCTACCGCGCGGTCGGAGACACCGTCGCTCCGGTGGTTTCGTACGACTTCGACAACTCGACCAGCACCACGGCCACCGACAGCTCCGGCTACGGCAACGACGGCACCTGGAACGGCACCGTCACCTACGCCAAGACCGGCGTGTCGGGCGACGCGGCGCACCTGAGCGCGGGCACGAGCTACATCCAGCTGCCGAAGGTGGCGGGTGAGACCGACGGCGCGAGCAGCTTCTCGTTCTCGCTGTGGTGGGGCGAATACAGCGAGACCGTGGACGCTCCGATCGTGAGCAACCAGAACTTCGCGTCCTGCAACAACGCCGGCATCTCCTACTATCACGTGTCCGGCACCTCGACGACGCGCGCCTGCTGGGGCCTGACTTCCGGCGGCACGAAGGAGTACCTGACCACCGACCCGACCGCGCTGACCGGCAACTGGCACTACCTGTCGGTGGTCGTGGACCGCAGCGCCCAGACGGTCAGCTACTACGTCGACGGCGCCCTGTTCACGACGTCGACCTCGGCGATGATGGGTTCGACCACGAGCCTCGCCTCCGGCCTGCCCTTCATGATCGGCCAGGACGGTACGGGCGTGTACGCGGCCTCGAGCGACGCGCTGGTGGACGACTTCGACTTCTACGACAAGGCGATCTCGGCCGCCCAGATCGCCAACGACTACAACGCGACCAAGCCCGCCGCCACCGCGCTGCCGGCCGAATCCACGGTCGACCTCGCCACGCCGGTCTCCACGCTCGCCAAGGGCTTCGTCTCCGACACCTTCCACGGCGCACAGGTGCGCGTGGGGGGCGCGGTGGCGCAGCCGCTCGCGGGTCTGTGGAACGGCAACGCGGTCACCTCGTACACCGAGGTGAGCGGTGACTCCTGGCTGACCGTCAGCTCGGCCGGCGTGGTCAGCGGCACCGCGCCGAGCTCCGTCCCGCAGCACCCCGGCACGATCACGGTGCGGGCTACCGACGGGACCACGACGTCGACGATCACCGTCGAGGTCCCCGTCATCGCCGCGGACGACGCGCCGCAGCTGGCCACCGCGACCTGGAACCTCTGGGACGCGGGCACCCACGTGGACGGCGCGCAGCTCAAGGACCTCGCCGTGATCGCGAACAACGGGCTCGAGGTGATCGGCGTCCAGGAGGACGGCGGCACCGTCGCGGGCGCGCTCGCCAAGGCCCTGGGCTGGTACTCCTACGAGGGTGCGGACGGCCTCGGCATCGTCTCGGCCTACCCGATCTCCTCGGCCGGCGAGGTCGACGCGACCGACTCGGCTCCGGCGGTCGGCGTGACCGTGGACGTGGCCGGGCGCTCCGTGCGCGTCTGGAACGCGGCGCTCGACGAGTCCGCCTACGGGCCGACGCAGGCCTGCACGAGCGGATCCGACGCCGCGTCACTCGTGGCGGCGGAGAAGGGCACCACTCGGTACGCGCAGGCCCAGGCCATCACCGCCGAGATCCAGCCCGACGTCATGGCGGCCGACGCCACGCCGGTGGTCTTCCTCGGCGACCTGGCCTCGCCCTCGG
Organism: Actinospica durhamensis; assembly: GCF_018139695.1. Taxonomy (GTDB): domain Bacteria; phylum Actinomycetota; class Actinomycetes; order Streptomycetales; family Catenulisporaceae; genus Actinospica; species Actinospica durhamensis. The sequence continues at coordinate 12,846 of NZ_JAGSOG010000090.1, read as the reverse complement.
CCTCCGACTGGACCGACGCGAACGCCTCGCCGCACTGCGGCGTCGGGGCTGTGGACTGGCCGGTGCCCGACCTCATCACCGGCACGGGGCTGACCGACTCGTCGGCCGGCACGGGCAACACCTGGCCGATCGTCTCGACCGACGCGGGCGACCCGTCGCCTGAGCGGGTCGACTACGTCGACTACGCCGGAGCCGATCTGCACGTGCTCGGCTCGAACACGCTCGTCGCGGGCTGGCCGACGTCCGACAGCGTCGCGTCCAACGCCTGGACGAGCGACCACGCCGCCGTGGTGACGACGTTCCGGATCGGCGACGCGTCCACCTCCACCCAGTCCGCCCCGACCGTGACCGTCGCGCACGACCGGCTGACCTACCAGGTCGGCAACGGGCCGGCGGGTGACGCGATCCTGACCGCCGCCATCGGTGCCACGGCCGACCCGTCCGACGCGACCGTCGCGGTCGACTCGAGCGACGTCGACTACAGCGCCGTGGGCTCCTACACCGCCCTGGTCACCGCGACCGAGGACGGCTACATCTCCGACCCGGTCGCCGTCGTGGTCCAAGTGGTCCCGGTGGCCACGGTCCAGCTGACGAACAGTTCCGTCTCGGTCAACGGTCTCGGCCTGAACCAGGCGGAGGTGCTCGACGGACTCGGCGCCGCCCTCAACGTGGACGGCGTGGTCAACGTGGACCTGTCCACCGTGAACAAGGCGGTGGCGGGCAGCTACACCGTGACGGTGACCGGCACGGACGACTACGGCTTCACCGCTGCGGCGCAGGCCACGGTCGTGGTCGCGACGCCGGACCTGCCGCCGGTCGTCACCGCCACGGTGGACCCGGGTACGGCCGACGGCACCGCGGGCTGGTACGTCTCGAGCCCGAGCATCTCGGCGAGCGTCACCGACGACGCGGGCACCACGCCGGTCATCGAGTACCGCATCGGCGACGGCGGCTGGGTGCCCTACAGCGGGGCGCTGAGCGTCTCCGAGGGCTCCTGGACGTATCAGTTCCGTGCGGTGGACGACTACGACCAGGTCTCCGACACCGTCAGTGTGCCGATCAAGGTGGACACGGTGGCGCCCTACACCACCGCCGCCACGAGCGCGGGGGCGAGCATCATCGCGCCCGTCACCGTCACCCTGAGCGCGACCGACATGAGCTCGGGCGTGGCCGAGACGCAGTATCAGATCGGCGGCGGCGCCTGGACGACCTACACCGGGCCGTTCACGGTGACGCCGGCGTTCAGCGACCAGACCGTCTCCTACCGCTCGACCGACGCGGCCGGCAACGTGGAGACGACCCGTCAGCTGGTGATCCCCGCGATCACGCCGATCGCTCCGGCGGTCTCGGCCACCGGCGCGAGCGTGCAGTACGGGACGGCGGCGAAGGTGGGCGTGACGGTCGCCTCGCCCGGCCTGCCCGCCGACGGCACGGTCTCGCTGACCGAGGGCGCCACCGCACGCGGCACGGCCACCTTGTCCGGCGGCACGGCCACGTTCACGCTCCCGGTCGGCCTGGCGGTGGGCACGCACACGCTCACCGCCACCTACTCCGGCAGCGACCTGCTCACCTCCGCGACGCGGAGCCTGACGGTCACGGTGGTGCTGCCGCAGGCCTGGAGCGCCGGCACGGCGTACACCGCCGGCGCCCAGGTCGGGTATCAGGGTCAGATGTACCTGGCCGACTGGTTCGCGCAGGGCCAGGTGCCCGGTGCCGACCCGAACGGGCCGTGGGAGCAGATCTCGATGACGGAGGCCGGCACGGCCGTCTGGACCGCCTCGCGGATCTTCAACACCGGTGACGTGGTGGTGTACGGCGGCGCGACCTACCAGGCCGCGTGGTACACCCGCGACCAGGTCCCCGGCGACCCGACCGGACCGTGGGAGCAGATCGGCGCCCCCGACGCCAACGGGATCGCCGCCTGGACCGCGTCGATGGTCTACAACACCGGCGACAAGGTCGACTACCAGGGCGTGGTCTACCAGGCGCAGTGGTACAGCCGCGATCTGACCCCGGGCTCCGGCGGGGGCTGGAAGGCGATCGGCTGAGCGAGGGCGGGGCGGTGCGCCGCCCCGCCGCCGGCCTCGTGCCCACGTCGAGACCCTGTTCGGGTGTTAACGTGGGCACGAGGCTTTTCACCCGTACGGAGGGGACGGCGGGCAGCCTGCGCCGTCTCGGGCCCGGTACGACGTATACCGGGGATATGAAGACCGGTCAGCGCACGACGCAGGACGCGCGCCGCGAGGCGCTTCTGCTGGATCTGCCGGAGGACCAGGCCGAGCTGTACATGCGCTTGCGCACGGTGCCGGCCAGTCGCTTCGCCGAAGGGGTGGCGGCCCGCTCTGCCGCGCTGCGGCTGCCCTACGCCGTGCTCACCCACTGCTATCTCATGATCCTGATCGACGAGGCGGCCGCCACCGAGCCGGACCCGACCCGGGCCCCGCTGCTGCCCTACGCCCCGGCCGAGGCGGCGCGCAAGCTCGCGCTGGCGCTGCCGCGCACCTTCCGCGAGGAGTCCGACCCGCTCGCCGATTCGGTGCGCAACGCGCTGATCGTCTCGGCCTGCCGGGAGTGGCGCCAGGTGGCCGCGGTGCGCCAGGAGGTGACCCGGGCGTACTGGGCGGCCGGGTCCACCCTGCCGCGTCAACGCACCGGGTCCGGCGTGTCCGATGGTTCGGATGCCGCCGTACGGAGCACGATGAGGGACTGACCACGGTCGGTTCGGGAGGTGCGCGTGCGACGGACGGAGAGTTCGGGCTGGGTGACCCTGGCCGGCCCGGCCGCCTGCGCGGTGCTCACGGCCGCGATCCTGCTCGGCCACGCCGGCGCCGCGACCGCCGAGCCGCCGGGCCCGGGTACCCGCGCGCAGACGGGTGCGGATACGGGTACTGCCGCGTACGGCCGCGGCGGTCAGGCGCTCACCTCCACGCAGAACGCGCTCACCCGGGCCGAGCGGGACCTCGCCGGGCTCGAGGGTGCGGCGCAGCAGGCCACGACGGCGCGTCAGCGGGCTGCGGCCCGGGTGCGGGCGGCGGAGCAGGCTTCTGTCCGGGCGGGGACTCAGGCCCGCGTGGCCAAGGCCGCCGCGGTCCAGGCGCGGTCGAACCTGGGTCGGCTGGCCGCGGCCGTCTACCGCTACGGTCCGGCCCAGTCCACGGGCACGCTGTTGCTGATGCTCGACGTCAGCGATCCGGCACAGTACCTCGACGGCGTGCACACCATCCGCCGGGTGCTGGTCGACGCCTCGACGGTGGTGGCGCAGGCCCAGGCGGCGAGTCGCGATGCCGACGCCACGAGCGCGCAGGCCACCGATCAGGCCGCTGCGGTGACGAGCGCGGAGCGGGCGATGGCGCGGACCGCGGTCGCGGCGACCGCCGCCGCCGACGCGGCCGAGGCCCGGGTATCGAGCCTGGGCAGCGAACTCGACGCCGAGTTGGGTCGGGAGGGCATCGGTGGTGACGGCGCGTCCGAACTCGCGCGGGGCCTCGAGGCCGAAGCCGCCGCCGTACCCGCAACCGGGCCGGTATTCCCGTACGACGCCGCGGTCGAGGCGAAGGCGGTCTCCTACGCCCTGGCCCAACTCGGCAAGCCGTACCTGTGGGGCGGCGCCGGCCCGCAGTCCTTCGACTGTTCCGGCCTCGCCATGCGGGCCTACGAGACGGCCGGCGTCGAACTGCCCCACTTCGCCGCGTTCCAGTACGCCGCGAGCCATCCGCTGACGTACAGTCAACTCCGCCCCGGCGACCTGCTCTTCTGGGCCACCGACCCGAAGGACCCGAGCACGATCTACCACGAGGCGGTCTACCTCGGCGGCGGGCAGATGGTCCAGGCCCCGAAGACCGGCTGGAACGTGATGGTCTCGAACATGTGGATGTGGGGCGCGATCCAGTTCTACGCGCGGCCCTGAACAGAACTCGGCCGTTGCGTATGTTGCTCCGTATGAGTACCGGGACTGTGGATACTGATGCGTACGCCGCGCGGCTGCGGGCAGACAACGACGCAGGGCACTGCTTCATCTGCGAGCTGGCCGATCCCCGCACGACGCCCGAGCGCGAGATCGTCGCCTACCGCGACGAGCACTGCGTGGTCTTCTTCCCCCAGTGGCAGCGGCTTCGCGGCTACTGCCTGCTCGCGCCGGTCCGGCATGTGACCGGCGTCGTCTCGGATTTCGAGGAGCCCGAGTACCTCGAGGTGCAGCGGCGGGTCCATCGGCTCGGCCTGGTGCTGTCCTCGCTGACGCCTACCGAGCGGCTCTACGTGTGCAGTCTCGGCAGCATGCAGGGAGTCGAGCACGTGCACTGGCACCTGGCGCCGCTGCCGCCTGGCGTGCCGTTCCGGGAGCAGCAGTTCGCGGCCATGGACAAGGCCGAGTACCTGGTCATCCCCAAGCCGGAACTCGACGAGCTCGCGCGGCGGATCGGGGCCGGGATGGCGGCGATGGCGGGCGCGGACCGGTCGGCCGGGTGAGCCGGGTCGGCGCGGTCGGGTTGAGCATCCGAGCGGGCGAATTCACCACTCGATAGGCGCAGTGACAGGGCCTTCGCCGGGACAGTGGGGTGACGGTTCATCATATGAATGGATGTGTGCCTTCATCAGATGTGGACCCCCAGCGCCCCATTGATACGTGCATCATCGACCGTCTGCGTGGACGGGTACGCCGTCCACGCCTGCACCGGCGAGCCCTCGGGCTCACGCTCACACTCGTGATCACGGCGGGGGCCGGGGTCGCGGGCAGCTCCGAGGCCTCGGCCGGCGTCCGGGCGCACCACCACCACGCCCGGACCGCCCGCCACCACCATCACCATCACGAGGCCATGGTGGAGCGCAGACCGGCCAGGCGGCCCACGATCGTCCTGCAGCCGCCGCCGTCCTCGACCTCCACCCGGGGCCGGATCGCGCTGGACTTCGCGATCCGGCAGATCGGCAAGCCCTACGTGTACGGCGGCGCCGGGCCCGACAGCTACGACTGTTCCGGCCTCACCCAGCGGGCCTGGCGGGCCGCCGGCGTCCGGATTCCGCGCACCACCTGGGAGCAGGCCCGCTTCGGCGCGCCGGTCTCGCTCGACCGGATCCAGCCGGGCGACCTGGTGATCTTCTACGCCGACGCCTCGCACGTGGGCCTGTACGCGGGCGACGGGAAGGTGGTCGTCGCGCCGCACCAGGGCACGTACGTGACCGTGCAGCTGATGAAGTGGATGCCGGTCCACACGGTGCGCCGGCCCGGCTGAGCCCGGGCTACTCGCCGGTCTGCCCGTCCACCGACTCGCGCAGCAGGTCGGCGTGGCCGTTGTGCCGCGCGTACTCCTCGATCATGTGGCACAGGATCCAGCGCAGGCTCGGGTGCGAGCCGTCCGCGAACTCGCGCACGGCCAGCCGGTCGAGGCCGCCGTCCGCGAGCGCCTCGGCCGTGCAGACGCGCGAGTACTCCACCGACGCCTGCCACAGCGCCCTGAGCGCCTCCGGCTCGTCCTCGGCGGCCGTGCGCCACTCCCAGTCCGGGTCGCCCTTCCAGTCCACCCCGGCCCACGGCTCCACGTGCGGCCGCCCGAACAGCGCCCGGGAGAACCAGCCGTCCTCGACCAGGGCCATGTGCTTGAGCACGCCGCCGAGCGTCATCGTGGACGCGGCCGTGGTCGCGCGCAGGCCGGCGGCATCGAGGCCGGCGCACTTCCAGGCCAGGGTGGCGCGCTGGAAGTCGAGGAATCCGAGCAGGGTGGCGGCCTCGTCGCCCGCGGCCGGGGGCTCGGGTCTGCCGTGTTCGTCCGTCATCGTCGTCATGACCGCGGAGTCTAGGCCGTGTCTTCGAACCAGCGTCGGATCAGGCCGCGGCGTCTGACGCGTGCGCTCGCAAGGCGCCGGGGCCGTGCGCATACTCGGTCGTCTGTAAACGGTCCGGCAACGCCGCGAGCGTGCGTGGCAGGCGTCGCGGCCCCGGCGATGGTTTGAAGGCACGGCCTAGGCGCCCGCTACGACGGCCGAGTCCGATTTTCCGCCCGGAGCGTCGTGATCATGCGCCCGACCATGCACGACACCCCGTCGGGCCGGCAACGGCGCCCGACGGGGTGTCCCCGGCAGTTCGGCGGATGGGTTCAGCGCAGACCGGCGGCCCGGTACAGGTCAGTGGGCGTGGCCCTGGGCCTCGGGCGACTCGGCGAAGCGCAGCCGCGAGCGGCGGATCTCCTCCTCGGCCTCGGTGCGCCCGACCCAGCTGGCGCCCTCGACCGACTTGCCCGGCTCCAGGTCCTTGTAGACCTCGAAGAAGTGCTGGATCTCCAGCCGGTCGAACTCGGAGACGTGGTGGATGTCCCTGATGTGCTCGACCCGCGGGTCGTTCGCCGGGACGCACAGCACCTTGTCGTCCCCGCCCTTCTCGTCCGTCATCCGGAACATGCCGATGGCGCGGCACATCACCAGGCAGCCCGGGAAGGTGGGCTCGTCCAGCAGGACCAGCGCGTCCAGGGGGTCCCCGTCCTCACCGAGGGTGTCCTCGATGTAGCCGTAGTCCGCCGGGTAGCGCGTGGAGGTGAACAGCATCCGGTCCAGCCTTATCCGACCGGTCTTGTGGTCCACCTCGTACTTGTTGCGCTGTCCCTTCGGGATCTCGATCAGGACGTCGAACTCCATCGGTTCCTCCATGTGCGGCTGCCGTCGAACCGCCTCCGTTGCCGGGACGCGTGCCCGCGTTTCATCGAACAGTGTCCCGTATGCGGGCCGTCGAGCGGCACGCCAGGCCGAAGGACGTGATCAACGCAACATTGGGTCGGCGCACACAGACATGGTGCGGACCGGATCGGGATACCTTGACAGTGTGGCGAACGACGAGCTCATCGACTGGCAGGTGGCCGCGGCGACGGCTCGGAGCCTGTGGCGGCCAGGGCCCGCGGTCTCGCGCGGCGCCGCCGAGCAGGCCGTGGCCGAACTGCGCGCCTGCGCGGTGGCCGCCGAGGAGCACGTGCGCACCTTCACCGGGCTGCGGGTCCCGGCCGCCGACCGGCCGGTGCTGGTGATCGATTCACGCGGATGGGCGACGGCCAACCTGGACATCATGCACACGCTCTCCAGCCCGCTGGTGGAGAAGGTGCGCCAGTACCGCGAGGGCGTGCCCTCCGGCCTGCTGCGCTCGACCGCCAACAACCTCGGCGCCAAGGTCACCGGGGCCGAGGTGGGCTCGCTGCTCGCGTTCCTCTCCACCCGCGTGCTCGGCCAGTTCGACCCCTTCGGCGACCCCGAGCGGGCCCCGGCCGGCCGGCTGCTGCTGGTCGCGCCCAACATCGTCCGGGTCGAGCGCGAGCTCGGCCTGCACCCGCCCGACTTCCGGCTCTGGGTCTGCCTGCACGAGGAGACCCACCGGGCGCAGTTCGGCGCCGTGCCGTGGCTGCGCGACCACCTGCTCGACGGGCTCGCCGCCCTGGTCGCCGAGCTCGACCTGGAGCCGGCCCAGCTCGCCGGGCGGCTGCGCGAGGCGCTGCGCCGGCCCGCGGCCTCCGGGCTGATCGCACGGGGACACGCCGAGGTGCCCGCCGAACGAGTGGAGACGGACGCGAACGCCGTCACCCCCGGGACGCGTCGCTCGTTGCTCGATGTGGTGCGGACCCCCGAGCAGCGCGCCGCGATGGACCGTCTGACCGCCGTGATGACGCTGCTCGAAGGCCACGCCACCTATGTGATGGACGGGGTCGGCCCGCTGGTCGTGCCGTCGGTCGCGGAGATCAGCCGGGAGTTCGCCCGCCGCAGGTCAGCCTCGCGGATCAGGCCGGACGCCCTGCTGCGCAAGGTGCTCGGGCTGGACGCCAAACTCCGCCAGTACCGGGACGGCGAACGCTTCGTGCGCGCCGTCGTCGGCGAGGTCGGCATGGACGGCTTCAACCGCGTCTGGACCTCGCCGAACACCCTCCCGACCATGGCCGAGATCGCGCAGCCGGCCGCCTGGGTGCGGCGGGTGCCGCTGCGCCGGGGCTGACCCGTCCGCCCCACCGCCGCACCGGCCGCACGTAAGGAGCAACCGCAGATGGGACCGGTTCCCGCCGTAGCAGCGATACGACTCGCCGTCCGCACGGCGCTCGCCGACCACCAGCCCGGCGACCTCGTCCTGGTCGCCTGCTCGGGCGGCGCCGACTCGCTGGCCCTGGCCTGCGCCACCGCCTTCGTCGCACCCCGCCTCGGGCTGCGCTGCGGCGGGGTGAGCGTGGACCACGGCCTGCAGGACGGCTCCCCCGAGCGCGCCGCCGAGGTGGTCGCGCTGCTGCGCCGACGCGGCCTCGACCCGGTCGGGTCGGTCGCCGTCACCGTGGGCCGGGCCGGCGGGCCCGAGGCGGCCGCCCGCACCGCCCGCTACGAGGCCCTCGACCACTTCGCCGAACGCTACGGCGCCCGCTGCGTGCTGCTCGGGCACACCAGGGACGACCAGGCCGAGACCGTGCTGCTGGGCCTGGCCCGCGGCTCCGGGGCCAGGTCGCTGGCCGGCATGCCCGCCGTCTTCGGGCCCGGCGGGCGCTACCGCCGCCCGCTGCTCGGCCTGCCCCGCGCCGCCACCGTCGAGGCCTGCGCCGCCGAGGGCGTACAGCCCTGGCTCGACCCGCACAACGCCGACCCGGCCTACACCAGGTCCCGGGTGCGCCACCGCCTGCTGCCGGAGCTCGCCGAGGTGCTCGGGCCCGGCATGCCCGAGGCGCTCGCCCGCACCGCCCGGATGCTGCGCGAGGACACCGAGGCGCTCGACGAGTGGGCCGCGCGGGAGTACCCGGCCTGCGAGCACGCCGAGGGCGGGCTCGACGCCCGGCGCCTGGCCGAGCTGCCCACGGCCGTGCGCCGCCGGGTGATAAGACTCGCAGCGCTGCGCAGCGGCGCCCCGGCCGGCACTCTCGCCGCCAGCCACATCGAGGCGGTGGACGCTCTGGTCACCGGATGGCGCGGCCAGGGGCCGTTGCAGCTGCCCGGCTCGGTGGAGGTACGTCGGACGAATGGCAGACTGGCCTTCGGGGCCTCGACGCCGCCGGCCCGTCCGGCGCCGACCAGGCCCGAGCTGACCGGCGCGACGTCGCCATAGGACGAGGAGAAGGTGGACGTGGACGAGAAGGACATGGGCGACAAGCTCGAGAAGATCCTGCTCAGCGAGGCGGAGATAAGCGAGGGGATCTCTCGGCTGGCCGCCGAGGTCGACGCCGACTACGCCGGTCGCGACGTGCTTCTGGTCGGCGTGCTCAACGGTGCGCTGATGGTGATGGCGGATCTGTCCCGGGCTCTGCACAACCCGATCACCATGGACTGGATGGCCATCTCCTCCTACGGGGCGGGCACCAAGTCCTCCGGAGTGGTGCGCATCCTCAAGGACCTGGACACCGACATCAAGGACCGGCACGTACTCGTGGTCGAGGACATCATCGACTCCGGGCTGACCCTCTCCTGGCTGCTCTCGAACCTGAGGCAGCGTCAGCCCGCCTCGCTCGAGGTGTGCACCCTGCTGCGCAAGCCGGACGCGGCCAAGGTCGAGATCGACGTGAAGTACATCGGCTTCGACATCCCCAACGAGTTCGTGGTGGGCTACGGACTCGACTACGCCCACCGCTTCCGCAACCTGCCCTTCATCGGGAAACTCGCCCCGCACGTCTACTCGTAGCGCCCTGCTTCCGGGGGCGGCGACCGGCCTGTGACGGACCCGGCTAATTTGGGTCCGTCAACCGGGAACGCGGCGACACCGTAGGATCGTTGCCACGATGTAATGACTCGGTACTCCGTTAGGGCCGGGTCACCCGGTTGCCCGGGGCAGCCGCCGAGTAGCGGCGGCGTGACCTGGGCATGGCCGGTTTAGGCAGAGCGAGTATTGGTTCCCGCAGCGTATGCGGCGGGAGAAGAGCCGGCAGGAGGGACGGGGCGCACCGCCCCGGAACGATGGACGTGAAGCGTATTTTCCGTGGCCCGGTGATCTGGGTCGTGCTCGTCGTGCTCGCCGTGCTCGCCGTGATGAACATCATGACCTCGGGCAGCGGCTACAAGGCCGTCGACACCTCCGAGATCATCTCTCAGATCAACTCGGGCCAGGTCGCCTCGGCAACGGTGAACACCGGCTCGAGCCAGACCATCCAGGTCGTGCTGAACGACGGCACCAAGGAGCAGGCCACCTACCTCAACGACCAGCAGGGGTTCTCGCTGACCCAGGCGCTGGACAACGCCGACAAGGCCAAGCAGCTGTCCGGCGGCTACAACGTCAACGTCACCAAGACCTCCTGGGTCGTCTCCGCCCTGGTCACGCTGCTGCCCTTCCTGCTGCTCGTGGTCGTGTTCATCTTCCTGCTGAACCAGATGCAGGGCGGCGGCTCACGGGTGATGAACTTCGGCAAGTCCCGGGCCAAGATGATGACCAAGGACACCCCGAAGACCACCTTCGCCGACGTGGCCGGCGTGGATGAGGCCATCGAGGAGCTGCAGGAGATCAAGGACTTCCTGCAGGCCCCGGCCAAGTTCCAGGCCATCGGCGCCAAGATCCCCAAGGGCGTGCTGCTCTACGGCCAGCCCGGTACCGGCAAGACGCTGCTGGCGCGCGCCGTGGCCGGCGAGGCCGGGGTGCCGTTCTTCTCCATCTCCGGCTCGGACTTCGTCGAGATGTTCGTCGGTGTCGGCGCCTCCCGGGTGCGCGACCTGTTCGAGCAGGCCAAGGCCAACGCCCCGGCGATCGTGTTCGTGGACGAGATCGACGCGGTCGGCCGCCACCGCGGCGCCGGCCTCGGCGGCGGCCACGACGAGCGCGAGCAGACCCTGAACCAGCTGCTCGTCGAGATGGACGGCTTCGACGTCAAGGGCGGGGTCATCCTGATCGCCGCCACCAACCGCCCGGACATCCTGGACCCGGCGCTGCTGCGCCCGGGCCGGTTCGACCGGCAGATCGCGGTGGACGCGCCCGACCTCAACGGTCGCAAGCAGATCCTCGAGGTGCACGCCAAGGGCAAGCCGATCACCCCGGACGTGGACCTGATGGCGGTGGCCCGGCGCACCCCCGGCTTCACCGGCGCCGACCTGGCCAACGTGCTCAACGAGGCGGCGCTGCTCACGGCCCGCACGGACAAGAAGCTCATCGACAACCACGCCCTCGACGAGGCGATCGACCGCGTCGTGGCCGGGCCGCAGAAGAAGACGCGGCTGATGAGCGAGAAGGAAAAGAAGATCACCGCCTACCACGAGGGCGGACACGCCCTGGTGGCACACGCGCTGCCGAACACCGACCCGGTGCACAAGGTCACGATCCTGCCGCGCGGCCGGGCCCTGGGCTACACCATGGTCCTGCCGGACGAGGACAAGTACTCGACCACCCGCAACGAGCTGCTCGACCAGCTCGCCTACGCGATGGGCGGACGCGCGGCGGAGGAGATGGTCTTCCACGACCCGACCACCGGCGCGAGCAACGACATCGAGAAGGCCACCAAGGTGGCCAGGGCCATGGTCACCCAGTACGGCATGACCGAGCGGCTCGGCGCGATCAAGCTCGGCCAGGACAGCGGCGAGGTCTTCCTCGGCCGTGACATGGGTCACCAGCGCGACTACTCCGAGGACGTCGCGGCCCTGGTGGACGAAGAGGTCAAGAAGCTGATCGAGAACGCGCACGACGAGGCCTGGGAGATCCTGGTGGACAACCGGGCGATCCTGGACCGGCTGGTGCTCGAGCTGTTCGAGAAGGAGACGCTGGACAAGGCCCAGATCGCGGCGATCTTCCACGATGTGCGGATCCGCGCCCCGCGTCCGGCCTGGACCGGCTCCTCCCGCCGGGTGCCCTCGGACCTGCCGCCGGTGCGCACGCCGAAGGAGCTGGCCGCGGCCAACGGCAGCAGCGGCAGCGAGTCGGTCTGAGCGTGAGCGTCTGACGCGCACGACACGCGTGGCCAGGGCCCGGGCGGAACACCGTCCGGGCCCTCGCGCATCCGTGCGGGGGCGTTCCGGCGGGTCCCGCGCCCGGCCCGCGCCCGGCCCCCGGCCCGGCTGAGCGGCGGCCACGCGGCCGAGGGTGATCATTCGCGGCCCGGGCGGCGCTAGACTGGGGCTGAAGACAGGCTTAGGACCATACTCGAGTGGCTGGTGGGCAGGTACCGGTGATCGATCCGATCTCTCTGCACGGCGAGGAGTCGGTGGACGCCGGGCGCGCGGTGGCCTCCTTCGACGAGAAGCGCGCCGAAGACGCGATACGCGAACTGCTGTTCGCAGTCGGCGAGGACCCCGACCGCGACGGGCTCAGGGACACCCCGGGACGGGTGGCCCGCGCGTACCGCGAGATGTTCGCCGGTCTGCACCAGGCGCCCGAAGACGTGCTCACCACCACCTTCGACCTCGGCCACGACGAGATGGTCCTGGTGAAGGACATAGAGCTCTTCTCGTGCTGCGAACACCACCTCGTTCCGTTCCACGGAGTGGCCCACGTCGGCTACATTCCTTCCGTGGACGGGCGCATCACCGGTTTGTCGAAGTTGGCCCGACTGGTTGATGTATACGCGAAACGGCCCCAGGTCCAGGAGCGTCTTACCACTCAGGTAGCGGACGCACTCGTCCGTATCCTGCAACCGCGTGGGGTCATCGTCGTAGTGGAGTGCGAGCACCTGTGCATGTCGATGCGAGGGATCAGGAAGCCCGGGGCGAGGACGGTGACCTCGGCCGTGCGAGGAATGCTGCGCTCGCCGGCGACCAGGGCCGAGGCGATGAGCCTGATCCTCGGTCGGTAAAGCGCGTCAAACCCGCTCCGTCCGGGCAGGAGTCAGAGGGCAGGGGCGGGCAGTCTCCCAAAGTCGGGCAACAGCGGGAGACGGACGAGAGCGCGCTCGGCCAGGGCACGGACGCATTGTCGGGTGGGGGCGCCCAGGGGAGCTC
>NZ_JAGSOG010000909.1 GCF_018139695.1 Actinospica durhamensis | reverse complement strand
TTCCAATGCGATGAAGCCGAGGTACAGAAACAGCAGCAGCAACTCCGACGTCAACCGCGCATCCCATACCCACCACGTGCCCCAGGTCGGCTTGCCCCACAGCGCGCCGGTCCACAGCGCAATGGCGGTGAAGAGCGCACCCGTGGGTGCGAGCGCCGAGGCCATCATCGAGGAAAGCCGGGTGCGCAGTACCAGCCCCAGCGCGCAATAACCGGCCATCACGAGGTAGATGAACATCGACATCCACGCGGCCGGCACGTGCAGGAAGATGATGCGATAGACCTCGCCCTGCTGCGCATCGGTGGGCGCCACCACGAAGCCGACGTAGAGGCCGGCGACGAGGAACAAGAGAGCTGCTGCACCAAACCACGGTGCGAGCT
>NZ_JAGSOG010000908.1 GCF_018139695.1 Actinospica durhamensis | reverse complement strand
CGCGGCGGGGGCGCCGGTGCCGGAGGAGCACGTGGCGTGGCTGGTGAAGCGGGCGGGGCAGTTGCCGCAGGACGCCGGGGTCGGACTGTACGACGGCGCGCTCGGGATCGCGTACACGCTGGACCTGCTCGGTCGCGCGGACGCGGCGTACGGGCTGGTGGATCTGGTGCTCGCGGAGCGTTGGCAGCGGCTCGGGCACGGTCTCGGCGACGGGCTCGCCGGTGTGGGGCTGGGGCTGCTGCACTTCGCCGAACGTACGGGGGACGCGGCGCCGCTCGGGGCCGCACTCGAGGCGGGGCGTCTGGCGGCGGAACTGCTCGCCCAGGGCGCGGCCCGCGAACCGGGGCGGGGAACGGGTGCTGGCGCAGGAACGGGGACAC
>NZ_JAGSOG010000907.1 GCF_018139695.1 Actinospica durhamensis | reverse complement strand
ATCAACCTCGGCCTCACCCGCACCAACGGACGCTGGAACCTGCCGACACCAGCATGAACAGGCCAGTGGCGGGCCGGCTACGCCGACCCGCCACATCAGACCACGAAGATCTTCATCGGACTTCTAGGCGGTGTTGGTGAATCTGACCATCTATTAATCTCTATGTACGGTCTCTGTGTCCGGGTCATTCCGGGCACAGAGACCGTAGCCAGATCAGTGCGCTGACCAGCTCGATTCCGCCTTGGTAGCGGTCGGGGAGCTTGTCGTAGCGGGTCGCGATGCCGCGCCACTGCTTGATCCGGTTGTTGCATCGTTCGATCAGGTTGCGGCGCTTGTACAGTTCGGCGTCGAATGCGGGGGGCCGCCCGCCTTTCGGGCCCT
>NZ_JAGSOG010000906.1 GCF_018139695.1 Actinospica durhamensis | reverse complement strand
CCATCGTCGCGGGCAACGTGAACGGCGGGAACGGGCTGTGGGTGGGATTCACGATCAACGGCGACCCGAACTGGCTGCTGATGGACCGCTCGCGCCTGAGCACCGCCGGCGGCAAGACCTGGCTGATCTGGCTGATCACCGCCGGGGCGCTGTCGCTGGCGGGCGCGGCGGCGATCGCGCGGCTGATCAACCGGCCGCTCAAGCAGCTCTCGTATGCGGCCAACCGCGTGCGCGACGGCGATTTCGCGGCCAGCCAGCTCGACGAAGAGGTGGTGACCAGCGAGATCCGCGAGGTGAACATCGGCTTCAACCGCATGGCGCAGAAGCTCGCCAAGCTGGAGCAGGACCGCGCCGTGATGCTGGCCGGCATCTCGCACGACC
>NZ_JAGSOG010000905.1 GCF_018139695.1 Actinospica durhamensis | reverse complement strand
GTGCCCCGCCCGCACGGCCGCGTACACCGCGAACAGGTACGCGACGGCGGGCACGTCGAAACCGACCGCCTGGTGGCCCACCGCACACAGCCCGGTGACGCCCAGCACGGCGACCGGGGCTCTGCGGCGCACAGCCAGCGCCAGCCCGCCGACCGTCAGCAACGCGTACCCGAGCACCTCGAGGTTCGTGGCGGAACGCTGCCCGGACAGGCCGGTGACCAGCAGTGCCGCCGCCACGCCGACGGCGATCCCCCAGTCCCCGGCACCGACTCGGACACCGGGCTCGCCTGCACTCATGCGCGCACCCTAGCTGGCCGCCTCCGCGGGCGACTCCCCCTCGCGGACGAGCGACCGGCTACCGCACACGCGGTACTTCCGCGC
>NZ_JAGSOG010000904.1 GCF_018139695.1 Actinospica durhamensis | reverse complement strand
AGGTGGCGGGATCGCCGTGGGCGGCCTTGTGCTGGAGCTCGGTGAAGAGCTCCTCGAACGTCTTCTTGGACATGGTGGTCCTTACCCTACGCGGTGACGGGCGTTCCTCACCGCCAGGGTTCGGATACTGAACGCAGCGTCGCCGCGGTCGCCACCGCCGCGGTGACCGCCTCGTGCCCCTTGTCCTCGCTGGAGCCGGCCAGTCCGGCGCGGTCCAGGGCCTGCTCCTCGGTGTCGCAGGTGAGCACGCCGAAGCCGACGGGCACACCGGTGTCGACCGAGACCTGGGTGAGGCCCTGGGTGACGCCCTGGCACACGTAGTCGAAGTGGGGCGTGCCGCCCCGGATGACGACGCCGAGGGCGACGACCGCGTCGTAGCCC
>NZ_JAGSOG010000903.1 GCF_018139695.1 Actinospica durhamensis | reverse complement strand
GTGCTGTGCAGTGACAGACGCCCCACGGTCAGCGTCCTCCCGCGCAGCCACCGCTTCCTGCCGAGGTCGAAGCGGTCCCACAGGCAGGCCAGCACGAACATCGGCAGGGCCATTCCGAGCGCGTAGACGGCGAGCAGCAGTCCGCCGTGTGCGGGGTCCCCGTTCACGGCGGCGACCGTGAGGATCCCGCCGAGGATCGGCCCGGCGCAGAATCCGGCCAGCCCGTACACCGCGCCCAGCACCACGACGGACACCGCCGATCCCGAGCGGCGCTTCCCGGCGGCCTGCTGGAGCCGGCGTGAGCCGAACCCCAGACCGAGGATCTGGGCGGCTCCCAGCACGATGACGGTCCAGCCGCCGACGGTGACCAGCACGTCGCGG
>NZ_JAGSOG010000902.1 GCF_018139695.1 Actinospica durhamensis | reverse complement strand
AGGGCCCGAAAGGCGGGCGGCCCCCCGCATTCGACGCCGAACTGTACAAGCGCCGCAACCTGATCGAACGATGCAACAACCGGATCAAGCAGTGGCGCGGCATCGCGACCCGCTACGACAAGCTCCCCGACCGCTACCAAGGCGGAATCGAGCTGGTCAGTGCACTGATCTGGCTACGGTCTCTGTGCCCGGAATGACCCGGACACAGAGACCGTACATAGAGATTAATAGATGGTCAGATTCACCAACACCGCCTAGAAGTCCGATGAAGATCTCTGTTCTGGCCCGGCCGCGCAGCGGTTGGGCCAGAATGCTGTCATGCAGGGTGAGTGGACGGGTGAACTGGCAGGTCCCGACGTGTGGGTCACGTGTCGGGAGCTGA
>NZ_JAGSOG010000901.1 GCF_018139695.1 Actinospica durhamensis | reverse complement strand
CCACCGCGCTTTCGTCACCCGGGTCGTCATCCGCGCCGTCACCTGCGCCGTCATCCGCGCCGTCACCCGGGTCGTCACCCGGGTCGTCACCTGCGCCGTCACCCGCGCCGTCACCTGTCCTCACGAACCGCAGCCGCGGCCCACACTCCCCACAGCACGTCGGCTGAGCGTGGAAGCGCCGGTCCGCCGGATCCTCGTACTCGGCCAGACACGCCGCGCACATCGCGAACCCCGCCATCGTCGTCAGCGGCCGGTCATACGGCACCCCGCGCACGATGGTGAAGCGGGGCCCGCAGTGGGTGCAGTTCGTGAACGGATACCCGTACCGCCGATCCGCCGGATCCAGCACCTCCCGCAAGCAGTCCGCGCAGGTGGCCGCGTC
>NZ_JAGSOG010000900.1 GCF_018139695.1 Actinospica durhamensis | reverse complement strand
GCCATGCCTCCGCCATAGGCGACAGCGCCGCGTCGGTCGGTCGCGACGACCTCGTACGGCACGGTGTTCGTGGTGTCAGGAACGACACCCTGGCGCAACTGGTCGCAGAGAGACCAGAGCTGTGCCTTGGCTTGGTCTTCGGCGATCTGCGTGCTCTGGCGGTAGACGTCGTGGTGTACCCAGCAGCCGATGCCGACCAGGATGACGGCGGCGGCCGAGGCGGCGGCCAGGGCCGCGCGGGCTCGTACCGAACGCGGCCACCAGCGGCGTCGCGGCTCAGTCGCGTTCACGGTCGTCCACCAGCCGGTAGCCGGTACCCCGTACGGTCTGCAGGGACTTCCGGTGGAACGCGGCGTCCACCTTCTTGCGGAGGGCGCTGACG
>NZ_JAGSOG010000008.1 GCF_018139695.1 Actinospica durhamensis | reverse complement strand
GGTGAGGGTCGTTCCCGCGGGCGGGTCGAGGGCGCCGAGGTGGGGGACGACTGCCACGCCCTGGCCGATGGCGACGAGGGCGAGGACGGTGGCGAAGTCGTCGGCTTCGTGGCGTATCCGGGGACTGAAACCCTCCGCTTCGCATGCTCTTTCGACCATGGCGCGGCACAACGTGCCGGGGGGCGAGACGATCCACGGGCTCTGGCGGTGGTCCGCGATCGAGCCGGAGGTTCGTGCGGCCAGGTAGAGCGGCTCGCTGAACAGTTCCCGGGTGCTCAGACCCGGTTCGCCCTTCGCGGGGACGAAGTCGTACTCGTGGATCAGGGCGACGTCGAGGTGGCCGGCGCGCAGTGCGTCCGGTACGTCGGCCGGGTCGAGCTCGGTGACGTGCGGCTCGAGCAGCGGGCTCGTGCGGCAGAGCGCGACCAGGGCGGCGGGGATGACGGCGCGGGCGGCGGTCGGGTAGCTGCCGATGCGTACCGGGCCAGCCGGGCCCGTACGGGCGCGGGCCAGTTCGGCCTCGGCCCGGGCGAGGTGTTCGAGTACTGCTTCGGTGTGGTCGACCAGATTCCGCCCGGCGGGGGTGAGGCTGACGCGGCGTCCGGTGCGGGTGAGCAGCGGCACTCCGGCCTCGCGTTCGAGCGTCGACAGCTGCTGCGAGACGGCCGAAGGGGTGAAGGACAGCGCTTGGGCGACGGCGGCGATGGTGCCGCGGTGGGACAGTTCGCGCAGCAGGCGCAGGCGATGCACGTCGAGCATCAGTTCACCTTACGCTCACCATGGGAAATGTGAGCTGGACCTGATGCTGGGCGGGTCGGCACCCTCGAGGTATGAATCCACACGGGATACACGGGATCTATGTGCCGATGGTGACGCCGTATGACGCGGACGGGTCGGTCGCCTCGGACGCGTTGCGGGATCTGGCTCGCTCGGTGCTGGCCGAAGGTGCGGCGGGGCTGGTCGCGCTCGGCACGACCGGGGAACCTGCGCTACTCACTGTGCGGGAGAAGAGCGAGATGGTCGCGGTGTGTGCCCAGGCGTGCCGGGAGTTCGGCGCACCGCTGATCGTGGGGACGGGAGGCAGCGCCACCGACCGTAGCGCGCGGGAGCTCGAGGAGTTGGCCGGCACCGGAGTGGCCGATGCCGCGTTGGTTCCTGCTCCGCCGTTCGTGCGACCTTCCCTTGCAGGAGTTCTGGCGCACTTCACTCATCTGGCCGAACACAGCCCGGTACCCCTGATCGTGTACGACGTCCCGTATCGGACCGGGTGCGCGCTCGATGCCCCGACCCTGCGCGCCCTCGGCCGTCTGCCCGGCGTGGTCGGGGTGAAGTTCGCGCACGGGACCGTGGACCACGACGCCGTCGATCTGCTCGGCGACCTGCCGCCCGGATTCGCCGTGCTGGCCGGGGACGACGTGTTCTTGGCACCCCTGCTCGCGCTGGGAGCGGCCGGCGGCGTCCTGGCTTCCGCGCATCTGGCCACGGCGCGGTTCGCCGAACTCGTCGAAGCCTGGGACAAGGGCGACCTGACGCGGGCACGCGTGCTCGGCCACGCGTTGGCCCGACTGTCGGAGGCGGTGTTCGCCGAGCCGAATCCGGCGGTCGTCAAAGCGGTGCTGGCCGCACAGGGCCGCATCCCGACCGCGGCGGTACGGCTTCCGCTGCTGCCCGCCTCGGGCGACGCGGTCGCCCGGACCCTCAGCGCGTTGAACGCGTTGAATGCTTTGGAATGCTCTGATCACCGGGCTCTACTTCGTGCGCAACCCTGAGAAGCTCCCGCCTCGAGCAGGAGGCCGCTCTACGTCGCTGAGTTGTCGCCAAGCCGACGAGTGAGGTGCGCGAGCGATGAGAACTGCGAGCCGACCGATCCTGCGAATGCCTCTGATCAGGCGGCTACGCGCAGGCCGTGGCGGCGCTCGTGTTCGTCGAGGAGGCGCTCGAGGCGTTGGCGGGTGTCGGTCTCGGCGAGCGGGGTGTGCATGACGACGGTCAGGTCCGGCCATTCCGGCACGCGCAGCTGGGTGGTCTCGAAGCGCAGCTCGCCTACTTGTTCGTGCTGGTAGACCTTGTGGTTCACGCCTGCGGCCTCGACTTCGTGCAGGTCCCAGAGCTGGGCGAAGTAGGGGCTGGTGCGCAGCAGGCGGTTGACGACCTCGTGGTAGCCGGGGTCGCCGGGGCTGTTGGTCATCTCGGCGCGGTACTGGGCCACGAGGCGGCGGGAGATCTGGTCGGCGACCTGGTAGCCGCGCTTGAACTGCTCGCCTTCGAAGAACTCGACCAGGCAGTTGCCGCCCGCCCTCAGGCCGAGGACCAGGTGGGCCGCGGCGTTCGTGGCGGTGATGTTCCAGTAGCGGTCGACGATGTGGCCCGGGTTGGGCCACCAGGCGTCGATCATGCGCTGCAGGGCCGGGCAGCCGTCCTGGGTGCGCATCGCGGCGGCGCGCAGGGGCGGCGGGGTCAGGCCGGCGAGGGCGTAGAGGTGCTGGCGCTCGGGCTCGGAGAGCTTCAGGACCCGGCCGACGGCGTCGAGTACCTGGGCCGAGACGGTGATGTCGCGGCCCTGCTCAAGCCACTGATACCAGGACACGCCGACGCCGGCGAGTACGGCCACCTCTTCGCGACGCAGGCCGGGGGTGCGGCGGCGGCCCGCGCCGGCGGGCATTCCCGCCTCGGCCGGGGAGATCTGGGCCCGGCGGCTGATCAGGAAGTCGCGCAGTTCGGCGCGGCGGCGTTCGTCGGGGGCGAGGACCGGAGCCGCGGCGGGATCGAGTGCGGCGGGTGCGGGGGTGGCGAGCACCATGTGCGGGTTCCTCTCACGCCGTGGCTGGTGGTGGCGACACCACCATAAGCACACTCTCGGGACGGATTGTTCCGCGGCCGCAGGCTGGGGGCATGACCGAGATCTTGAGTGGTGCGCGCGGGATCGATGCGCAGAGAACTGATAGGGACGTGGAGCCGGCGTCGAGGCGCGGCGGGGGGATGGACCGGCGGGGGCGGCTGGTATTGCTGGTGCTGTGCACGGCCAACTTCCTGGTCGGCATCGACTTCTCCATCCTCACCATCGCGGTGCCGGCGATCGGGCGCGATCTGCACCTCGGCGAGTCGGACCTGCAGTGGGTCGCGACGGCGTTCGCGCTGCCATCGGGCGGACTGCTGTTGCTGTTCGGGCGCACCGGGGACCTGATCGGGCGGCGACGGGTGTTCCTGGGCGGGATGGTGCTGTTCACGCTCGCGTCGCTGCTGACGGCGCTGGCCTGGAGTCCGGCCGTGCTGCTGACGGCGCGGGCGTTACAGGGCTTGGGCGCGGCAGGCGTGGTGCCGACCGGGATGGCGCTGCTGACCACGTCGTTCGCGGAGGGGCGGGCCAGGGACCGGGCGCTGGGAATCGCCGGGTCGCTGATGGCCACCGGGTTCACCGTG
Source organism: Actinospica durhamensis (assembly GCF_018139695.1). Lineage (GTDB taxonomy): Bacteria > Actinomycetota > Actinomycetes > Streptomycetales > Catenulisporaceae > Actinospica > Actinospica durhamensis. Next base: position 77,569 of record NZ_JAGSOG010000008.1, on the reverse strand, counting down.
GGCACGCTGATCGGCGGCGTGGTGACCGACCTGGTCGGCTGGCGCTTCACCATGGTGCTGCCGATCGTGCTCGGCGTGCTGGTCGTGGCGGGCACGCCGCTCCTGGTCGAGGAGAGCCGCAACTCCCGGCGCGAGCGGCTCGACCTGCCCGGCGCGGTGACCGTCACAGGTGGGCTGCTCGCGCTGATCTACGCGCTCAGCACGGCCGCGCAGGGCGGGTGGGGGCGGCCGAGTGTGCTCGGGACGCTGGCCGCGGGCGTGGTGCTGCTGGCCTTGTTCCTGGCGGTGCAGGCGCGCTCCGCGCAGCCGCTGGTCTCGCTCAGGGTCCTGCGTCGCCGCACGGTGGCGCTGGGAAACCTGGGCGGACTGCTGGCGTTCGCCACCGCCACCTCGGTGTCCTTCGTCGGCGAGCTGTTCCTTCAGCAGGTCAACGGCCTGAGCCCGATCCAGACCGGGCTGGTGTTCGGCTGGCTGGGCGTGGTGGCGGCCGTCTCGGGCAACCTGGCGCCGCGGGCGATCGGGCGCTTCGGCTCGGGGAACGTGCTGGTGGTGGGACTGTTCGTGCAGGGGCTCGGCACCGTGGTCATCGCGACGATGACCCGCGGCGACAGCGTGGTGATCCTGTTGCTGGGCGGGACCGTGTGGATCTACGCCAACCTGCAGGCGATCGTCGGATACAACGTGACCGCGACCTCCGGCCTGCCGGACGTGGAGCAGGGGCTGGCCACCGGCCTGGCCACCACGACGCAGCAGGTGGGGTTGACCGTCGGGATCCCGGTCATGAGCGCCTTGGCCGCCGGCCGTACGAACGGGCTGGTGCGCTCGGGGCGGGGCCAGCTCGACGCGCTGGCCGGCGGGTTCCACCTGGCGATGGGGGTGAACGCGGCGATCACGCTGGGCGGCGCGCTGCTGCTGGGCGTGGCGCTGCGGCGGCGGGTGCGCGAGCGCTGACGCGGCGGTGCGGCGCGGTCCCCGTCCGCTGCCCGCGGACGGGGATCATGCGCTGAACAGGGCGCGAAGAAGACAAACCCGGCTTTCGCCACGGCGCGCTACTTGCGAACTATTTGCATTTGCGGCCATGATGCATCAGGGCTCGCGACCGCGGGCGCCCTGAGACCCGTCCCGGACCCGTCTCGAGCCACCGCCGACCGTGAGGAAACTCCCGTGACCGCCACGATGCCCGACCAGGCCATGGGCCGCATCGCCCGGCTGCGCGCGATGCTCACGCCGCGCGAGTGGCGCCGGATGCTGCTCATGTTCGGCATCATCGCGCTGCTGCACGTGATCGGCTTCGGCATCTTCGCGGTGGCGGTCGTGCCGGAGCACTACAAGGGGCTGGGCATCGGGGTGGCCGTGCTGGCCTACACGCTCGGGATGCGCCACGCCTTCGACGCCGACCACATCTCCGCGATCGACAACACCACCCGCAAGCTCATGCACGAGGGACAGCGGCCGCTGAGCGTCGGGTTCTTCTTCTCGCTCGGGCACTCGACCATCGTCATGGCGATCGGTATCGGAATCGTGTTCGCCGAGCGGGCCGTGTACTCGGCCGTGGCCAACCCGAACTCGCGGCTCGAGCAGTTCGGCGGGGTCTTCGGCACGAGCGTCTCGGCCACCTTCCTGTTCCTGATCGCGGCGCTGAACCTGGTGATCCTGGCCGGGATCATGAAGGTGTGGCGCTCGATGCGGCGCGGCGAGTACGACGAGGAGGCGCTGGACGCGCAGCTGGCCCAGCGCGGCCTGATGAACCGGTTCTTCGGGCGGTGGATGCGCACGATCCGCAAGCCCTGGCAGATCTATCCGGTCGGGGTGGTCTTCGGGCTCGGCTTCGACACCGCGACCGAGGTGGCGCTGCTGGCCACGACCGCGCTGCTGGCCAGCCAGCACGTGCCCTGGTACGCGATCATGGCGCTGCCGGTGCTGTTCACCGCGGGCATGACGCTGTTCGACACCATCGACGGCTGTTTCATGAACCTGGCCTACGGCTGGGCCTTCCTGAACCCGGTGCGCAAGGTCTACTACAACCTCACCATCACCGGTCTCTCGGTGGGCATCTGCCTGTTCATCGGCTCGATCGAGGCGCTCGGGCTGCTCGGACAGGAGCTGCACCTGTCCGGATCGTTCTGGAACGCGGTGTCCGGGTTCGACATCAACCGGGCCGGTTTCGTGATCGTCGGGCTGTTCGTGGTGACCTGGCTCGCGGCCATGGCGGTGTGGCGGTTCGGGCGGATCGAGGAGAAGTGGGGATCCGCGCTGCGCGACGCGCCGTGACCGGCGCTCTTGGCGTAGAGTCCGTGGCGCCGCCTGCAACCGGAGCCGTGTGCCAAACGTCTCTAGGTCAGCCGGTTTTCTCTGGTCACGGGTTATACCCGAGAGCTCCTCGAGAAGGGGGTTGCGCACTATGTCCATGATGATGGGAGAGTCCATACCGGAGGCCGCCGAAAGCGGGCGTCCTACCGTGCCCTATGACGGCATCCAGATCACGGACGAGCAGCGCGCCGCGTTCGACCGCGACGGCTTCTTCATCATCCGGGACGCGATCCCGCCGGTGCTGATGGAGCGGCTGATCGAGGCGCAGGACCGGGTCTACGCGCTGCAGAAGGCCGAGGGCCGGCTGGACAAGCGCGATCAGAGCATGCACCTGATGGGCTTCCTGCACCGGGACAAGGTCTTCCTCGAGCTGCTCGAGCTGCCCACCGTCTTCCCGCTGGTGTGGGGCATCCTGGGCTGGAACATCCACGCCTATCACCACCACATCGACATCCACCCGGGCGTCCCGGCCGAGACCCGCAAGACCTGGCGCTGGCACCAGGACGGCGGCCGGCAGAACCTTGAGATCGAGACCGGGCCGGAGCGGCCGCTGCTCTCGATCCGCACCGCGTTCTACCTCTCGGACCTCTCCGAGCCGGGCCGCGGCAACTTCATGTGCATCCCGGGCTCGCACAAGACCAGCAGGCTGGCCCGGCCGGAGGACCTCTCGGTCGACGTCGAGCAGCCCGAGGGCGCGATCGAGGTCTGCGCGAACAAGGGCGATGTGGTGCTGTTCGACCGCCGGCTCTACCACGGCCGCTCGGACAACTACTCGGACATCGCCCGGCGCTGCCTGTTCATCGGCTGGACCTACCGCTGGATCGCGCCGCACGAGGACCGGGTCCTGACCCCCGAGCACCCGTGGTGGAACGAGCTGACCCCGATCCAGCAGCAGTTGCTCGGCGGGGGCAAGGACGCGCTGTCCTACTGGGGCATCGGCGACAGCTACCCGCTGCGCGAGTACCTGCGGGAGCGCAGCCTGCTCGACATGAAGGTGAACAACAACCGCTGACGGCCCGGCTCCGGCGCGGCGCACGGTGCGTACGCCGCGCGTGGAGCGGGTAGGAGTGCCCCCGATTCGCCGCATTGAGCCGGATTGGGGGCACACATGTCCGACCAGCCCGCCGTATCAGACGTCGATATCGCGGTCGTCGGGGGCGGTGCGGCCGGGTGCGTGCTGGCCGCGCGCCTGTCCGAACGGCCGGACCGGACGGTGGCCCTGATCGAGGCGGGCCCCGACTACCCGGATCCCGAGGCGCTGCCGGAGGATCTGCGCTCCGGGTGGCGCTCGGCCGGCAGCCACGACTGGGGGCTGACGGACGAGGCGACCGGTGCGGTGGTGGCCCGGGCCAAGGTGGTCGGCGGGTGCAGCGCGACCAACGGCACGATCGCGTTGCGCGGGGCGAGCGCGGACTTCGACGGCTGGGCCGCCCTGGGCAATCCCGGCTGGTCCTTCGCGCAGGTGCTGCCGGACTTCCGGCGGATCGAGACCGACCTCGACTTCAGCGACGACTGGCACGGGCAGCATGGTCCGGTGCCGATACGCCGGTACGGGCCGAAGGAGCTGACCGCGGTCAACGCGGCGGCGTACGAGGCCTTGGTCGAGGCCGGGTTCGCCGAGGTGACGGACCACAACCGGCCGGGCGCGATCGGGGTGGGCCCGGCGCCGGTGAACACGGTCGGCGGGGTGCGGATGAGCGCGGCCGCGACCTATCTGCGCCAGGCCAGGGACAGGCCGAATCTCAGCATCCTGGCGGACGCGACCGCGGACCGGGTGCTGCTGGAACGGGGCACGGCCACCGGGGTGCGTCTGGCCGACGGCCGGATCGTGCGCGCGGGCCGGGTGGTGCTGGCCGCCGGAACCTACGGCTCCCCCGCGATCCTGCTGCGCACCGGCATCGGCCCGGCGCACGACCTGGCGGTGCTCGGACTGCCGTGCCGCTCGGATCTGCCCGGCGTGGGCGCGAATCTGCAGGAGCATCCGGGGATCTCGGTCATCTGGCCGCTGGCCCGGGAACTGCCGGACGGGCCGCGCTTCCAGATCGTGGCGACGCAGGCGGCGCCGGGGCACACCGCGGGCGACGGACCGTGGCTGCAGCATGTGCCGGCCGCGACTCCCACGCTGTTCTGGGTCTCCGCGACGGTGATGAATCCGCGTTCGCGCGGCCGGGTACGCCTGGCCACGCTCGATCCGCTGGCTCGGCCGCGGATCACGCTCAACCTGCTGGCCGAGCTCGAGGATCTCGCGGCGATGGTCGAGGGCGTGCGTTCGGCCCGGCACGTCGGCGCGCGCGGCCCGCTCAAGGAACTGGCCGGCGGGCCGGAGCAGTGGCTCGGCGCGGGGATACAGGATCCTGCCGAACTCGCGGACGCGCTGCGCCGGGCGGTGTGGACGTACCACCACGCCTGCGGAACCTGTGCCATGGGCCCGGATCCGCAGACCGGCTCCGTGGTCGACGCGCAGGGGCGGGTCTACGGGGTGGACAACCTGTGGGTGGCGGACGCCTCGATCATGCCGGTGATTCCGAGTGCGAACACGCATCTGCCGACTCTGATGATCGCGGAGCACCTGGCCGGCCAGATCGCCGCGGCGGACTGAGCAAGGCCGTTTCGCCATGTTCCACGTGGAACAGTATGCTGCATAATGCATGATGTTCCACGTGGAACACTGCCGGAAAGCCGTGAGCAGGATCTGCCCCGCGGGTCTCGAGCCCCTCCAGACAAAGGTACGCCGGACCCGGCCCGCCAGTGTGCGGTCTGGCGAAAATGGCCGGGTCCGGCGCTCCCTGTGCGAGCGCTTACCCTCAGTCAGCGCTCGTCTTCATCCCCGCTCACGGAACCGCGGGCGAGGGGGTCGGGAAGTAGGCCAGTGTCGGGCTCAGGCTCCAGCCGGAGTTGCCGGGGCCGAGCACGAACTGGAACTGCGGGGTGGCCGGCGGGTACTGGTCCTGCACCGTGCCGGTCACGCCGACGCCGGAGGCGTGCACGTTCGCCACGTACGCGCTGCCCTGCGTCTCGCCCTGGAACACCACCGTGCCCACGTTCTGGATGTCCGCGTGGTCGATGGTCAGGCCGCTGATGCCGAGGCCGGTGCCGTCGCCGGAGACCAGTTCGAAGACGCTGTACGGGGTGTCGAAGACGTTCAGGTAGGTCAGGTTCACCTGGACGCCGGTGAGCGCGTAGTCGTACGCGTCGATCTGGACCGCGCTCATCGGGTGGCCCCAGTTCGGGTTCATCGCGCCGGCCCGGATCACGGTGTCGTGCGAGGCGTCGATCGTGCCGGAGAGCGTGGTGAAGCCGGGGCTGGCGAACTGCTCGTTGGAGATGGTCAGGCCGCTGCCGAGGGCGTTGGTGTCAGCGATGACGTCGTGCGCGATGGTGTTGTCGGTGCCGCCGTACTCGGCGATGCCGTTGGCCAGGTTGGTCTGCTCGACCGTGTCCCAGGCCAGGACGTCGTGCGCGTCGTTCGCCGGATAGGACCACAGGGCCAGGCCGTCGTCGCCGGTGTTGCGCACGAACACGTTGTACACCAGGTCGCCGGTGGCGTTGCCGTTGAGGTTCAGGCCGTCCGCGTCGGTGTCGAAGATCTCGGTGTTGCGCACGGTCACGTTCGTGTTGCCGTACTGCAGCCACAGGCCGACGTTGGTGTTCTGGATCCAAAGGCCGTCCACCACCGCGCCGGTGCCGAGCGAGCCGTTGATCGCGTTGGCGGTGCTGTCATCGTGCCGGCCGACGGTGGAGCCGAGGATGGCGAAGTTCTTCAGGTTCACCGGGCCGGGGACGGCGGCGGTGTTGTCGATGAAGGCGTTCGAGTGGATCCGGGTATACCAGGACCCTGCGCCCTCGAGGGTGGCGGCGGAGATCTGCAGCGAGGAGCCGACGGTGAAGTCGCCCGCCGGGATCCAGACCGCCTCGTGCGCGGCGTTCGCGGCGGAGACGGCAGCCGCGAACGCCGCGGTCGAGTCGGTCGCGCCGGTCGGGTCCGCGCCCTCGCTCAGCACGGAGACCGTGTGCGCGGGCTGACGCAGCGGCGCGGCCACCTGGTAGAAGTCGGCGAGGTTGATCGTGTACGGCAGCGCGGTGTCCTGGGCGTCGGCCTGCAGCCGGACCGTGTCGCCGCGGTGGAGCTGGAAGCCGAACATGATCCGGACGTCGTTGTAGAAGTGGTGCGTCTGGCTGCCGTAGATCTGCGGCGTGTCGATGTAGCTGTACGCCGAGGTGAGCGAGAGCTCCTGCTTCTGGCGCACGCCGTTGACGTAGACCGACAGCGTGCCGGTGGTTCCCTGCGGCAGGGCGTAGTCCACGTCCACCGCGTTCGCACTGGCGGCGAGGGTGAACTGGACGTACTGGCCGGCCGCGGTCAGTTGCACGGCTTCGCGTCCGACGGCCTCGGAGGCCAGGGTGCCCTGGGTGTAGTCGGGGCCGATGACCGAGCCGTCGGTGGCGGCGTTCGCTCCGGTGGCCAGGTATTCGCCGGTCAGTCCGGGCACCGTGGCGCCGCCGTCATAGGACGGATCGAAGGCCGAGCGTGGTCCGGTCGCCGTGTGCGCGGCCGCGGAGTTGGCGGCCGGGGCGGACGCGGACGCGGCCTGGGCCGCACCGGTGACGCCGAGGCCCAGCAGCCCGGACGCGGCGGCGGCGGCGAGCAGGCCGAGACGTGCACGTGGTCGAGGCAAGGACGGTTCCTCTCCATTGAGTAAGGGTCTTGCGGATCAGTGGTGCGACGGTGCGGCGGTGCAGGTGCGGTAATGCGGTGCAGCGGTGGTGCGGTGGTGCGGTGGAACCTTGGCACCCCCGTGTGCGCGCGGGGGAAGGGGAAGGCCGGGCTCAGCTCAGCCGGAGCCAGGCGGCGGTGTCCGCCGGCAGCAGGCCGTCCTCGGTGAGCGGGCCGGACTGGAGCAGGATCGTGCTGTGCGGCGGCAGCGGCGCGGGCTCGGTGCCGAAGTTGAGCACGCTGGCGAAGTCCTCGCCGCGGCGGAAGGCGAGCACCTCGGGGGCCGAGGGCAGCCAGCGCAGGTGCTCACGGTCGCTGCGCAGCCCCGGCTCGGCGCGCCGGACGCGCAGGGCTTCGCGGTAGAGCTCGAGCATCGAGCCCTGCTCCCCGGTCTGCGCCTCCACCGTCATCCGGCTCCAGCTCTTGGGCTGCTCGGGCAGCCAGGGCTGCTCGCTCGCGCCCTCGGGGCTGAAGCCGAACGGCGGCTCCTTGCCGGACCAGGGCAGCGGCACCCGGCAGCCGTCGCGTCCCGGGTCCTCCCCGTTGGTGCGCAGCCACATCTGGTCCTGCTTGTTCTCGTCCGGGATGTCCTCGACCTCCCACAGGCCGAGCTCCTCACCCTGGTAGATATATGCCGACCCGGGCAACGAAAGGCTCAGCAGCGCGGCGGCACGGCCGCGGCGGGTGCCGAGCTCGAGGTCGAGCGGGGTGTCGAAGCGCCGGGTGGCGAAGGCGAAGCTGGTGTCGGCCCGGCCGTAGCGGGTGACGTGCCGGGTGACGTCGTGGTTCGAGAGCACCCAGGTCGCCGGGGCACCGACCGGCAGGTGCGCGGCGATGGTCTCCTCGATGACCCGGCGCAGCTCCCGCGGATCCCAGGGGCAGGAGAGGAAGGCGAAGTTGAAGGCGGTGTGGATCTCGTTGGGGCGCAGGTACATCGCGAACCGGTTCGGGTCCGGCAGCCAGACCTCTCCGATCAGGGCCCGGGGCGCGGCGTAGGAGTCGGCCACCGCCCGCCACTCCCGGTAGATGTCGTGGATCCCGTCCCGGTCGGTATAGGGGTGCGGCGCGTCGACGGGGGCGTCGGGGTCCATGTCGGCCAGGAACGGGTCCTTGACCAGGATCGCGGCGGAGTCGATGCGGATGCCGTCGGCGCCGCGGTCGAACCAGAACCGGAGGATGTCGAGGTGCTCCTCGCGCACAGCGGGGTGCTCCCAGTTCAGGTCCGGCTGCTCGGGCGCGAACAGGTGCAGGTACCACTGCCCCGGGGTGCCGTCCGGCTCGACGGTCCGGGTCCAGGCGGAGCCGCCGAAGTGGGAGATCCAGTTGTTCGGCGGCTCGTTCCCGCCGGGGCCGCGGCCGGGCCGGAACCAGAACCGGGCGCGCTCGTCCGAACGCGGCTCGGCGGCGAGCGCGGACCGGAACCACGGGTGCTGATCCGACACGTGGTTCGGCACGATGTCGATGATGATCCGGATACCGAGCGCGTGCGCCTCGTTGATGAGCGCGTCGGCCTCGTCCAGGGTGCCGAACACGGGGTCGATGTCCCGGTAGTCGGAGACGTCGTAGCCGCCGTCGGCGAGCGGCGAGGGGTACCAGGGGTTGAACCAGATGGCGTCGATGCCCAGGTCGGCGAGGTAGGGCAGACGGTCTCTGATTCCCTGCAGATCGCCGACTCCGTCACCGTTGCCGTCGGCGAAGCTGCGTACGTACACCTGATAGGTGATCGCGTCGCGCCACCAGGGCCCGCCGGCGGGGCCGCGGGTCGCCGCGTCCTGCGTGGCGGGCGCCACGGGGGTCGGGCGCTGCGCGGCGGTCTGATGGAGAGTCACGGGGCGGGCTCCTTCTCTGTCACATGCCGGTTGCGCACAACATACATAGCCCCACACAACTACGCAAGAGATCTACGTTTCCTGTGCAAAAACTAGATCACACATTGCCGGGTACGTCAGGCGAACCTGCTGGTGTCCTGCTCGTCTTGCGGAGCACAGCCGAAGCCGGGCGGGCCGAGGACGCCGGGAGGTGTCGAGTGCCGCGGGGGTGGGGATGCCGCTGGAGCGAAGAGAACGCCGGGGTGCGCGGCGCACCCGCCGCGCACCCCCGATCCAGGGCTCGCACGTCCTGCGCGCCCACCGCGCAGGACCGCTCCCACCACACCGGATGATCCTCACGGCAGCCGGCGAACCCGGTGACGAGCACGAATCCTGATGTGCCGGGGCGGACCGGGGCCGGGGCGGCGCACCGGCGGATCAGTGCCCTGCGCCGGGTGCGCCGCAAGCGCGCCGCGCAGGTGCGGCGCACGCGTACGGCGGGAGCTTGCCGCCGTGTTGCCAGGAGCGTGGCTGACGGCCGCCCCATCATGCAGAGTTGATTTTTTGCAGGACTTAGATCGAGGTCTTGCTAAGTTCAGCGTGCGTCTGTATGTTTTCGGCAGCCGAAGTACCGGAAGCCCGTCCGGGCGCTGCGGCCAGCCCTGAGATCCACTCAATGCAGAGATCCGCTCATTGACCAGCGCATCGGGAGCGAAATCCACTCCGATCCGCTGCACAATCCGGAAGGGATCCGTCGAATGAAAGCTCGCAAGGCCGCTGTGGCCGTCGCCGTTGGAATGGCGTTCGCCGCAGCCGGATGTTCCAGCAGCAGCAATAACTCCGGTACGCCGACCGCCGCCAACACCGGGCCGGTCACCATCACGGTCGGATGTGAGCCGCCTACGACTCAGAAGGCGCAGCGGCAGATGTTCCTCGACGACATCACCGCCTTCGAGAAGGCAAACCCCAACATCACGGTCAAGGGTGACGACGCGAACCCCTGCGACGTGCCGGCCAAGTTCACCGCGCAACTGGCCGCGGGCACCGAGGACAACGTCTTCTACACGTACTTCACGGACGCCCAGACGGTCATCTCGTCCGGCCAGGCGGCTGACATCCAGCAGTACGCCAGCCAGATCACCAACTACAGCAGCATCCTGCCGGGCCTGCAGAGCGTGTACAAGCCGAACGGCACCGGGGACCTGTACGGCATACCGGTGAACAACTACTCCGAGGGCCTGGTCTATAACAAGACCCTGTTCCAGAAGGCGGGCATCGCCAGCGCGCCGAGCACCTGGGACGAGGTCGAGGCCGACGCCAAGAAGATCAGCGCACTCGGCCCCGGCTACATCGGCTACGTGGACCTCAGCGCCCAGAACACCGGCGGCTGGCACTTCGCGGCCGAGGTCTTCTCCCGCGGCGGGCAGATGGTCACCGGCACCGGCGACAACGCCAAGGCCGCCTTCGACAACAGCACCGGCCTGTCGATCCTGCAGATGCTGCACCAGATGCGCTTCGTGGACAACGACATGGGCACCAAGCAGGGTCTGGCCTGGTCCGACCCGCAGCAGCTGATGGCCAGCGGCAAGCTGGGCATGTACATGGGCGCGCCGGACACCGTCACCAACATGCACTCCACGTACAACACGCCCTACACCAACATCGCCATGGCCCCGCTGCCCGGCGTGAGCTCGCCGACCGCGACGCTGCTCGGCGGTGACGGGTACATGTTCAACAAGAAGGACACCGCGGCCCAGATCCAGGCCGGCATCAAGTTCCTCAACTTCGAGTTCCTGACGCCCGGCGACGGCCAGTTCAACTACACCCGGACCGCCCAGCAGGGTCAGCCGGTGGGCCTGCCCGAGCCGGACCTGTTCACCTCCGGGTCGGCCGCCGACCAGCAGGCGAGCTCGGACGAGGCCGCCTCGGCGAACGTGCCGACGGACAACTTCAGCTCCTTCGCCCAGGCTCTGGGCACCATGCAGCTGATCGTCGAGCCGCCGGCGGCGCAGTCCATCTACGCCCAGGGCGACAAGATGATGTACGCGGTGCTGACCAACCCGAACGCGAACCTCCAGGCGCTGCTGGACACGTTCTCCAACGCGGCGAACCAGATCCTGCAGAACCAGTAAGCGGCTCCACCCCTGGCGCCGTCCCCGCCGGCCACCCGGCCCGCGGGGGCGGCGCCGATGCCGCCTCTCTCCTCACACCGACCAGACGCCGGGCGTCCGAAAAGAGCGGAAGTGTAGATCCGATGGCGACCATCAACGTTTCCCACGCCAAGGCGCGGGGACTGCCGAGAGCGGGCGGCCCGGTGCCGGCCGCGCGCCGCCGCAAAGCCCCTCTGGGCAGTCGGATACGGCGCAATCTGACCAGCTACGCCTTCCTCGTCGGGGCGATCCTGTGTTTCCTGCTCTTCTCGTGGTATCCGATCGTCCACGAGTTCCTGCTGAGCTTCCAGCACCTGAACGTGATCGGCCAGAGCGAGGGCTGGCGGGGCTGGCGCAACTACGAGAACATGATCCACGACCCGGGCTTCTGGACCTCGGTCCGGGTCACGCTCATGTTCACCGGGCTGGCCCTGATCTTCGGGTACGCGATGCCGTTCGTGCTCGCCGTGGGGCTCAACGAGTTCCGCCACGCGCAGAGCTACTTCCGACTGCTGGTCTACCTGCCCGTGATGCTGCCCCCGGTGGCCGCGGCGTTCCTGTGGAAGTGGTTCTACACCCCGGACAACAGCGGCATGTTCAACTCGCTGCTCCACTTCCTGCACCTGCCGACCTCGGCCTGGCTGCAGTCCCCCAACAACACCTTCGTCGTGTTCTGCATGGTCGTGTTCTCCACCTGGTCGAACATGGGCAGCGGCGTGCTGATCTACCTGGCCTCGCTGCAGGGGATCCCGGGTGAGCTCTACGAGGCGGCCGAGTTGGACGGGGCCGGGATCATCAAGCGGGTCTGGCACGTGACCATCCCGCAGACCCGGCTGATCCTCTCGCTCATGCTGCTGACGCAGATCGTGGCCACGATGCAGACGTTCACCGAGTCGCTGGTGCTCACCGGCGGCGCGAACGGCACCGGCACCATGGTCTACCTGATCTACCAGGACGCGACGAACCTCAGCAACTTCGGCGGCTCCGCGGCGATCAGCTCGGTGCTGCTGGTCGTGCTTGCCCTGTTCTCCGGGGCGTATCTGTACGTGAACCGGCGCTCGGCGGAGGTGTGAGACATGGCTGACTCGCAAACCAGGACCCTGATCTCCAGGGCCCAGCTGAGCCGGCCGCTGGCCCGCCGGATCTACTGGACCGCGCTGGTCGTCACGATCGTGGTGTTCGCGGTGTTCTTCCTCTTCCCGCTCTACTGGGTCGCCTCCAGCGGCCTGAAGTCGGCCGCCGAGGTGGAGCAGATCCCGCAGACCCTGATCCCGCACACCTGGGAATGGGGCAACTACGCCACCGCCTGGTCTAACTACGACCTCGGGCGGCTGATCTTCAACACGGCCTACTACGCCTTCGGCGCCCTGGTGCTGCAGCTGATCTTCGACGTCGCGGCGGCCTACGCGCTCTCGAAACTGCGGCCGGTGCTGGGCAACGCGGTGCTGTTCCTGATGCTGGGCACGCTGATGATCCCGGCCACGGTGCTGGTGATCCCGAACTACCTGACCGCGGTCAACGTGCCGTTGCTGCACTGGAGCCTGATCAACTCGCCGCTGGCGATCTGGCTGCCCTCGGTGGCCAACGGGTTCAACATCTTCCTGCTCAAGCGGTTCTTCGACTCCATCCCGGAGGAGCTGATGGCCGCGGCGGCGATCGACGGGGCCGGGCCGCTGCGCGCGCTGCGCTCGATCGTGCTGCCGATGTCCCGGCCGATCCTGGCGGTGGTCTCCATCTTCGCCATGGTCGCGGTCTGGAAGGACGTGCTCTGGCCGCTGCTGGTGATCACCGACACCTCGAAGATGACCATCAACGTCGGCCTGCTGAACCTGACCGGGGACGGCATCCCGATGAACGTGGAGATGGCCTCGCTGACCGTGGCCGCCATCCCGACGATCATCTTCTTCCTGATCTTCCAACGCAACATCATGTCGGGCCTGACGGCCGGCAGCCTCAAGGGCTGACGCCGCCCGGCGACCGACCGCTCCGGCCGGGAGCGCAGGTCAGCCGATTAGGTAAGCGCGCACAACGAATCGGGCCGTCCTCCCCACCGGTGTGGGGAGGACGGCCCGATCATTTCTTGCGCGATCTCGCCGCGGCCCGGCGGAGCCTATGCCGCGGCCGGAGCCGGGGCCGGAGCCGGCGCGGTGGAGCCGCGCACCACGAGTTCGGGTTCGAACAACAGCTCCTCGGCGGTGACCGGGAAGCCGTCGATCTGCCCGACCAGCATGGCCACCGCGGCCCGGCCGATCGCCTCGAGCGGCTGGCGCACCGTGGTCAGCGGCGGGTCGGTGCAGTTCATGAAGGCCGAGTCGTCGTAGCCGACCACGGACACGTCCTGGGGCACCCGCAGCCCGGCCCGGCGCACCGCGCGCACGGCGCCCAGCGCTATCGGGTCGCTGGCGCACACGATGCCGGTCACCCCGGCCTTCAGCAGCCGGGAGGCGGCCACCTGCCCGCCCTCGGTGGAGAACATGGTGTGCTCCACGAACTCGGCCGGAGCGGCCAGTCCGGCCCGCCCCGCGGCGATCAGGAAGGCCTCCTGTTTGCGCCGTGAGGGCATGTGGTCGGGCGGCCCGAGGATCAGGCCGATGCGTTCGTGGCCGAGCGAGACGAGGTGCCCGAAGGCCTGCTCGACGGCCACCGCGTCGTCCGTGGACACCCGCGGGAAGTCGAGGTTCTCGCTGGCCGCGTTCACCAGCACCACCGGCAGCCTCAGTTCGAGCAGGCGCAGGTAGTGGCCGTGCGGGGCGTCCGCCTCGGCGTACTGGCCGCCGCCGAAGACCATCCCGGAGACCTGCCGCTCGAGCAGCATGTCCACGTAGTCGGCCTCTGACATGCCGCTGGTGGTTCGGGTACAGAGCACCGCGGTGAAGCCGCGTTGCGCGAGTGCCCCGCCGACCACCTCGGCCAGCGCCGGGAAGATCGGGTTCTGGAGTTCGGGCAGGACGAGGCCGATCAGCCGGGCGCGCTCGCCCCGTAGCTGGGTGGGCCGCTCGTAGCCCATCACGTCGAGCGCGGTGAGGACGGCCGCGCGGGTGGCGGCCGAGATCCCGGGCTTGTCGTTGAGCACGCGGCTGACCGTGGCCTCGCTGACGCCGGCCTTCTTGGCCACATCGGAGAGTTTGCCTGGCATGCCTGCAAGTATACGGCATCTCGGTGCAAGAATGTTGCGGGAATTTCGATCTCTTGCGTTGTCTCGCGTGCGGGTTTGTTCACGCGGACGGCGAGGGGCCGTCGGGGCTTGTGTCCGCATTGCCGGAGTACCGGAACAGGGCACGAAGATCGCAGGTCCGTGAGCTGCCATGTTCGTTTCGTTATACGGCGTTCATTGACGGGAAACCGGGCCACGGCTTTACTTTCTCGCACGGTACCGGTTACGGAACCGGTACCGGAGGCGAGGAGGCAGCGTTGCCGATCACCATCACCGACGTCGCGATGCGCGCCGGCGTGAGCAAGACCACTGTCTCGCGCGTGCTCAACGGCAAGGGCGAACTCGACGCCGCGACCGCCGCCCGGGTCCGCCAGGTGATCGCCGAGCTCGGCTACGTTCCCAAGGCCGGGGCGGTGGGCCTGGCCCGCGGCCGCACCCGCGTCATCGGCATGCTGGTCCCCTCGCTCACCTGGCCGTGGATCGGCGAGGTGCTCCAGGGCACCGTGGACGTGGTCGAGTCCGCCGGATACGGGCTGATGCTCTTCACCTGCAACCAGGGCGATCAGTCCATGCGCCAGTTCGCCGGGCAGGTCTCGGCCAAGTCCTTCGACGGCCTGCTCGTGATCGAGCCCGAGGGCACCCTCGACTACATCAACTCCCTGCACGAACAGGGCCTGCCGGTGATCCTGATCGACGACCGGGAGCACCGCCCACGCTTCCCCTCGGTGGCGACCACCAACCGGATCGGCGGCGCCAGCGCGGCCGAGCACCTGCTCACCCTCGGACGCACCAAGCCCGCCGTGATCACCGGCGAGGTGCTCTGGGGCTGCACCAGGGAACGGCTGGCCGGCTTCCGGGCCCGGCTGGCGGAGGCGGGCCACCCGCTCGACCCGCGGCTGGTGCAGGGCGGGGACTTCACCTTCGAGGGCGGGCTGCGCGCGACCACCCGGCTGCTGCAGTCCGGCATCGCCTTCGACTCGATCTTCGCCCACAACGACCTCTCGGCCGCCGGCGTACTGCAGGCGCTGACCGAGGCGAAACTGCGCGTCCCCCAGGACGTGGCCGTCGTCGGGTTCGACGACGTCCCCCTGGCGGCGTACACCAACCCGCCGCTGAGCACCGTGCGCCAACCCATGCGCGCGATGGGAGAGGCGGCGGCACGGCTGCTGATGACGCACCTGGACTCCGGCGAACAGCTGCCGGACGAGGCGTTCATCGTCCCCACGGAACTGGTGGTCCGCGGATCCTCGCACCCCCAGGCCCGCAGCGCGGAGAACTGACCGCGCCGCAGCGCACACCCCCGACAACCAGTCCGGCCCACCGCGCAAAGAGGTGGGCCGGGTGGGACAAGGACCGGCAGCACGTTCCCGCGTGCGCCGTTCCACCGCACGTCATCCGCGAGTAGACGAAACTCAAGTGAGGGATACATGCGTACATCGAGAACTATAGCGGCCATAGCCGCCACGATCCTGGCAGCAGGCACCCTGAGCGCCTGCGGAGGTTCAAGCGGTTCGTCGACCGGCGGCGGCAGCTCCAGTAGCTCCGGGGTGCTCGACATCGGCATGCCCAACGGCCCGCAGAGCGACAACAACAACCCGTTCCTGAGCTCTTCGGCCGCCAACAGCCTCGGCTACAAGAACGTCATCTACGAACCCCTGGTGATGACGAACGTGGTCGAGCCCTCGCAGGCGGGCGAGGCGTGGCTGGCCACCGCGTGGAAGTGGTCGAACAACTACGAGCAGCTGGTGCTCACCATCCGCAACGGGGTGACCTGGTCCGACGGCCAGCCGCTGACCGCCGCGGACGTGGCGTACACGTTCAACCTGATCAAGAACAACGTGGCGCTGAACTCCTTCGCGATCCACTTCGGCACCATCAGCAGCAGCGGGAACACGGTCACGCTGACCTTCCCGACCTCGCAGTACGTGTACCAGACGCACATCCTCAACCAGTTCATCGTGCCCGAGCACATCTGGTCGAAGATCGCGAACCCGGCCACCGACCCGGACACCAACCCGGTCGGCTCGGGCCCGTACACGCTCTCGCACTTCAGCTCGCAGACCGTCACGCTCGCCCGGCGCGCCAGCTACTGGCAGGCCCTGCCGGCGGTCAAGACGCTGAACTACACCTCGTACTCGTCGAACACGACGCAGGAAACCGCGATGACCGACGGCGAGTCGGACTGGACCTTCGAGTTCATCCCGAACCCCTCGGTGACCTACACCGCGAAGGACCCGAAGCACCTGCAGCTGTGGTTCCCGGCGGTGCTCGGCATCCACGGCCTGTGGATCAACACCACGGTCAAGCCGTTCGACAACGCCAACCTGCGCAAGGCGATCAACGACGTGATCAACCGGGCGACGATCGTGCAGACCGGTGAGGACGGGTACTTCTACCCGACCGTCACCAGCAACACCGGCATCCCGACCCCGGCCGGCACCTCGTTCATCCAGGGCGCCTACACCTCCGACAACGCCACGGTGGACGTCAGCGCCGCCAAGGCCCTGATCACCGGCACCGCCGGGTTCAGCTACAGCGGCTCCACGCTGATGTACGGCGGCAAGGCCGTCACGCTGAACCTGTCCGACCCGGCCGGCTGGTCGGACTACGACACCGACCTGACGCTGATCCAGAACGACCTGGCCCAGATCGGCATCAAGGCCACCGTGTCCCAGCCGAACGCCAACACCTGGACCACGGACGTGGCCAACGGCGACTTCCAGGCCGTGCTGCACTGGACCAACAGCGGCTCGACCCCGTACGACATCTACGAGTCGATCCTGGACGGCGCCCAGTACGAGCCGATCGGCAAGACCGCCAACGAGAACTTCGAGCGGTACAACAACCCGGCGGCCACCGCCGCGCTCGACGCCTACGCCAACGCGGCCACCGACGACGCGCGCAACACGGCGCTGAGCACGCTCGAGGGCATCATGGTCAACGACATGCCGATCATCCCGATCATGGCGGCCAACGGCGGCGGCGAGTTCAGCACCAAGGACTGGACCGGCTGGCCCTCGGCGAACAACCCGTACGCCCCGGCCCAGCCGACCCTGATCAACTCGCTCGACATCATCCTGCACCTGCAGCCCGCCTCAGGGTCCTGATCCATCGCACTCGAACCACGGGAGTCGGCCGGCCGCGCGCCGGCCGGCTCCCGGGGCCTGTCGCACTCTCGCGCGGCGGGCCCCTCGACCCGTAGAAACGGAAACGAATGTGGACGTGATAGCCGCCGAGACGGCCGTCCTCGAGGCGGAGGGTCTCACCAAGCACTTCCCCCTGCCGGCCTCCGGCCGCGAACTACTCGGCGGACACGCCCGGGTGGTGCACGCGGTGGACGAGGTCACCCTCACCCTGCACCGTGGGCGGGTGACCGCCCTGGTCGGCGAGTCCGGCTCGGGCAAGTCGACCGTGGCCCGGCTGCTGGCCCACCTGCAACACCGCACCGACGGCTCGGTGCGGCTGCACGGGCAGGAGGTGAAGGTGCGCGGCGGACGCAAGCTGCGCGCCTACTGCCGCAGTGTCCAGCTGATCTTCCAGGACCCCTTCGCCTCGCTCAACCCGGTGCACACCGTGCGCTACACCCTGTCCCGGGCCCTGCGCGTGCACGGCCACGCGGGCCGGTCGAGAGCCGAACTCGACCAGGCCCTCACCGACCTGCTCGGCCGGGTGAGGCTGACCCCGGCCGAGCAGTACCTGGCCAAGTTCCCGCACGAGCTGTCCGGCGGCCAGCGCCAGCGCGTGGCCATCGCCCGCGCCCTGGCCGCGCAGCCGGAGGTGCTGCTCGCGGACGAGCCGGTCTCCATGCTGGACGTCTCGATCCGCCTGGGCGTGCTCAACCTGCTGCGCGACCTGAAGGAGCAGCTGCACCTGGCCGTGCTCTACATCACCCACGACATCGCCTCGGCCCGCTACTTCGCGGACGAGACCCTGGTGATGTACGCGGGCCGGATGGTCGAGGGCGGGCCGAGCGAGACCGTCACCCAGCACCCCGCGCACCCCTACACCAGGCTCCTGATCAACTCGGCACCCGACCCGGAGCGCCTGGGCACCGGGTTCGGCGAGTACGACGAGGACGGTGAACTGACCGAGGAGGAGGACCTGGGCGAGCCGCCGAGCCTGGTCACCCCGCCGACCGGCTGCCGCTTCCACCCCCGCTGCCCGCACGTGATGGAGCGCTGCAGCACCGAGACCCCGCCGCGGTTCGAGGTACCCGACCCCGACGGCGCACCCACGACCCAGTGGGCGGCCTGCTGGCTCTACGCGAACGAGGAGGCGAGCGCCGCATGAGACGCCTGCTGACCCGCCTTGGCTTCTATCTCTTCACCGCCTGGGCAGCGATCACGATCAACTTCCTCATCGCGCACACGCTGCCCGGCGACCCCGTCAGCGCCCTGCTGGCCAAGTACGCCGGCCAGATCAACTCCAGCGCGATCGCCTCGCTGACCGCGCTGTTCGGCCTGAACAAGCACCAGTCGCTGTGGGGTTCCTACCTCTCCTACTGGGGCCAGCTCGCGCACGGGAACCTGGGCATCTCCTTCACCCAGTTCCCCACCCCGGTCAGCACCCTGATCGGCCAGTACCTGCCGTGGACGCTGTTCCTGGTGGGCACCGCCACGGTACTCAGCTTCGTGATCGGCACCGGGCTCGGCGTGATCTCCGGCTGGCGGCGCGGGGCGTGGACGGACGGGCTGCTGCCGGCCGCCTCGTTCCTGTCCTCGATCCCGTACTTCTGGCTCGGCCTGATCGCGATCACCGTGTTCACCGGCCCGGGCAGCTGGCTGCCGGGCTCGTTCAGCTTCAGCCAGGGCCTGACCCCGGTGTGGACCACGTCCTTCGTGGGCGACGCGCTGCAGCACGCGATCCTGCCCGCCGCCACCATCGTGGTCTCCACCATGAGCGGCTGGATGCTGAGCATGCGCAACATGATGGTGACCGTCACCTCGGAGGACTACATCACCGTGGCGCACGCCAAGGGCCTGTCCGAGCGGCGGGTCATGCTCAGCTACGCCGCCCGCAACGCGCTGCTGCCGAACATCTCCGGCTTCGCCCTCTCCCTGGGCTTCATCGTCAGCGGTACCTTCCTGGTGGAGATCGTGTTCAACTACCAGGGCGTGGGCCTGCTGCTGCTCCAGGCCATCGGCGCGGACGACTACCCGCTGATGCAGGGGATCTTCCTGGTCATCACCCTGGCGGTGCTGGCCGCGAACTTCCTGGCCGACCTGGCATACCTGATCCTCGACCCGCGCACGCGCCAGGAGGGCTGACCGATGCGACCGAACCGATTCCGGTTGCCGCGCTTCCTGCGCAACCACAAGGCCGCCGCGGGCGCGCTGATCCTGTTGTTCTTCCTCGTCTTCGCGGTCATCGGACCCTGGATCGCGCCGTACAGCCCGGACCAGACCGGCACCGCGATCGTGGTGGGGCCCTCCTCCGCGCACTGGTTCGGCACCGACCAGCTCGGCCGGGACATCTACAGCCAGCTGCTGGTGGGCACCCGCGGCGTGGTCGTGGTCGGCTTCCTGGCCGGCGCGATCGCCACCGTGCTCTCGATGCTGATCGGCATCGCCTCCGGCTACCTGCCCGGGCGCGGCGGCGAGAGCCTGTCCGTGCTCTCGAACGTGTTCCTGGTGCTCCCGGCGCTGCCGCTGCTGATCATCATCACCTCCACCCAGCAGAGCAACGGCTGGGTGGTCATCCTGGTGATCGGGCTCACCTCGTGGGCCTGGAACGCCCGGCTGATGCGGGCTCAGACCCTCTCGCTGCGCCGGCGCGACTACATCGAGGCGGCCCGCGCCACCGGCGAGTCGACCTCGCGGATCATCGTGTTCGAGATCCTGCCGAACCTGACCGCGCTGATCGCCTCCGGCTTCATCGGCACCGTGGTGTTCACCGTGCTGACCGAGATCACCCTGGCCTTCGTCGGGATCAGCGTCTCGGAGTGGAACTGGGGCACGGTGCTCTACTGGGCCCAGAGCCAGGACGCGCTGGCGCAGAACGCCTGGTGGTGGTTCGTCCCGGCCGGTCTGGCCATCGCGCTGCTCGGCACCGGCCTGGCGCTGCTGAACTTCGGCATCGACGAGTTCGTCAACCCGCGGCTGCGCTCGAGCGGGCCGGCCCGGATCAAGACCGCGACCGGCCGCAGGGTCCGGATGCGGATCGGCTTCACCCCCGTCACCGGCGCGCCGGGCGAGCTCGTCCCCGCACTGGCCCAGGACCCCGAGGGAGAGACGCTGTGAGCACGATTGACGCGCCGAACCCGGCGGTGGCCGGGGACATCGGCCACAGCCGGGCGCACCGGCCCGGCTTCGGCGAGCCGGTGCTGGAGATCAGGAACCTGAGCGTGGACTACGGCACCGGCCCCTCGGCCGTGCGCGCGGTGCGCGAGGTGGACCTGACCCTGCACCGCGGCGAGGTGCTCGGCCTGGCCGGGGAGTCGGGCAGCGGCAAGTCCACCCTGGCCTACGGCATGACCCGGCTGCTCGCCCCGCCCGGGGTGGTCTCCGGCGGCCAGGTGCTCTACCACGCCCCGGACACGGAGCCGGTGGACGTGCTGCGGATGAACGACGCGGAGCTGCGCCGGTTCCGCTGGGCGCAGACCGCGATCGTGTTCCAGGGCGCGATGAACTCGCTCAACCCGGTGCACCGCATCCGGACCCAGATCGGCGACGTGATCAAGGCGCACGAGCCGGACACCAGCCCGGCCGAGCGCACCGATCGCATCAAGGAACTGATGGCGCTGGTGGGCATCCCGGAGGACCGGCTCGAGGCCTACCCGCACCAGCTGTCCGGCGGTATGCGCCAGCGGGTGATGATCGGCATGGCCATGGCCCTGCATCCGCAGGTGGTGGTGATGGACGAGCCCACCACCGCGCTGGACGTGGTGATGCAGCGGCAGATCCTCAGCCGCCTGGTCCGGCTGCGCCGCCGGTTCGACTTCGCCGTGCTCTTCATCACGCACGACCTGTCCCTGCTGGCCGAGTTCGCCGACCGGATCGCCATCATGTACGGCGGCCGGATCGTGGAGAGCGCGACCTCCGCGCAGCTCTACCGGGAGCCGCTGCACCCCTACAGCCAGGGCCTGCTCGGCTCCTTCCCGGCGCTGCGCGGTCCGCGCCGGGAGCTGACCGGCATCCCCGGCTCCCCGCCCGACCTGCGTGCCATGCCCGCGGGCTGTTCCTTCCACCCGCGCTGCCCGCACGCCTTCGAACCCTGCTCCGCGCGCCGTCCCGAACTCGGCGCGCCGCAGCAGAACGCCGACGGCGCCGCCGCGCCCGCCCCGCTCCCCCTCTCCCTGACCCGACCCGCCGAGACCGGGCCCGGCCGCAGCGTCGCCTGTTGGCTGCATGCCACCCCCGAAACAGAGGACTGACATGAATTTTCCCACGGCCTCCGAGAGCGCTGCCGTCGCCGGAACCGCTTCCGGTATCCACAATGCCCCGCCGAACGGTCCGGCGCCCGAGCTCGGCAGCCTCGCCGCGCTCGCCGGGGTCTCCCCCGCCTCGGCGCTGCGCATCGCCCAACTGCCCCGCGACTTCCGCTGGGGTGCGGCCACCTCCGGGTACCAGATCGAGGGGGCGGTGGCCGAGGACGGCCGCGGCCCCTCGGTCTGGGACACCTTCTGCCGGGTGCCCGGGGCGATCGACAACGGCGACATCGGCGACCTGGCCTGCGACCACTACCACCGGATGCCCGAGGACGTGGCCCTGATCAAGGAGCTCGACCTCGACGTCTACCGCTTCTCGGTGGCCTGGCCGCGGGTGCAGCCGGGCGGGCGCGGCCCGGCCAACGCGGCCGGCCTGGACTTCTACGAGCGCCTGGTGGACGCGCTGCTCGAGGCGGGCGTGGACCCGTGGCCAACGCTGTTCCACTGGGACACCCCGCAGGAGCTCGAGGACGCGGGCGGCTGGCCCAACCGGGATACCGCTTACCGCTTCGCCGACTACGCCGAGCTGGTCTACAACCGGTTCGGCGACCGCGTGCGCACCTGGACCACGCTGAACGAGCCCTCGGTCGTCACCACCCACGGCTACCTCGGCGGCGTGCACGCCCCGGGCCGCACCTCGCTGGCCGACGCGGCCGCCGCGGCGCACCACCAGCTGCTCGGCCACGGCCTGGCCGGCCAGCGCATGCGCGAGCTCGCGGCCAGTGCGGGCAACGACTTCAAGCTCGCCGTCACGCTCAACCTCGGGCCGGCCACCCCGGCCAGCGACACGCCCGAGGACCTCGACGCGGTGCGCCGGGCCGACGCCATGAACAACCGGATGTACCTGGATCCGCTGTGGTACAAGCGCTACCCGACGGACCTGATCGCCGACCTCGAGGCCGAGGGCGTGAGCATCCCGGTGCAGGACGGGGACCTGGAGATCATCGGCGCGCCGATCGACTCGCTGGGGGTGAACTTCTACTTCGGCCAGCAGCTCAGCGGCCGCACCGAGGACGGCGCCACCCACGACGCGCAGGGCCGCCCGGTCTCCCGGCACGTGCTCCAGGGCCTGCCCCAGACCCACATGGGCTGGGAGATCATGCCGCACGACTTCGCGTCGCTGCTGATCCGGGTCGGGCGCGAGTACCCGGGCGTGCCGGTGTACATCACCGAGAACGGCGCCGCCTTCGACGACAAGCCGGACGAGACCGGCTACGTGCACGACGCCGACCGGGTGGGCTACATCGCCGACCACCTCGCCGCCGTGGCCGAGGCCCGGGAGCAGGGCACGGACATCCAGGGCTACTTCGTCTGGTCGCTGCTGGACAACTTCGAGTGGGCCTTCGGCTTCGACAAGCGCTTCGGCATCATCCGGGTGGACTTCGAGACCTTCAAGCGCACCCCCAAGCTCAGCGCCCGCTGGTTCACCGAGACCCTGCGCCAGGTGCGCGCGGGCTCCGGCGACGCGCAGGCGTGAGCCGCCTCCGGCGCCGGGCCACGCGCCGCACCGCGTCCCCGGCGCCGGACACACCGATCCCGGCCGACGTTCTCACGTCGGCCGGGATCGGCCCGGGTAGCGATACCGCGCAGCGGTAGGTTCCGCCCGCGCTGATATGCGCTCAGCTCTTCTTGAACAGGCCCTTGACCTTATTGACGGCGTCTTCGCCCATCTTCTTCATATCCTCGGCGTCGACCTTGCCGTCCGCGTTGCTGTCCATCTTCTTCTTGGCCTGATCCATTGCTCCGGAGGCCTTGTCCTTCATGGACTGGGACTTGTCACCGTCCTGGTCCTGCGCCTGCTGCGCGGCTTGCTCGGCCCTGTTCTTCGCCTCGTCGAGATCGGGCATAGGGATTCACATCCTTCACGGTGATGGAGAGTCTGCGGGCCGCGCGGATGCACGGCTCCCCCGACACCGGCCACGCTAGCTCAGCGTTACCCCCTATGCACCTTTTGTCGTATTTTTTGGAGAACGCGCTGGTCAGGCGCCTCACTCGTTCGGCGGAGCGTGCTGCGGCCGGGTCAGTCCGCCGCGTCCCCGGAGGCCTCGGACCGCCGCCCGCCCCAGTCCTCCCAGTGCCGGAAGCGGTCGAGCCCGAGCACCAGGAACTCGTCGCGCTCCGCACTCGTCTCCACCACCCCCAACCCGGCCAGGGCCTGCGAGATCGCCGTGCTGCCCGGTGCCCGCCCGCTGGCCGACAGGCGCCCGGTCGTCACCGGCCCGAGCGCGACCTGGCCGGCCTCCCACAGCACCGCCTTCTGGTCCCCGGCGCCGCCGAAGTACTCCGCCTCCACGTACACCAGCGGCCAGTCCTTCGACGCCTGCGCGCACAGCTCGGCGAGCGACTCGCCGAGCCACCAGAACGGCTTGATACGTTCCGATACCCGCCCCGCCACGAAGGCGTCGTACACGGCGGCGGTGTACGGAACCAGTGCGAATCCCTGCTCGAGCGGTACCGCCACCGCGGCGGACCCGAGCGCATTCGCCACGCCTTGCGCGGCCGATATCCGGCCGATCACCCCGCGCAACTGGTAAGCCATGGCTCGCATGATGCCAGTCCGGGGTACGGCAATGGAATGGTTGTGTGATATCGCGGCCGACGATTGCCGAATTCGGCCTCGAACAACGCGGGAATCGGCCCGGGATCGGCCTGCGCTCGGCCCTCGGCGGGCGCGGATCAGTCCGATTCGGCGGTCGGCGAGGCCCCGGCCGCGATCAGCTTGTGGTGACGCACGACCTCTTCGACGATGAAGTTCAGGAACTTCTCGGCGAACTGCGGCTCGAGCTGCGACTCCTCCGCCAGCCGACGCAGCCTCCTGATCTGCTGCGCCTCCCGCTCCGGGTCGGCCGGGGGCAGTTCGTGCTCGGCCTTGAGCCGGCCCACCTTCTGCGTGCACTTGAACCGCTCGGCGAGCACGAACACCAGCGCCGCGTCGAGGTTGTCGATGCTGTCCCGCAGCAGCCGCAGCTGCCGGGCCACGTCCTGCGGCGCCTGCCGCTCGTGCCCGACGCCGGGCCGGCCGTCCTCGCTCGGCTCGTTCTGCTCGCTCATCGTCTCTTGCTCCTCGGCGGCGCGGTGCGGATCACGGCACCTCAAGCCGACCCTAGCGCGTCACCGGGCCCGGAAACCGCCCGTCTCACTCCGCGAGCCGCGCCCGGCGGGTGTGTAATGACGCCTGTCAGCACTCGTGCGGCGGCCCCCGAGGAGCCCGCCGCGACGCGTCGGAGGTCGTCGATGGTCGGGATGCAGGGGCGGGTGACCGGGCGGATCGGGCCGGGTCTGGTGGGCGAGGTCATGGTGCGGGTGCGCGGGGGCGCGGAGGCCTTCATGGCGTACGCGGCGGACCCCGAGGAGCGGATCGCGCCCGGCACGATCGTGGTGGTGATGGACTATCACGCGCCGCGTACCGTCTACGTTTCAGCCCTCTGACAGGAGTGTGACGCAGCACACTTTCTCGCCGCTCGCGTACGGGCGCGGACAGGAGTACACCAGTGGTCGGGGCTCGCGGCATCGGGCCGCAGTTTCCATTCACATGCAGGGGGAAGTGACCTCAAGTGCCTCTGGCACTGATGATCGGGGTAATCGCGGCGGCCGCTGTTCTGGTCTTCGTCGTCGCGTTCAAGGCGGCTTGGCGCGTGGCCGAGCCCAACCAGGCGCTGCTGATCTCGGGCGCGAAGCACCGCGTCGACGGCGTGGAAGACGGGATGGGCTTCCGGATCGTCACCGGACGCGGCACCCTCGTGCTGCCCGGGGTGCAGGCCGTGCGCAAGCTCTCGCTGGACCTCAACGAAGCGGATCTGGCCGTGGACTGCGTCACCGCCCAGGGCATCCCGGTGCACGTCAAGGGCGTGGTGATCTTCAAGGTGGGCGACGACCGGGTGTCGATCGCCAACGCGGCGCGGCGGTTCCTGGACCAGCAGGCGAACATGAACACCCGCGTGCACAACATCCTGGCCGGACACCTGCGCTCGATCGTGGGCAGCCTGACCGTGGAGGAGATGATCCGCGACCGGGAGCGGCTGACCGAGCAGACCCGCGCCACCAGCGGACACGAGATGGAGAAGCTGGGGTTGACCATCGACTCCCTGCAGATCCAGGAGATCGAGGACCCGACCGGCTACATCAAGGCGCTGGCCGCTCCGCACACCGCCGCGGTCCAGCGGGACGCGCGCATCGCCCAGGCCGACGCCGAGCGGGTGGCCACCGAGGCCGAGGCCGAGGCGAACGCGCGCAAGGCCGAGGCGATCCGCAACGCCAACATCCAGCAGGCCGGATACCAGGCCGAGGTGGACCAGGCGCAGGCCCGCTCCAAGGCGGCCGGACCGCTGGCCGCGGCCGCCGCGCACCAGGAGGTCGTGGTCCAGGAGACCAGGGTCGCCGAGCTCGAGGCGAACAAGCGCGAGCAGCAGCTCCAGGTCGACGTGCGCAAGCCGGCCGACGCCGAGGCGTACAAGACCGTCACCCTCGCCCGGGCACAGCGCGAGTCGAAGGTGCACGAGGCCGAGGCCGAGGCCAAGGAGACCGAGCTGCGGGCGAGCGCCGACGCGATGCGGGTGAGGGCCGCGGCCGAAGCCGAGGCCGCCTCCACCCGGGCCCGCGGTCTGGCGAACGCCGAGGCCACCCGGGCCACCGGTGAGGCCGAGGCCGCCGCGGCCAAGGCGCGGGGCCTAGCCCAGGCCGAGTCCGCGCGCGCCCTCGGCCTGGCCGAGGCCGAGTCGATCAAGGCCCGCGCCGCGGCGTTGGCCGAGAACCAGGAAGCGGTCATCGCCCAGCAGCTGGCCGAGAGCTGGCCGGAGATCGTCAGGGCCGGCGCCCAGGCCTTCGCCGGGGTGGACCACATGGTCGTGCTCAACGGCGCCGAGGGCGTCGACGACATGCTGGCCAAGGCCCTGACGATGGGCGGCACCGGCCTCGGCCTGGCCCGCAACCTGCTCGCCTCGATGCGCCAGGACGCGGCCACGCCCACCGCGGACTCCGCGGCGAAGGACAACCACCGGCCGACGCAGCAGGTGACGATCCAGGCCGGATAGAAGGCGGGGCGCGACGCGGAACGCAGCGCCCCGAACGTCCGGGTCATCCTGGGCGCTCCCGACACGCTGAACGTCCCTCGCGTCGCGCACCCGCTCCCGCACATGCCCGGCGGTTGAGCACCACGCGATCGGCGCAAGGACGCCGCCGGATCCGACACGGCGAGGATGCCCCCGGATCCGGCGACGCCCGCCGGCCCTCCCGACTCACCCGCACCCCTTCTCCGCACGCTCCCGAGCGGGCCGGCGATGTCGCCGCCCGTGACCTCGGCGTGCCCTCAGTTCCGCGATTGCTCCTCATTCATCCCTGTTGACGGCCTTCCACACGTCGGGAGAGACACATGCCCCCCTCCGGCTCCAATCGAAAATCCCTGCGCGAGGGCTACCGCGCGACCGGCCGCGGATTCGCGCTGACCGTTCCGGTCCTGATCGCCGCGCTGGTCCTGATCGCCGCGGTGACCGCGGTCGGGATCTGGCTGTGGACCTCGAGTTCCGGCGTGCGCGGCGACGCGTCGGTCACCCGGCAGCACAACTCCGGCCAGAACCAGGTGGCGCAGAACACGAAGCTGCTCGGCGACCAGGCCACCGTGCTCTCCGACCAGCAGAAGATCCAGGTGCTCGCCGCGAACGTGACCACCCAGCAGGACAAGATCGACCTGCAGGGCCTCGAGCTCAACTGCCTGACCGACGTCGCCGCGTACAACGCCGACGTCCGCAACATCCTGGCCTCCGGACTGCTGCCCAGCGGCCTGCCCTCCGCCTATCCCACCACCGTCTGCGAGGTCTCCAAGTCATGAAGCCCACCCAGGTCCGCGCCCGCCACCACCGTATCCGCGTCCTGATCCTCGCCACCCTGGTCGCCGTGCTCGGCCTGGCCACGCTCGCCGCGTGCACGGGCTCGTCCGGCAACCAGGTCTCCGGCGGCAACGTGATATCGCAGACCACGTACAAGGAGTTCAACCAGGCGGTCCCGTATCCCTACACCGCCGCGGCGCCCTCCGATCCGCTCGAACGGGAGAATCTCGCGGCCCGGCTGAAGCTGTACAACTCGGCCGGGGACACCAACTACGTCTACATCTTCGCCTGGGGCTCCCCGACGCCGATCGGCTACTACGTCATCAAGGGCAAGGTCTCCTCGACCGAGTCCCAGATGACCGCCACCCAGATCACCACGAACTGCGGCAGTGCCGACGGCTGCGTGCTCGACGCGATCGGCGACGACGGCTCCTACGGTCCGGAGGAGGGCGGGCAGTACGGGGTCTTCTTCTTCACCTCCACCGGCACGCTGGTGGAGACCGACCAGCCGTTCGTGGTCTCCTCGGAGCCGATCAAGCTGTACGTGAACGTCCCGGAGCTCGACGCGACCGTCGCCCAGCCCGGCAACTGATCCGGGCCCGGGTAGGGGTACCGGCCCGGGGTACGTCGACGGGTGAGGCGTCGAAGTCTCCTCACCCGTTGACTTACCCCGACCCGATCACTACGTTCCCTGCCATGTCGAATCCGAACAGCCTCGTCGAGGGCTGGGCCCGGCGCTACGGTCGCCTCGAGGCCCGGCCCTCGGTCGTCAACCCGCTCGACGAGTTCACCGGGTTCTCCCGGCGCCTGCGCGGGCTCAGGCTCAAGGAGTGGATCGGCTTCACCCTGCTGCACCCCGACTGGTACTCCTCGCTCATCATCCAGGACGCGCACTACCTGGCCAGCTCGGAGATCTACGCGTACGACCGGGCCGCGCACGTGCTGCACCAGCACGCCGTCACCATGCGCAGCGGCTCCCTGTCCATGCCCGCGGCGCTGTTCGGCAGCACGTACACGGCCCGGCGCGGCGGCTACTCGATCGCGTACGAGTTCGCCGACACCGACGGCGAACACCGGCTGACCTTCGACGTCGCGGCCACCCCGACCGCCCCGGCCATCGCCGGCGAACTGCGCCTCGACGCCGCGCACGCCGGCCCGCCGCTCTCGGTCAGCTCCCGCCTGCCCGGCCGCCGCGCCCGCATGTACACGCACAAGGCGCTGTTCCCGGTCAGCGGCGTGCTGCGGGTCGGCGACAAGAAGCTCCTGTTCGACGCCGAGCGCGACCTCGCCGTCCTCGACGAGCACCGCTCGCTGCTGCCCTACCGGACGAACTGGCTGTGGGGCACCTTCGCGCTGCGCACCCCGGCCGGCCTGATCGGCGCGAACTTCGTCGACCGGCCCGAGGTCCCCGGCGAGCCCGAGGAGTCCTGCGTCTGGACGCCGCAGGCCTGCGAGCCCCTCGCCGACATCACCTTCGAACCGGCCGACCCCGCCGATCCGAACGCCCCCTGGCACATGCGCTCCGCCGACGGCCGCCTCGATGCGGCCTTCACCCCCGAAGGCCGCAAGCAGGTCAAGCACCAGCTCGGGGTCTTCGCCATCGACTACTTCCAGATGTTCGGCCGCTACACCGGCACCGTGCGCGGCGCCGACGGCACCCACCGGTTCGCCGACGTCCACGGGGTCTGCGAAAGCATGCGCGCGCGGCTGTGATCCGGACTGTGGCGGAACCGTTGATAGCAGGGTACTAACAAACGGGTAGAGTCGACGGCGTCCGCCGCGGCCGCATCGCCGGCGCGCGGACGCGGGAAGACAATCGAAATGGGGAGGCATCGGTGCGCACGCGCCGCACAGCGCTCTGCGCTGTCCTCGTCGTCTCGACAGTGGGCATGGCCCCGGCCATCGCCTCTGCCGACTCGACGAGTTCCACCATCATCTACGTCGACGGTTCGTCGACGGCTTGCAGCGACTCGGGTACGGGCACCGGCGCGGTTCCGTTCTGCACTCTGCAGAACGGCGTGAACGCGGCGGTGGCCGGAGACACGGTCGAGGTCTCGGGCAGCGTTCTGTACGCTCCCGTGACGATCTCCAACACCGGTACCGCCACGGATCCGATCACCATCGAGGGTTCGATCACGTCCACCACGTCGGTCGGCGTGGCGGCGGGCTCGGCCGACACCGTGCCCGTGATCGCCGTGGACGGCGCCTCGTACGTCACGATCTCGGGCTTCCAGATCACGAGTACGCTGGGGACCGCGGTCTCCGTCTCCGGCTCCTCGCACGTGACGCTCGACAAGATCCGAGGCCGCGCGGGCTCGGCCGGGCAGACGGACGCCGCTCCCCTCGTCGAACTCGCCGCGTCGTCTTCGGCGGTGACCGTCAGCCGCAGTGAGCTGATAGTCTCCGGCCCCACGACCGCGCCGGTGATCCAGGTCGACGCGGGCGCTTCGGGTGACGTGATCACGACGAACTTCATCCAGAACATCTCGAGCACCCTCGCCACCTCGTACGCGCCCCTGATCTCGGTAGTCGGCGCCACCGGCACGGACGTCGTGAGCAACACCGTCAGCACGGGTTCGGCCTGCGGCACCGCCGTCGGCGTGAGCGGGGCGTCGGGCGGATCCGTCGTCGAGAACAACATCCTGACGGTCGGCGGCGCGGGCGACTGCGTGACCGGGACCCCGGCGACCGGCATGCTCTCCGTGTCCGACTCCGCTCAGGCGCCGGTCACCGCCGACTACAACCTGCTGTGGCCGTCGGCGAACGTATCCGGCGTCTTCTACCCCTACGCGTGGAACGGAGCCTTCTACAGCACAGCCGCCGCGCTGGCTTCCGCCACCACCGAGGGCGCGCACGATCTCGTCGCCGACCCGCAGTTCACCGCCATCCCGAGCCCGTCTGCCAACAGTCCCGCGATCGGCTCGGCCGACTCGTCCGCGCCGGGCATGCTGAGCACCGACTACTTCGGGAATCAGTGCACGTACGATGCGTTCGCAGCCATCGCGGGCGCCGGGAGCCCCGACTACTGCACCCGCGGCGCCGTGCAGTACCAGGCCTACTCGACCGTGCTCGGCTCCATGTCCTTTCAGCCGCAGGACGCGCTGACCGTGGCCGTCTCGGACAGCGAGCCGCCGGTGAACCCGCAGGGGTACTCGTTCAGCTGGGGTGACGGCACCACCACCCAGAGCACGACGCCGAACGTGACGCACACCTACGCGAAGTCGGGGCACTACACCATCCTGGCCACGGTCACCGAGGCCGACGGCGCCACCGAGTCGCTCTCGACGACCCTGGGCACCAACGGCTCGGACTTCACGCCGTACGGCCCGGTCCGGATCCTGGACACCCGACACGGAGTCGGCACCACCCAGGGAGCGGTGACCTCGGGCGCCGTCATCCGGCTCAAGGTCGCCGGCACCGGCTCGATCCCGACCGGGATCACCGCGGTCGCGCTGAACCTGACCGCCGTGGACGGCACGGGCTCCGGCTTCCTCAGGGCCTACGCCGACGGTGTCAGCGCGCCCAGCGTCTCCAACGTCAACTACGGCGCCACCGCGGCGGTGGCGAACGAGGTCATCGCCCCGGTCGGGGCCGACGGCTGGGTGGACATCGCGGATAGCGGCATCACCTCGACCACGGCCGTCGACGTCATCGCCGACGTCACCGGCTACTTCTCACAAGACCACTCCACCAGCGGCTACGAGGCCGTGCCTCCGGCCCGGATCCTCGACACCCGGCACGGCGTCGGCGATCCCCAGGCGCCGCTCGGCCCGCTCGACACCATCGCGCTGCAGATCGTGAACGCCGACGGCGGCGCTCTCCCGTCCTCCGGGATCACGGCCGTCTCGCTGCACGTGACCGCGGTCGACACCACCTCCAACGGCTTCGTCACCGTATTCCCGGACGGCACGTCCACGCCGGCCGCCTCGAACCTGAACTACCTCAAGGGCCAGACGATCTCGAACACGGTGATCGTGCCGGTGGGCGCGAACGGCAATATCGACCTCTACAACGGTTCGCCCACCGGGAGCACGGACCTCATCGCGGACGTCACCGGCTACTACACCGAGGCGTCGGGCTCGGCCGCGTACGTACCCGGGATCCCCACCCGGGAGCTGGACACCCGGGGCTACCTCTCTCCGGTCTCGGCAGGTGCGAGCGTCAACCTGCCTGCCGAGAGCCCGGGTACCACGTACGTGCTGAACCTGACGGCTCTCGAGGGCACGGGCAACGGCTTCCTCACCGCCGCACCCGCCGGCGGTGCCACGCCGAACGTGTCCAACGTCAACTACCTGGCCGGCCAGACGGTGTCCAACATGGCCCAGGTAGCGGTCACCACGACGGGCTCGGACCAGGGGATCACCATCACCAACAACGAGACCGGGACCGGGTACAACACCGTCGAGATCATCGGGGACGTGTTCGGCTACTACAGCGCCACGTAGTCACACCGGACTTCCGTCCCGCGGAAAGGCCACGGCCCCGGCAGCCTTCGCAGGCTGCCGGGGCCGTGGCCTCGCCTGGCTCAGCCGGTCGTGAAGTAGCCGAACACGTCCAGGATCACGTCGCCGTGCCCGGTCGACTGGTTGTAGACGCTGAGCTTCTGCTGCGCGCCGCTGGTGGCCACGATGCTCAGCCCCGCCACGGTCTGGCCGGTGAGGTAGTTGAGGTTCGAGACACCCGGCAGCGCGCTGCCGGCCGCGAAGGCGGTGACGTACCCGTTGGCCGTGGTGTCGGCGACGGTGATGTTCGCCGCGATCGTCGCGCCCGAGGGGATGCCCAGCTGCGTCTGCGTGGCACCGAGCGCGTAGGTCGTGGTGCCGTTGGAGACGAGCGCGGTGCCGCTCTTGCGCGAATCCCAGGCCCGATACGGGGTGACCGGCACGTACGTGCCCTTCGACGCCGCCGAGTAGTACCCGGCCACATCCCCGATCAGGTCCACCGCCCCACTGCCGCCGCCGTTGTAGAGCTCGATCTTGCCGTCCGCGGCCACCGGCACGATCACCGTGTTGGAGACCGTCTGGCCCTTGAGGTAGTTCAGGA
This sequence comes from Actinospica durhamensis, assembly GCF_018139695.1. Lineage (GTDB taxonomy): Bacteria > Actinomycetota > Actinomycetes > Streptomycetales > Catenulisporaceae > Actinospica > Actinospica durhamensis. The sequence continues at coordinate 45,142 of NZ_JAGSOG010000008.1, read as the reverse complement.
TCGAGGTCGTCGGCGTGCCCGCACCGTCCGGCTCGGCCGCGATCCAGCCGTTGGCGGCCGCGTCCGTCACGGTCACGTGCAGCGCCACGGCGGTGACCCCGGACGGGATCGAGTCCGCGCCCGCGATGCCCACGGACAGGCCGGAGTTCCCGGCGACCTGCTTGGCCGGGGCGCCGGTGCCGTGGCGGGTGTCGAGGATCCGGGCCGGAGTCACCGGGGTGTACCCGCTGCCCACGCCCCCGGCGAAGTAGCCGGAAACGTCGGCGATCAGGTCGGCGCTGCCGCCGCTCGAACCGACGACGTACAGGTCGACCTTGCCGTCCGCGGCGACCGGGGCGATCACCGTGTTCGCCTTCGTCTGTCCGGCCAGGTAGTTGAGGTTCGAGGTCGCGGCGCCGGTACCGTCCGGCTCGACGCTGACGTAGCCGTTGCCCACGGTGTCGGTCGCGGTGACGTTCAGGGCCACGGCGGCCACGCTCGCCGGGATCGAGCCGTTACCCGCGATCTTGAGCGCGACGTAGCTGCCGACGGCGACCTTCGCCTTCGGCGCGCCGAGGCCGTAGCGGGTGTCGAGGATCCGGGTGGGTCCGGTCGAGGCGTACTGGGAGCCCACGCCGGTCCCGGTCAGCGTGATGCTCATCGCGCCCTGCCCGGTGTTGGTGGAGACCTCGTAGACGCCCGAATAACTGGTCAACGCGGTCGGGGTGAAGGTGACCGAGACGGTGTAGCTCTCCCCCGGCGCCAGTTCCTGGTTCTCCGGGATCGGGTTGACCGCGCCGAACGGCGCGGCCGCCGGTGCGGCCTTGGTCACCGTCAGATTGACGTTTCCGGTGTTGGCCACGGTGAAGGTCTGCGTGGCGACCTGGCCGATCGCGACGTTGCCGAAGGACAGGCTCGTCGGATTGATCGTCACCTGTGGATCGGCCTGGATCCCGACGCCCGTCAACGGGATCGTCACCGAGCCCTGATCACTCGTGAGCACGATCGAGGAGCTGTCGTTCTCGACTGCGGTCGGCGCGTAGGTGACGCTCATCGTCTCGGACACCCCCGGCGCGATCGTGCTGCCGACGGCGGGAAGTCCGCTCGCGGTGAACGGCGCGCTCGGCCCCGTCACACCGGTGATGGTCTCGGTGGTCGTGCCGGTGTTCGTCACGCCGACGGTCAGCGTCTCCGAACTGCCCACGGCCATGCTTCCCCAGTCCTGGGACGCGGGAGTCGCGGCCAGACCTCCTTGGGTGCCGGTACCGCTCAGTCCGAAGTTCACCGTGCCCTGATCAGTGGTCAGCGAGAGTGTGCCGGTACTCGCACCCCAGGCCGTCGGGCTGTAGGTCACCGGAACGGTCAGCGTCTGACCGGCCGTCAGCGTGACCGGCAGGGCGGGAGTGGTGGTCGCGCCGACCCCGAACGGGGCGCTGGTGGTGGCCGCGGAGACCGTGACCGTCCTCGCCGCGGTCAGCGTGACGTTCGCCGAGCTGGTGGAGTCGACCGCCACCGAGCCGAACGCGGCCCCGCTGCCCTGCAAGGGCTGCGTCGTGGGCGCGCCGAACGCGATCAGGTTGCCGTCGCGGGTGCCGACGTAGATCCGGCCGTTGTTCGTCGCGGGCACCGAGAACTTGGAGACGGTGCCCAGCGGCCAGGAGCGCAGCAGGGTCATCACGCCGTTCGAGGGCACCGCGTTGTAGACCATCAACTCGCCGTTGCTGCCGTTCGGCCCTGAGGCCTGCACGACCCAGACCAGGGCCGAGCCGGACGTGGTGCCGTTCGAGGTCACCACGGGCGAGCCGGAGGTGTAGCCGAAGCTCTCCGCGCTGTTTCCGGCCACGTGCAGCGCCGGCTGCCCGGTCCCGGTCAGCCCGTAGCCGAGGGCGACCAGATGGCTGTAGGCCTCGTCGACGTACACGTATCCGCCGTCCCCGCCCCACACCGCGGGATGCCCCCAGACGCCGGCCAGGGTGGTCTCGCCCACGACCGCGTCGGTGCCGCCCGCGCCCTGCGCCCGGCCGCCGAGGGAGTCGCGATTGAGGAGGAACAGCCGTCCGTCCTTGCCGATCTCCACCATCAGATGCGGGTCGGCCGTGGTGCCGAACTCGGCGTCGGGCAACGCGACCGGACCGCCGGAGGCCACGTCCTGGTCGTTCGCGTCCAGTGTCGCCGCGTTCGCGGGCGCGAAGAAGTCGGAGGCCGAGATGGTGCCGTCGGCCGCGACGGCCAGGTGCACCACGGACTCGGAGAGCGTGGTCGGCGGCGAGGTGCCGGGCCCGACCGGAGGCGTGACCCCGTTGCCGGTCGCGATGAACATGCCGCCCGCGCCGTCCGAGACGATCCCGCCGCCGGAGAGCCAGACCCCCGCGCCCGACGCGTTCGCCCCGGCCTCGGTGGTCCACATGTGCTGCACCTGCGTGCCGATGTTCACCCCGACCACGTAACCGCGGTAGGGCTGGTAGTCGCAGTGCCCGCCGAAGGCCAGGTAGATGCTGCCGTTCTGCAGCAGCAGGCCCGGGCGCTGAAGCTGGTCCTCGGTGTCGAAGGTGTTCGTCGGGTCGTTCGAGGGCGAGCCCCCGATCGTCACCGGCCACCCCGGTCGCACCGCGCCCGTGGCCGCGTTCAGCGCGTAGAGGTAGTAGTGCGGCAGACTGGCGCTGGTCCCGTTGTTCACCTTCGCGGTCAGGTAGACGTACCCGGAGGACGGGTCGTAGACCGGGGTCGAGGTGATCCCGATGTCGGGCACGAGATCGCCGCAGCCGATGGTGGAAGCCGGCCAGGACGGGCCGAGGTAGGTCGACCAGAGGATGGCCCCGGTCTCGCTGTTGAGCCCGTAGACGTAGTTCTCCTCGGTCCCGACGATCACCGTCGAGCCCACCACCAGCGGCTGCGCGTAGATCTGCCCGTCGAGCGCGGTCGAGAACAGCTGGCCGAAGTCGCTGCCGGTCACCGACCCCGACGAGAGCGCGGGCTCGTTCTGGTCCCACCCCGTGCGCTGGTTGTCATTGGAGACGGTGTCCACGTCGGCGCGCGCGGGCGCCGCGCTCACCACCGCCCCCGCCGACACACCGACGAGTAGGGACAACACGAGCGCCCACACGCGCACGGCACCACGGCGCGACGAATTGGCCGGCATGGATAGGTCCTCCCAAGCCCGGCACCCCGGGCACCTGCGAAAACGATGTGCCCGCCGTCAGCAGGCGGGCCGCGAGGCTTTACCCCGCCTTGACTCCCGGATGACCATAAGGGGGCATTCATGATCAGTGCGAGAGCGGGACGGAAGTGTTACAGAGCCCATACGTTCCGGTCGGGCCGGCTGCGAAGCCGACGCACTCAGGCTGCTGCGCCGAACCGTGCCGAACCTCTGCCGAGCGCCGCCCCGCTACAGTCCTGCGCATGGACTTCCACCTCGAAGGACCCGTACTCGAAGGTCGGTTCGTTCGGCTCGAACCGCTCGATCAGCACCACGCTGCGGGCCTGGCCGCGGCAGCGCAGTCGCGCGATTCATACGGGTACACCTGGGTTCCCTCCACGCTGGAGGAGGCAGTCGACTACGTCGAGCAGCAGCACGCGCGGGCCGCCGCCGGGCGCCTGGCCCCCTATGCGCAGATCGAGGTGGCCACGGGTCGGACGGTGGGCGCCACCTCCTTCTGGGACCCGCGCCGCCGCGAGGACGGCAGCCTGTACGCGATCGAAGTCGGCTTCACCTGGCTCGCCGCCGACGCGCAGGGCACCGGCATCAACACCGAAGCCAAATACCTGCTGTTCCGGCACGCGTTCGAGGCGTTCGGCGTCATGCGCGTGGACTTGAAGACCGACGCACGCAACGCGCGTTCGCGGGCGGCGATCGAGAGCGTGGGTGCGCGCTTCGAAGGCGTGCTGCGCAACTGGTCGCGCTCCTGGGCCCCCGGCGAAGACGGCCTGCTGCGCGATGCCGCGATCTTCTCGATCACCGGCGCCGAGTGGCCCGACGTGCGCCGGCACCTGGAGGCGAAGCTCGTCGCGCGCCGGTCCGTATCAAAGCCGTGACGAAAATATATGGCCTGAAACGCTGGTGAGCAGTAGCGTCGGTTGGCTCAGCTCTGTCGCCCCGTGCTCTCGCAGCGCGGAAAACATCCAGGGGAGGATGCGGTGCAACGCCGCTCTGTCTTGATACCGCTGGCCCTCGTCGGCTCGTTCGGTATCGCTCTCACCCCGACTCTCGCCGAGGCCGCCACACCGGCCGCGTCGGCTTCGTCGGCCCACGCGTTCGTCAAGTCCGCCGCGTCGCTCGCGCAGGCTGCCGGAGCCAGGACCTTCACCAGCCCGGCGAGCAGTTCGAAGCTCGTCCGCACGCTCGACGCGACCTCGACCACGACGCCCAACCCGAACCTGGCCGTCGCGCTCCAGGCCCAGGAAACCAGCGCCCTGGGCGTCGAGCTGACGGTCGACGTCACCGGCCTGACGACCGGAACCGCGCAACTCGACATCAAGTGGGGCGACGTCTCGGAGATCTTCCAGACCGTCGACGCAGGCGCCACGGAACCGCTGAAATTCCAGCACGCATACGGCTATTCCGGCCCCGAGACGATCACCGTCACGGTGGACGACGGCTCCGGCGACACCGCGACCAACTCCGTCGCCGTGCAGACGCTCGGCTCCGAGTTCACCGCGTTCGGTCCGTGGCGGATGCTCGACACCCGCAAGGGAATCGGCGCGGCCGCGGCCCCGGTCGCCCCGCACGGCACGCTCAAGCTCAAGGTCGCCGGAGTCGGTGTGAGCGACGGCGCCCAGAAGTCCTCCACCCCCGTCGGCGTCACCGCCGTCGTGATGAACGTGACGGCGACCGGGGGCACCGCGAACGGCGTGCTCACGGTGTACGGCGACGAGGACCAGTCGGGCAAGGCGTCGACGCGTCCGATCACGTCGAACGTGAACTACGCCAAGAACAAGAACGTGCCGAACCTCGTGGTGGTGCCGGTCGGCAAGAACGGCCTGATCGACTTCTACAACAACTCGAGCGGCTCGACCGGCATCGTCGCCGACATCCAGGGCTACTTCACCGACGCGAATGCCGACGCGTACTTCCCGGTCACGCCGACGCGGATCATCGACACCCGCAAGGGGATCGGCACCGGCAAGATCGCCCGGATCCCGGCCAACGGGACCATCTACGTGACCGTGTCCGGCATCAAGGGCGGCGTGATCCCGTTCGACGCGGCGGCCGTCGCGGTCAACCTGACCGCGGTCGACGCCACGCACCCGGGCGTGATCACCGCCTACTCCACCAGCAACCCGAGCGGCACCGGGCCGATCCCGTCCGCCTCCAACCTCAACTACGCGGCGGGAGCGGCTTCGGCCAACGCGGCGATCGTGCCGATCAGCTTCGAATCCCCCACGATCGGCCAGATCGCCATCCACAACAGCGGTGCCGGTCCCGTGGACATCATCGCCGACGCCTCCGGCTACTTCACCGGCACGCCCAGCCCCGCGGGCGGCAGCGCCTACGTCCCGCTCTCCGGGCCGATCCGCATTCTGGACACGCGCAGCACCGGCGGTCCGATCCAGGCCGGCCTCCCGCAATCGGAGCCCTTCCCGGTGGCCGCATCCGACTCACCGGCCTTGCCCACCGCCGCGATCTTCAACGCGACGGTGACGCAGCCCACGGGCAACGGCTACCTGTCGCTGTACCCGTACAGCCCGATGGTGCCCGCGGCGCTGAACCCGACCTCGAACCTCAACTACACGGCCGGCCAGACGATCGCGAACCTGGCGTTCCTCGCTCCCGGTACGAACGGCTACGCGATCTACCTCGGCGGCAACGGAAGCGCCCAGGTGATCATGGACTGGTTCGGCTACTTCGAGAACCAGTGATCCCCGCCGTCCGGGCGCCACGCTGTGAAGACCGGCGCGGCGCCCGGGCGGCCCCGGGCGGCCGGCGGACAGCCGCAGCCGGATGCCGAAGAAACCACCAGCACCTCGCCGCAGCCGGCCTGATCGGCAAGTACCTCTCCTTCGAATTCGCCCTGAACTGGTACGCCCGGCTCGGCCTCGACACCAGCGAAGCAATCCGCACCAGCGGCGTCCTGTGAGCGAGCGCGAGGAGCACTGCGCAAGCCCCCCGCCAAGCGACGTCCCGACACGACCTATGCAGCAGGGCCCTGACCATCGGTGCCATCGGTGCCGTCAGTGCCATCGCTGTCGCCCCTGTCGCCGCTGCTGCCTGCGGTGAGGTCCGTACCGGCGACAGTGCTGACGCTGGCGCGGAGTTGCCGCCGGCGCACCGCGAAGCCGCCCAGTGCGAACGCGGCGAGAACGATCAGGCTCCACAAGGCGTACGTGCCAAGCGAGGAGGCCGCGGCCGTGTTCTGCGCAGCAACATCCTGAGCCCCGAGCGCACGTGTGGGAGCCGAGACAGGCTCGCCGGTCACGCCCGGCGCGGCCTGCGACGCGGTCGCGCCTGCGGTCAACGTGGGCGCGCTGCTGCTCGGCGCCGACGCTCGCGGCGTGCTGCTGTGCACCGTGCCTCCGGTGCCCGAGCTCCCACTCTTCGTGCCTCCCGAAGTTCCGCTGCTCCCGCCGGAGCCGGCTTCAGGGGCTGGACCGTCGAAAGCCGCCGATACGTAGCCAGAGCCGTAAGTGCCGAGATCGCCCCCGGCCGAGCACTTGTCGGCATCGACATAGACGTTGGCACCATAAGCGCCGTACAGATCACCGGTCGCGAAGGTGAAGCCGACCTCGACCTTATGGGTGCCGGTCGACAGCGTCCCGATGGCAAGATCGGGCCCCATCCAATACGGCAAGCCGGACACGTCAGTGATCCACGACACCTGCGGGTTGTGCCAAGCGCCGCCGTCGAGGCTCCACTCGACGCCCGGCAGCGGTGGCCGATTCGTCGCCCCCTGCATCTGCGGGACGATCTGCAAGCGAATCTCGGCATGGGGCAGCGCACCGAGACTGTTCCCGATCACAGTCGTCGAATACACCGTATGACCCGGCGTGCTGGTCTGGCTGTCGTACAGATCGGTGTTCGCGGACATCGACAACTGCCCATCGGGTCCGCACGCCGCCGCGGGCGAACTCGTGCTCGTACCGGGGGAAGCCGTGCCCGTCGCAGCACTCGCGGGCCCTGCGTAAGCCAAGGCTCCCGAAGCAGCCGCACCGGCGGCCACTGTCCACAGCGCACGCCGCATAGGTCCCTCCCGAGGTCAATTGCGGCACAGACTACGGCAACAGCTCAGCCACCGCCGACAACTCCCTACTCGTTCCCGCATACACGTTCCCGGCCCATGAGTGGAGCGCCGATCAACCCGACTCGGACACGCTGCCGATGAGCTCGTGCAGCAGCGCGGCGCTGCTGAGGTCGGTGGGCTGCTTGGTGCCGAGGCGGCTGGCAGCGCCGAGGTAGACGTCCACGCCCTCGCGCACGACCGTCACCGTCTGACTCAGGCGGCGGCCCTCGGTACCGTCCATGGTCACGGCGAAGTCCTGCACCCCGAGGCCGCTGGGCGCGGTTGCCGGAAGGACGGCCATCCGGCCGACCTCGGTCGGGGTGAGGTCGGCCACGATCGTGCGGCAGGAGGACCAGGTCGCCGAGAGATCGTCGTAGAACACGTCGGCCAGACCCGAGCTCGCGAACTGGTAGACCGCCTCCGAGTAGGACTCGCTGGTGGCATTGTTGAAGACGAGGTTCGTCGCCATCGCGGTCTCGCCGAATCCCGGACGCCACAGGTCGGTGACCAGTTGCGGACAGCTCAGATGCTGCGGATCGTGCAACGGGGCCGCCGTCGTGATCGAACCGCCGGAGTCGAGCGCGGCGGTTGCGCTGGAGGCGAAGCCCGCAGGGAACTGATCCGGGGTCAGCAGCAAGGCTGCCAGTTGGCTCCCGGTCAGCTGTGCCGGACCCGCCGGCGTCGGGCTTGCCGGCGGGCTGCTCGCCGCCGCTGTGCTCGGCGGGACCGGCGAAGCAGTGGACGGTTGGGCACCGGGGCCGGAGCCAGAACCCGAGCAGCTCACCATGGTCATCGACGTCACGATCGCAAGCACGGAAATCATCAACTCTCGGCGAGCCATAACACTGATTAAACGTCGGCCGCATCACAGCCGATGAACCTCGGCGTCTCGGATTGGGCATGCTCTACGCCCATCGGCCGGCGAGTGAGCTCATCGAGTCCTCACAGGTCACACTGCTGTGCGCTGATGTCACCGGCCTCAAAACCGAGTCGACGCCGCGATACCGGATCCGGCGCGCCGGCGCTTTCGGGCCGAATCAGCAGCGGCCGCACGGACTCGGCCCGGAACGGGCGCGAAGGCGACGCAACTTCCCGCCCCCGCCGCGCATATCTCCTAGCGTGAACCCGAATACGCAGCGCTTCGCGGCCCCTGGCAGTCGCTGATGAATCAGGCGACGACGCAGGCACAGTTCACCGAGTACGTCACCGGCAGACAGGCGTGGCTGCGCCGGGTCGCCTACCTGCTCTGCCAGGACTGGCACCGCGCCGACGACCTGGTGCAGACCAGCCTGACGAAGCTCTTCCTCAACTGGCGTCGGATCGACGAGACGGCGAATCCGGATGCCTACGCCCGCACGGTCCTCGTCAACACCTTCCTCGCCGAGCAGCGCAGCCCGTGGTGGAAGCGGGTCGTCCTGCACCGGGAGGCGGAGGGGGCGGCCGAAGTGGAGCAAGCCGCCTTCGAGCGGGCAGGCGGCGGCCAGGCGGGCCCCGATCTGGAGGGCACGGCCGATCTGCGCCGCGCCCTGCCGCTGCTGCCGCCCAGGCAGCGCGCGGTGATCGTGCTGCGTTACTACTGCGAGCTGTCCATCATCGAGGCCGCAGACGCCCTCGGCTGCTCGACCGGCACCGTCAAAAGCCAGACCTTCCGGGCGATAGAGACGCTACGCCGGCTGATGCACGTCGAGGCCGAGGACGCGGACGCGGCGGCCGGGCTCCGGTCCGAAGAGCCGGACGGCGGTGCCGCAGCCGCCGTACCCCACGGCGTACCCAAGGGCGCGGAGCGGGCCGAACGCGCCCGCTCCGGACGGCTCGGTCCGCCCGAGCCGGGCACCACCAGCCTCGGTGGCCTCGCGGCCGCCAACACACACCTCAGAGGAGGAATCCGAGATGGACTTTGACAATCTGCTCGGCGAACAGCTGAGCAGCATCGCCGACGACGCGGCCCCGGTAGGCACGATCGATCCCCACCGCGCGATCGGGCAGGCGCAGCGGATCAGGCTTCGCCGCCGAACCGCGGGGGCGGGCACCACGCTGGCCGTGCTGGGCCTGGCCACCGGGCTCGGTTTCACGCTGACCGGGGGCGCCGCCGCCATCGCCCCGGCCACCTCGACCGGCATGGGTCTGACCTCTTCGGCCGCTCCGACGGAACACCGGTCCGTCGCCGGCACCGATCCGCTGACCGTGGACGGGTATTTCGGCAAGTTGGCCTCGCCGCTGGTGGCCACGAGCGTCAGCGTCTCCGACTCGGGCTTGCAGCAGATCGAGGCGACCGACGAGAGCACCAGCACCGTCTTCACCGTGACGCTCCTCGACTCCGGACCCGACCCGGCGATGGGCTACCCGCGGGCCCCTGATGTGAACGGCGACACGGCCTACTGGGACGAGGCCGGCAGCCTCGGCCACCTCTCCGGCGTTCCGAACGGACTGTCCTGGCGGTACTCGCCGAACGGCTGGGCCGACCTGATGTTCGACCAGGCCACGGCGAGCAAGACCGAGTTGGCGGAGATCGCCGACGCGGTGCACTTCGGCTCGACCGCGGTCCGCATGCCCATCGCCCTGCCCACGGCCGCCGGCTTCACCCTCGGCAAGGCGGCTTCCCTGACCTTCAACGCCGACGGGAGCTTGAAGCAGGCGACGATCACGCTCAGGGCGCCCGCAAGCACCTCCATCCTCACCATCGCCGTCTACCCGGCCGGCTCGGTTCCGGCCGGCGGGACGGTCGCCAAGTGCGCTTTCCCCAGCACCGGCACCGCCTCCTCGCCCGAGACCACGACCTTCCTCGGCGAGGACTGCGACGGCTTGTTCGTCGACGCCTACCTCAACTCGCACGACCCGGCCACTGTGGCCGCCGCCGCGAGCCTGCTGAACGGAGCCGTCTGGTACGGCACCAACCCGGAGGACTGGACCGTCAACGTCTACCGATAAGCCTGCCGGGTCGGCCCACTTCGCGGCCGACTGAGCCCAGACCTCGTGCGACTGGGCCCATACCTCGTGAACGTCCGCACGGCGATCCGGCCCACGCTCGTTGAGCGTGGGCCGGATCACCGCTGTCGGCACGCGGACGGCGCCTCGCGGGTTGGTGTGGTGGGAGAATCGGTATGATCTTGGGGGCCGTCGCGCCTGCTGGCCAGGCCCGGCGAACCGCCGAACCCGACCACACGCGGAGGCCTTGCCGAGGTCTTGGCGGCGACGCGCCGGGTACTCCACCAGGAACCCGTCATGCCGCCGCGTGGAGAGCGCGGCATGGTCAGGGTGTGCGGCAGGAGTATCGGGCTTCGGCTCAGCCGGATCAGGTGTCTTAAGGGAATCGCGCGACGCCTGTCGCCGACGGAGAGGTAGACGACGTCATGAGCGCCATCGACGACTTCCGCGTGAGCGGCCTGGAGTTTCCCGCGGGGTTCACCTTCGGCGCCGCGACAGCGGCCTACCAGATCGAGGGCGCTGCCACCGAGGACGGGCGCGGGCCGAGCATCTGGGACACCTTCAGCCAGACCCCCGGCAAGGTCGAGAACGGTGACACCGGCGACGTCGCGATCGACTTCTACCACCGCGTCGAGGAGGACCTCGACCTCATCAAGAGCCTGGGCCTTTCCGCCTACCGCCTCTCGATCGCGTGGCCGCGGATCATCCCGGCGGGCCTCGGCGAGGTCAACGAGGCCGGCCTCGCCTTCTACGAGAAGGTCGTCGACGGACTGCTCGTGCGCGGTATCGAGCCCGTAGTGACGCTCTACCACTGGGACCTGCCGCAGCCGCTCGAGGACCGCGGCGGCTGGACCGTCCGGGAGACCAGCTACGCCTTCGCCGAGTACGCGCGGGTCGTGGGCGAGCGCCTCGGCGACCGCGTCGCGGTGTGGACCACGCTGAACGAGCCGTGGTGCTCGGCCTACCTCGGCTACGGGAGCGGCGATCACGCCCCCGGCCGCCGCAGCGAGGCCGCGTCACTGCAGGCCGTGCACCACTTGAACCTCGCACACGGCCTCGCGCTCATCGAGCTGCGCAAGGTCGTCACGCGGCCGGACGCCAGGTACTCGGTGACCAACAACCTGGCGATGGCCTATGCCGCGGACCCCGCCAACCCCGAAGACGTCGATGCCAAGCGCCAGATCGAGGCGCTTCAGAACCGCGCCTTCACGGACCCGCAACTGCGCGGCTTCTACCCGCAGGACCTGCTGACGGACACCAAGCACATCACCGACTGGTCGTTCGTGCACGACGGCGACCTCGAGCTGATCAACCAGCCGATCGATATCGTGGGCATCAACTACTACTGCACCGGCACGGTGCGCCGCGGTCCCGAGCACTCGACCGAGGGCACCGCGTACCCGGGCGCAACCCGGGTCGAGTCCGTCGAGCAGCCCGGGCCGCACACCGACATGGGCTGGAACATCGCGCCGCAGGGCCTGTACGACCTGCTCGTCGCCACGCACGAGGCGTACCCCGAGTACGAGATCATGGTCACGGAAAACGGTGCGGCCTACGGCGACCAGCCCGTCGAGGAAGACGGCGGCAAGCGCGTGCACGACACCGAGCGCGTCGACTTCCTGCTGCGCCACTTCGTCGCGGCACATCGCGCCATCGAGGCCGGCGTGCCGCTTACCGGCTACTTCGTGTGGTCGCTGATGGACAACTTCGAGTGGGCCTTCGGATACACGAAGCGTTTCGGCATCGTCTACGTCGACTACGAGACCCAGGAGCGCACCAAGAAGGACAGTGCCCTGTGGTACACGAAGCTCGCCGAAACGGGCGTGATCCCGGAGGCTTAGCCCGCGACGTCGAAGCGCAGGGGTCGGCGCGTGTCGACGAGCTGTACCCCTGGGTGACTGCTCCTCAGGCGGACTATCAGGCGGACTATATTCACCATCATGGAATCGGTCCGCTTCAGCTACCCGGCCGCCGTCCGGTGGGGCTCCATCGGCCCCGCGGCCGCGGTGATGCTCGGCACGTCCGCGCTGAACAGAACCGGGTTCCTGAGCGCTCGCCACGATTTCACCCAGCTCATCTTCTTCGCGCCTTTTCTCCTGCTCATGGTGCTCTACCTCTGGGGATCCTCGACCACGGCGTCCGCGACGGGACTCACCACCCGCTACTGCTACGTCATACGCCGCAAGGTCTCCTGGACTTCGATAGCCGGCATCACCACCGAAGCCAGGTCCGGTAAGAGCGCCGGACTGTACGCACGAGTCATCCTGCAAGACGGCAGTACCCTCCCGGTGCTTCCAGGGTTGATAGGCCGCAACGGCGCATCCATGGAAAAGTTCCGCACCGACCTGGAAACGCTCAGGGGCCGCTGGGAGCGCGCATATCCCCACGACCGCCTCAGCTACGCAGACCTGGCCATCCTGCAACGATCGGGCAGCCCGACCGACACGTGGAAACCGATACGGCGGGCCGCGCGCGCGACACTGACGATCCTCGTCCTCTGCGCGGCCGGCGCAAGCGCGTTCGGGCTCTACAACACCGTACGCGTACGGGCCGCCGATCACGCCGCGGCCCTCGCGTCCACCTCCGCGAAGCACTGCACACTCTACGAGTTCGGCTCGTCATCGGCCGACACCTGGTGCCTGCTCACCGACCTCACGCCTCAGATCGACTACACGGAGCCCGACAGCAACGCTGCGTCAAGTGTCAGCTTGGAATTCCAGCTTGACGCCGCAGAAGGCTCCGGCAGCCCCGCCCCGGACTATCCCATCCCGAGTTTCCTCGCCGACGCCTATTTCGGTCCCGGTCCGAGCCTCCCGGCCGCGATCCAGACGGCCCAGACCGTCTCCGCCGTCATCCAGGGCGGCGGAGGCAGCACCGTGGCATCGATCACCGTGGGCTCGAGGACCTACGCCACCGCGGACGCCCCAGCCGTGCGGTACACCACCGACACCGATTCCGCGATCGCCGCCGGGGCGTGCCTGCTCCTCTTCGGATACTGGAGCCTCAAACGTCTGCGGCACCTGCGTGGCCCACTGCACACCGGTGCACTGCTCACGGCTGTGGCCAGCACATTCACGGCGATCGCTTTCGCCGCACACGGGCCCGGTGCGAACTCCACCAGCGCCACCGCGGACTGGTATACCAGCAGCCTCGTCCTAGCCGTGGGCGTCATCACGTCAACGGCTCTCTGGCGGCTTCTACCCAAAAGCCGCACACGCTACTGAGAACTGCATAACGATGCCCATCTCGGAAATTCGAAATTACCACTCAAAACGGTCATTTCGACAGCCAGGACGCCGAAGGTTCTCGGGATGCGGCCTCCGATTGAGCCCGCGGAACCGGCCGGAAGTCAGGGTTCGATAAACAGATTCGTGGGGCGAAATCCGCATCCATTCGCATTTCGGCTCCCACAGCCCGGCCGGGAGCCCGGTGAGCCCGGCGGGTCGCGCGACGGCTCGGATGCCGATCTTCATGCCGGCGAGGCCTTGCCCCGGCACACGGGTTCCCGCGTCGGCACACCGGCGTGCCCGGCGTCACGATCCGGTGCCAAAAAGTGGCGCCTTCGGCGGCGGTCGCTGAAGGAATGCCTGGTCGTGACCGTCCGATCGCGCAGGCATGATCTCGCCACGGTCGGGGAGATGTGCGATCCTGTCATCGTCCTCGCGCGGTCAGGTCATCGTCGATGGGGGGCTCTGTCGATGGTGTCGCCGTCCCTTGAGCCAACTTCGCGACGGCCTGACCTGCACCGGCCGGACCCGTCCGATCCGAACATCCGAAAGGTCGTTGTGAAGGTCTTCGTCCAGGTCCCGTGCCTCAACGAGGAGGCGACGCTTCCCGCCGTTCTCGGCAGCATTCCGAAGTCGATCCCCGGTGTCGACGAGCTGCACGTGCTCATCATCGACGACGGCTCCACCGACCGCACCGTCGAGGTCGCCCGTGAGCACGGCGTCACGCACTTCGTGCACCACGTCCGCAACCAGGGCCTCGCCCGCTCGTTCCGCGACGGCGTTCACTACGCGCTGAGCCAGGGCGCCGACATCGTGGTCAACACCGACGGCGACAACCAGTACCCGCAGGCGATGATCCCGGCGCTGCTCGCTCCCCTCCTCGCCGGAGAAGCCGACATCGCGATCGGCGACCGCCAGACGCACCTGATCGAGCACTTCTCGCCGTTCAAGAAGCGGATGCAGCGGTTCGGCAGCAAGGTCGTCAACATCGCGGCCGAGACGGATCTGCCGGACGCCGCCTCCGGGTTCCGGGCCTACAGCCGGGACGCCCTGATCAAGCTCAACGTCGTCACGCAGTTCAGCTACTGCATGGAGACGATCATCCAGGCCGGCAACAAGCGCATGAAGATCGCCAGCGTCCCGATCACCACGAACGCGAAAACCCGCGAGTCGCGCCTGTTCAGCTCGATGGGCGAGCACATGCTGCAGTCCGGCAAGGCGATCGCCCGCAGCTACTTCATGTTCAAGCCGTTCGCCTTCTTCGCCGGGCTCGGCATCTTCTTCGGCGTCGTCGGCCTGATCCCGTTCATCCGGTACGCGATCCTGATCGCGACCGACTCCGGCGGCAACCACCTGCAGTCGCTCATGCTCGGGATCTTCCTGCTCGTGGCCGCGGCGCTGTCGTTCGCGCTTGCGGTCATCGCCGATCTTCTGCGGACGAACCGGATCCTGCAGGAGGAGACCCTGGAGCGGCTCAAGGAGATGCACTACGGGGTCGTCCGAGAAGGGGTCCGCCTGGACGCCCGCGAAGAGGTCCGCCTCGACGCGTAGCGGTGCGATGACCTCCCTGACCGGATCCCGCAGGTCCCCATCTCTCTCCCCGGCGACGTCGTCGATAACGGCGTTCGGCGGGTATCCGTGCTGGTCGAGCACTCGGCCACGCCCTTTACCTGCGACTTCACGAAGAATGGCACTCCGCCGGGGCACACCTGAAGAAATGGGCGCGCAGCAACGAAGAGGTTGCCGCGCGGCTCAAGGCGGATGAAATACATCAAAGATTCGTCGAAGCTAAGCGAGCTGATCTCAGCGAGAATCAGCTGATCGGGCTTATTCGCGCGCTCGACCGTGGTGGACTTCAGACGAGAACGTCCGCGCGATGGAAGAGATACCCGCCGACGAGGACGCTGATGCCGGCGATCACCGCCAGGCCGAGCAGGCCCTCGCCCACGGTGGAGACTCCGAACTGGGCCGCGGTGATCCAATACGAGGTGGTTCCGATCATCCGAGGCGAGGCCAGCCCCATATAGCCGGTGACCCAGCGGGTGAAGGCGATCGCCGATACGCCGGGCAGGAAGTACCCGACGGCCACGGAGCCGAATCCGACCGACAGGCCCGTGACCACCGCACCGAGCACCCCGCGGGTGACGGCGGCGAGCGCGCTGCCGAGCAGCGCGTAGACCGCGAGGACGACGCACGCCTTACCCACCACGATCAGCCCTGCCATCGTGTTGAACGCGGGCTGCGAGTCCAGGGGTATGGGCGCATTCTCCCGGTAGAACCAGGCGAAGACGGCGAGTTCCAGCCAGATGACCGCCATCCCCGCAACGCACACCAACCAGAGGCTCAGTGCCTTGACGGCGATGGCGAGCACCCTGCGGGGCTGGCCGGCCAGCATCGTGCGCGCCGTTCGGTGGGTCCACTCGCCCCCGACGTGCCCGGCCGCGAGCAGCATGACGAGCAGGAAGCCCAGCATCGAGGTCATGACCGCGCCGGCTTGTACCCCGACCCCGAGCGGGCTCTGTTCCAGGTGCGCGGCGTTCTGCGTCTGCTCGTAGTTGAGCAGGATCTTCGCGTTCGACGAAATGACCCCGGACAGCTCCTGATCGCACACGGATCCGGCCGGGTAGCGCCGGCCGTACGTGCACGAGACGGCGTCGGCGCCGGAGCCGATCGTCACCGTGCCGGTCTCGATGGAGGCCAGTTCGGACGGCGCGCCGGCCACGGCCGCCATCGCGCTGCGTCCGGCGCTCTGCTCGGCGTGGATCGCGAACCCGGCGAAGACCGCGGCGAGCAGGAGTACCGCGAGACTGAGCGGACGCCGCAGTTTGAGCATCTCCGCGGACAGCATGTGCCTCATTCCCCGGCCTCCTTCAAGCTGGCGAAGTAGAACGCCTCCAGGCTCTCTCGGCGCGGCGCCACCGACTCGGGCGCGATCCCCGCGGTCGAGAGCACCCGTACGACCGCCTGCCCGGAGTCGATCTCGACGTGCAGGCGGGTACCGCCTCCGCCGCTCACGCGGTGCCCTGAGCGCTCGAAGGCGGCAGCCGCGGCGCCCACGTCGGCGGAGGCGAGTTCCACGACGAAGGAGCGCTCGTGGTCGGGCTGCCGCACCGGTCGGGATCCGAGCACCCTGCCGCGGTGCATCATGACGACCGTGTCGCAGAACCCTTCGAGTTCGGCGAGCAGGTGGCTGGAGATGAGCACGGTGGCGCCACGCTCGCGCTCGGCGAGCAGCAGCGCACGCAGGTCGGCGATGCCGTCCGGGTCCAGGCCGTTGCCGGGTTCGTCCAGGATCAGCAGGTCGGGCTCGTGGGCGATGGCGACGGCCAGAGCCAGGCGCTGGCGTTGACCCTGGGAGTAGGTACCTGCTCGGCGGCCGGCGATCTCCTCGATGCCGGTGCGCCGCAGCGCGGACTCGATGGCGCCCCTGTCCAGGTCGCGGCCCCAGGAACGATGCGCGGCCAGCAGGTTGCGTCGGGCATTGAGCCACGGATAGAAGGCAGGCCCCTCGATCGTGACGCCGATGCGCCTGGCCGCAGCGGTCGTGCCGGGTCTGTGCCCGCACACCGTCGCACTACCCGCGTCCGGACGCACCAGGCCGGCGAGGACGCGCATGAGCGTGGTCTTTCCGGCGCCGTTCTGGCCCAGCAGTCCCACGATGCCTTCGGCCGGGATCTCCAGAGTGCACCCGTCCAACGCCCTGGTGCGCCCGAAGGACTTCGAAAGCTCGCGCGCCAGCGCGACGGGCGGTCCGCTCATGGTTCCTGTCCAGTCCTCGCGTCGAACGGAGCGGGGCCACACGCGCCGACCGGCCCCGGTGGGCTATGAAACGTCGGTGCAGTCGGTTCCGTCGGTGAAGTAGCCGCTGCCGTTGCCGTACACGTAGGTGCGGGCACAGTAGGTGCCGGTGGGTTCGTTCTTGTCCGGCGATCCCGTGCAGGCCGATTCCGTGTAGATCCCGGAGAGCTTCACGAGGTTTCCGGAGCACACGTGGAATCCGTTGGGTCCGTCGAGCGAGACGAAACGAGTCTCCAGCGTGCCCACCTGATCGACACTCGTCGCCTGCCAGTACGACACGTACGGGCCGGAACCTTGGATGTAGATGCAGGTCGCATAGTTGTACTGGGTACCGCAGTTGGACGCGGTCAGTGGATGGACCGTGACCGCGGCCGCAATCCCCGCAGTGCCGACCAACCCGAGCCCCAGAGTCGCGGCCCCCACAGTCGCCCGTGCGAAACGATGAGCCATGATACCTCCATGTGTATCAGCATGCACAGAAGCGGAGTGACAATATCATGACTCAGGGCTTTGATCAATGGTAACCATGGGATCTTCAACCGCAGTCACCTGTGATTGACCCCATCGATCTTCGCGCGGAAGCGCGGCAGTTCTGCCGGGAGCTCGATGAACCGAATGCAATTATGTGGCACGGGCATACCAGCGCGCGGAAATCGGCATACGAAGCGCACGGCCGAAGGGCCGAGCTCTGCGAATGGAGTCGACACGGCCGCACCGTCAGCCGGTGTCGCCCCTGGAGAAAACCGGTGCGCCGTCAGGGACTCGAGCCCCGAACCCGCTGATTGAGTTAAGCCGTGCTCTTCATGGCTACATATCCCACGCTGCCGTCGTCAACTCCGTCGTGCCGCTCAGCTCCTCAGCTCCGCCCCGTTTCGCGGCGCCCACTCGATCGCCGCTCGCTCCGATCCGGCCGAGTGGTCACCGTGCCGCCGTCGGCTTCGGCGCGTTGTGGGCGCGACGGTAGGCCAGTGGCGACAGGCCCAGTTGCGCGTAGAAGTGCTTGCGCAGGGCGACGGGGTCGCCGAAGCCGCAGGCAGTGGCGATCCGCGCGACGGTCAGGTCGGTGGATTCCAGCAGCAGGCGCGCGTGCGTCAGCCGCTGCTGCGCCAGCCACTTCAGTGGGCTGCTGCCCACCTCGCTGCGGAACCCCCGGGTGTACGTGCGCACACTCATATGCGCGTGCCGGGCCATGTCCTCGAGGGCGATCGGCTCAGCCAGGCGGTCCAGTGCCCACTGCCGGGTCGCCGAAGTGGAGCGGTCGGTGTCCTGCGGAACCGGATGCTCGATGAACTGCGCCTGGCCGCCCTCACGCCACGGCGCCACCACGCAGCGCCGAGCGGCGGCCGAGGCCACTGCGGCTCCGTGGTCCAGCCGGACCAGGTGAAGGCACAGGTCTATGCCGGCCGCTCCGCCGGCGGAGGTCAGAATGCGCCCGTTGTCGACGAACAGCACGTCCGGATCGACCTCGACGCCGGGAAACAGCCGGGCCAACGCGTCACACAGCGCCCAGTGGGTGGTGGCCCGCCGGCCGTCCAGCAGCCCGGCCGCCCCCAGCAGGAAGGCCGAGGTGCACAGGCTCACGATGCGGGTTCGTGGCCTGATCCGCTTCAGCGCCGCGGCGAGTTCTTCGGGCAGCGCTCCGGTCGCGAGCAGGTGCTCGCCGGGTTCCTGCGTGGCGAGCACGACGGTGTCCGCGGTCTCCAGCACCGACTCGTCGTGGTCGACGACGATGCGGAAGTCCTCGTGTGTGCGCACCGGGCGGCCGCCGAGGGAGCAGGTGCTGACGGAGTACAGACGGGTCCCGTCCGGTTCGCGGGCCTCGTTGAACACCCGGGCTGGGATGCCGAGGTCCAGAGGCAGGACCCCGTCGAGGGCGAGAACGGCGACATGATGCGGCGGCATGGCCTGAATAGTACGACAGATGGCTATCCGGCCACTCACCCACCGTCGCCGGCAAACGCCACTGTTTCTTCCACCGGGACGTGATCCCGGTGGAAGAAGAAGCGATACGGACGTGAGCGAGGAAAACATGAACGAGCACACCATGAGGGCTGTCACGGTCAGGCGGTTCGGCGGATCGGAGGTGCTGACCGTCGAGGAGGTCGCGCGCCCGGTGCCGCTGCCGACCGAGGTGCTGGTGCGGGTGCACGCGGCCGGGATCAACCCGGTGGACTGCAAGACACGTGGTGGCACCGGGATGGCCGGGGTGCTGGGCGAGCCGCCGTTCACCGTCGGCTGGGACGTGTCAGGCGTGGTGGAGGAGGTCGGCTTCGGCGTGACCACGCTGAAGGTCTGCGACGAGGTGTACGGGATGCCGTGGTTCCCGCGCGCCGCGAACGCCTACGCCGAGTACGTGACCGCACCGGCCCGCAGTTCGCCCGCAAGCCGGCCACCCTCGACCACGTTCACGCGGGCGCCGTGCCGCTGGCCGCGCTGACCGCGTGGCAGACCCTGGTCGACACCGCCCACGTGCGGGCCGGGCAGCGGGTCCTGATCACGGCCGCCGCCGGCGGGGTGGGCCACTTCACGGTCCAGTTCGCCCGGCACCTCGGCGCCCACGTGATCGCCACCGCCGGCGCCGCGCGCCACGCCTGGCTCAAGGAACTCGGCGCCGACGAGACCATCGACTACACCACCACCCGCTTCGAGGACGCCGTCTCAGGAGTCGATGTCGTCATCGACCTGGTCGGCGACGCCCATGACCGGACCGGCACGCGTTCGCTCAAGACGCTGCGTCGTGGCGGCCTGCTGGTCGCCGTTCCGGCCGGTGTCTCCCCGGAACTGGCCCACGCCGCCGAGGCGGCCGGTGTGCGCGTCACCCCGTACCTGGTGGAGCCGGACGGCGCGGCGTTGGCGACGATCGCAGGCCTGATCGACGCCGGGAAGGTCACCGTCGAGGTGGAGGAGACCTTCCCGCTGGAGCAGGCCGGCGCGGCCCACGCCCGCGTCGAGGCCGGCCGTACCCGCGGCAAGATCGTCCTCACCGTGGCCGACTGACCGTGCCCGCAAGCAGTTCGCAGGAGCACCGTGCATGACGGGATCCGCGACCGGGGCCGCGTTCGCCGGGCAGAGCCCCCGGTCAGCCGACGGACACGCCCCCGCCGGATAAGTTGAGCGACTGGACACTCTCTTATAGGCTGAGGGCATGGCCAGACCACGCAACGAGGTTCGCCGCCTCGCGATCCTGTCCGCAGCGACACACGTCATCGCCTCCCAAGGCATCGGTGCGGCGTCGACAGCGGTCATCGCAAAGGGGGCCGGCGTCTCCAACGGCTCGCTGTTCACCTACTTCGACACCAAGACACAGCTGCTCAACGAGCTGTACGTCGAGCTGAAGAGCGAAATGGCGCAAGCCGCGACCGCCGACCTCCCCCCACACGCCACCGCGCGCGAGCAGGTCCGCCACATGTGGCGGCACTGGGCGCGCTGGGCGACCGACAACCCCGCCAAGCGACGCGTCCTGGCCCAACTCCAGGTCGCCGACGAGATCACCGCCGAAAGCCACCAGCAGGTGGCAGCGGCCTCAGCCTCGATCGCGGACCTGCTCGAGCGCGCCCGCGTCGGCGGCCCGGTCCAGGACGCGGCGCTCGGCTTCGTCCTGACCTTGGCCAACGCTCTGGCCGAGGCCGCGATCGACGAGATGATCCGCGACCCCGAGCACGCGGCCGCCAACGCCGACACCGCCTTCGAAGCCCTGTGGCGCGTTCTGGCCGGCGCCATCCCACCGACCGACACCTGATCCGCGGCCACGACCGCCACCACGTGAGGACTGAACGTCATGACCACCCAGACCCGCAAGGCGTGGATCATCACCGGGCCCACCTCCGGCATCGGCCACCGCACCGCGCTCGAACTCGCCCGGCACGGCACACTCATCCTGGTGGGCCGCAGCCCCGCCAAACTCGAGGACGTCGAGAAGGAGATCAACGCCCGGCCCGGCGGCCACGCCGTCTGCGTCGTGTGCGACTTCGCCGACCTCGCGAGCGTGCGGCGCGCCGCAGAACAGATCGCCGCCCTCGGCCTGCCGATCGCCGGGCTGCTCAACAACGCCGGCATCATGCCCACCGCGGCCAGAACCACGTCCCAGGGATGGGACCTGGCGTTCACCACCAACCACCTGGGCCCGTTCGCCTTCACCCAGGCCCTGATCCCGCACCTGCCCGAGGGTGCCAACATCGTCTTCACCTGCTCGGCCGTCGAAGACCCCGAGCGCAAGCCCGCCGTCATGGCCGGCTTCCGCGGTGCCCGCTACCTCTCCGCCGAGGACAGCCTGCACGGCCGCTGGGCGCCGGGTGGCTCGGCCAAGCCCGGCTACGACGCCTATGCCACCTCCAAGCAGGCCAACCTGGCCACCGTCCTGGCCTTCGCCCGGGAAACTCCGCGCCTGCGGTTCAACGCCGTCGAACCCGGCTTCAACCCCGGCACCGGCCTGAGTCGAGACGCCAACCCCCTCCTGAAACTGCTGGCCACCTACGTCCTGAGCCCGCTCGCCCCGCTCATGCCCGGCGGCAGCACACCCAAGCGTGCCGCCCGCATGATCGCCCAGGTGCTCACCGACCCTTCCGGCGGCACCGGCGTCTACCACGACGAGAAGGGCCACCCCATGCATGGCTCCACGCAGGTCCAAGACCCCGCGTTCCAGGACCGCCTCGTCACCGAGACCCGCACCTTGCTCAAGCAACTGTCCTGATTCACCGTGCGAGTTCACCGCGCGGGGCTGAAGTCGATCACGCGGTGTTCCGGGGTGGGCAGCCGCAGCCGCCCACCCCGGAACGCCGGTGGCGTGTTCGTGTCAGCGGGCTGCCGCCGCGAGTGCGGCGCGGGTGTGGATCCGGTTGCGGCGCTTGGCCAACAGCAGGAAGAGCACGGTCGGCACGGCGCACACGGCGATCGCGAAGATGCTGGCCTCGGGGCCGAAGCTACCGCCGCTCAGTATCTGCGGACCGCTGACGGAGGCGTGCAGCAGGCCGCCGGTGTGGCTGTCGGAGCCGGAGACCGCGGTACCGAAGATGCCCTCCTCGGCCACGTTCCAGCCCAGGTGCAGGCCGATGGCCAGCCACAGCGAGCGGGTCGCGGCGTAGATCGCGCCGAACATCAGCCCGGCTTCGATGGCGATGGCCAGCGCGCCCCAGACCGTCGCGTTCGGGTTGATCAGATGCAAGCCGCCGAAGACGAGCCCGGAGGCGACCAGGGCCCCCCAGGTTCCGGCCTTCTCCTCCAGGATCCGGAACAGCGCGCCGCGGAAGGCCAACTCCTCGGTGACCGCCGCGCTGCTCATCAGACCCAGCGAGGTCAGCGCTCCGCCGAACGAGCCCCATCCGTGCACGTGATAGCTCCCGCTCAGCGCGACCAGGGCGATCGTCACGGCGAACAGCCCCACGCCGAACCCGATGCCCCGACCCAGCTCCCGCCGGGCCCGCTCGGGTGCCAGCTCCAGTGTCCTGCGCCCCTCCAGATATCGCACCAGCCTGACGTAGGCGACCAGCGCGAGCCCGCCGGTGGCCACCCCGGCGATCAGGGCGGTCAGCGGTGTCCCGTCGGCGGCGCTGTTGATCCCGCTGGCGATCGCGTCCACGGCCAGCATCAGTACGAACAGCACCGGCAGTCGCACCCACGCCGAGCCTGCCCAGCGCGGGGCGCGGCTGCCGCTGTCCCCGTTCGATCCGATCCGGTCCGCATCACGTGCGCTCTGCAGGGTCGCAGACTGCTGCTGGGTGGACGACATCGCTCGCTCCTCAAAGTCCCGCTCACACTGAGCGCTTCCTGGCTTCCGTTGATGCAAAGTTAGAAGCCGCGACCACCGCGAGTAATCACCTCCCGGTGGGCACCTGCCACCACCGCGGGTCCCCCGAGCGAGCTACCCGACTGCTCTCCCCCGGGGGATGCCGGCGCTGCCCGGCGGGCGCTACGGTCACGTGCGAGGCGTCCGACCTCGTGGAATGGCGCGACGCCTCGCTTGGCCGGACCGACTGCCGCAACGACCGGAACGTGGTGACGATGCAACAGGATCCATCCGACGGGGCATCGCGCCCCGCCTCCCGCGTACTGGCGGAGCCCTCCGGTGATCGGCCGTCGGAAAGCAAGAAGGCAGGGACGGATATCAGCCGTTCCATACGCGACATCAGATTTCTCACACGTATGCGCCCGTGGTCCGCCGCGGCCGACCGGCTGCGCCCGCTGTCTCGTTGGTGGGGATCACGCCCGGCAGCGATCAGAGACCGCGAGTTCGCGCTCGTGTTCACGCTGCTCTCCTTCGCGCAGCCGCTGTCCCGGATCGGAGCGCAGTTCGGCGACCTTCCCGCTCGCGCCGGCTGCGCCGCGAGCGTGCTGCTGGCCGTGGGGCAGTCGCTTCCGCTCGCGGCGCGCACCCGGTGGCCGGCGGTGTGCCTGGCCATGGTGGGAATCTCTTTCGCCGTCTATGAATCCCTCGGATACCCGCCGACCTTCGCCAGCCTGGGGCTCTACATCGCGCTGTACTCCGCCGGTGCCCACCAGCTACGCCACCGGCGCGCGGTGGCGTTGGCTGGCATGGGCGGATACGTGGTCTTGAGCATCACCCTGTACGCAATCGGCTCGCCCGACGTATGGAGCGACTTCGTGGTCTTCGGCATCGCTCTGGCGGCGATGTGGGGTGTGGGCGCCGCGTTTCGCGGGCACCGGGCGCATGAGGCCGAGCGCCGACGGCACAGCGCGCAGGCGGCCATCGCCGCGGAACGCAGCCGTATGGCACGCGAGTTGCACGACGTGGTGACCCACCATGTCACCGCGATGGTGGTGCAGGCCGGCGCGGCGCAGTACCTCACCGCGTCACCCGACCAGGTCGGCGAAGCCCTCGACGCCATCAACGCCACCGGACGGCGCGCCATGGCCGAGCTCCGATTCCTGCTCAACGTGCTGGAGGCGAGTGGCGAATCGGCCTCCCGGGAACCGATGCCGGGCCGGGTACCCGCTCTGGTGGAACAGGCGCGGGCAGCCGGCCAGCCGACCGAGCTGGTCGAGGACGGAGAGCGAACACCCATGGCCACGAGCCTCCAGCTCACCGCCTACCGCGTCGTGCAGGAGTCCCTGACGAACGCGATGAAGTACGCCGCGGGTCGACGCACCCTGGTACGGCTCTCGCACACCCCCGCCTTCACGGACGTCGAGGTCACCACGGCCGGGACGATCGAGCGCGGGGCCGGCTCGCCTGTCCTCCAGCACGGCGGCGTGCACGTCTCCGGGGGCCGCGGCCTGACCGGCCTGCGCGAACGGGTGGAGATGCTCGGCGGGCAGTTCACGGCCGGGGCCCTGGAAAACGGCGGATTCCGCGTGCACGCGCGCATACCGGCAGGAGATACCGTATGAGCATGCAGCCCTCGCCCATCAGGGTCCTGGTGTGCGAAGACCAGGCCCTCGTGCGCGCCGGATTCGTCACGATCTTCTCGGCCCAACCCGACATGGACGTCGTCGGGCAGGCCGCGGACGGCCGAGCCGGCATCCTGCGCGCGGAGGAACTGAAGCCGGACGTCGTCGTCATGGACATCCGGATGCCGCTGCTCGACGGCATCGAGGCCACCCGTCATCTGGCCGGCCCCGATTCCCCCAGTCCCGCGAAGATCCTCATCGTCACGACCTTCAACGTCGACGAGTACGTCTACGACGCCCTGCGGGCCGGCGCGAGCGGCTTCATCCTCAAGGACGCCCCACCACCCGAACTGATCAACGCCGTACGCACGGTCGCGCGCGGCGAGTCCCTGCTCGCCCCCGCCGTGACCCGCACCCTGATCGGCCGCTTCGCCGAACGCATACGCCCCACCGCCACGCCGTCCTCGCCCGAACACGAACGACTCAAACTCCTCACCCCCCGCGAGCACGAAGTGCTCCTGCTCATCAGCAAGGGGCTGTCCAACGCCGAAATCGCCGCCGAACTCGTGCTCAGCCCCGAGACCGTCAAGACCTACGTCTCGCGCATCCTGACCAAACTCGACCTGCGCGACCGCGTCCAAGCCGTGGTCCTGGCGTATCAGGCGGGGCTTGTAGGCGGCGGCTGATCCCGGCCGGCAACTGGCCGCCTCGTTCCCGCTCATCGGAGCCGGCGACGACTTCACCCGGCACGACGGGTCTGCCCGGTGATCGGCGTAACCGGGTTGTGAAGGGTTCTACGTGCGTCCGGCGGACAGGCGTCCGTCGAAGGTGATGTCGAACGCGTTGAACTCGACGATCCGCGGAGATGGTCTGCTTGGAGACCTCGGCGCAGGCGGTGTCGTGCTTCACGTAGCCGAGGTGATCGGTGATCTCCCCGTCGAGGGCCGGCTCCAACAGCCGCTTCGCCAACGCCTGCAGCAGCCCGCCCTCACCGGCCGACTTCACCCCGCGGTCCTTGGCCTGCCCGATCAGCTGGTCGACCAACTGCTGGTCCAGGGCGCCGAGCCCGCCGGCTCCCCTCGAAGCCATGCTCGACCACGGACTGTTCCACTTCCATCACGCTCATCTCATGCAGCCGCGTCATGCTCAGTAGTCACGTCGAAGACGGCACGGTCCCGACCCGCGCCGCGGTCCATTTCCCGACGGTCGGCACCGCTGAGGAGGTGCTCGGGCACCAGCCAGCGTCGAGCACCTGAGCACCTCAGTCCGCGCTCGGTACGCAACCGCGATACCACCGGATCACGTCGATCACACCAGGCTGGTCATCGACCCAGCCGGCATCGGATGTGCCAGAGCGCCACCGCGAAGCGCTCCCTCCCGCCGCCACATGTGCCCGACCCCGCCCGGCCGGCTACGAACCACCCCTTCCGGAATGAGAAGACCGTGCTCCCAGCTCTCCGCGCCCGCGCCGGCCGCGCGCCCCTCGCCGCCAAGGTGCCCGAGATCACCGCACTGTTCTGGCTGATCAAACTTGTCACGACGTTCATGGGCGAGGCGACCTCGGACTACCTCGGCGATGGCAACATCGCTATCGCCGGGCTCGTGGAAGTACTCCTGGTCGTCGTGGCTCTGTGGATCCAGTTGCGCACGCGGCGCTATGTCGCGGTCGCGTACTGGTTCCTGGCCATGGCCGTCGCGGTGTTCGGCACCGGCGCCTCCGACACCCTGCACATCGTGCTGGGCATCCCGTACGGAGGCACCACCGCGCTCTGGGCGATAGTTCTGGCCGGCATTTTCTGGCGCTGGTATCGCAGCGAAGGCACGCTCTCGATCCACAGCATCACCACACGTCGGCGTGAGCGGTATTACTGGGCCACCGTGTTCGCGACCTTCGCACTGGGCACCGCCCTGGGTGATTTCACAGCCGGGTCACTGAACCTCGGCTTCCTGTCCTCCGGCGTCCTGTTCGGCGTGGTGATCCTGATCCCGGCCGTCGCCTGGCGCCTGGGTATGAACCCGATTGCCGCCTTCTGGTTCGCCTACGTGGTCACTCGTCCGCTCGGCGCCTCGTTCGCGGACTACCTGAGCAAGCCGCACTCACTCACCGGCGCGAACTTCGGCGACGGACCCACCAGTGCGGCTTCCGCGGCGATACTGGTCCTGCTGGTCACCTACACCGCGCTCCGGCGCAACGATATCCAGGCGCCGACCGCGCCGGCGGAGATGGCGATGGCGATGGCGACAGAGAACACCGATGCCGCCCGGCGGACCGTCGCGCCCGCAGCGGTGGGCGCGGACCAGCCGTCGTAGCCGTACCTCGGTCCAATCGGCCGTCTCCGACGCTCGCGAGCACCCGGAGCTGCCGCGGAAAGTCCGTCCATGCCGGTCACGGGTCTTCAGCGGCTATGGCCCGCCCGCGATGACCACGGCCCGTGCATCTGCGTCTGGCGTTTCGTCTTCCTCCCCGCCACCCGGATCCTCACCGCAACTCGGGTCCCGCGCCCGGATATCGCGCCGCCGCTCAGGCTGACACCCCGGGCCAGGCAACACCCAGAAGAGTCTGATCGTCACTCCCGGCACCATCATCCTGCGGTAGCGACGTGACCTGCCGCGCCGAGCGCGATACCGAGCCGAGCCCACTCCCCTCCGATTGCCGCCGCAGCGATGAGGAGGCCGAAGCTGGTGGCGGCGACCGGATACAGGACTTCCAGCCTCGAGCGATCGAGTGATGGCGGTGTCAGTGGTGCCGGGTGCCGGCGCGATTTCCGTGTACACGAACTCGTGTGCGAAGCGCTAGATTCTGCGGCGGGGCTCTCGGTTCTGCGACATTTGCTTCGCAGTCTGTTTTTCTTGTTTGGGGAGGATTTGTGCATCGACAACGTCAATGGGCTGCGGCTGTGGTCATCGCGGTCGCGGCGGGCTCGGCCTCTTCGGTCACCTCCGCGGCGCAGGCGACCGCTGCGGGTGCCACGCTCTATGTGAACAACACCGTCTCGGCGTGCTCTGATTCGGGCACCGGCACCCAGGCTGCGCCGTATTGCAACGTCCAGGCCGCGTTCTCCGCTGTCCAGGCGGGCGGCACGGTGATCATCGTCGCGGGAACGTATGCGATTCCCGCGACGCTGAGCACGTCCGGTACCGCCGATGCTCCGATCACGGTGTCGTTCGGCACTCCCGGGGCCACCTTCTCGAACGGTACGTCGCCGAGCCTCTCGGCGCTGACCCTGGCGAACGCGAGTTATGTCAACGTCGACAACGCGTACGTCACTGGGAGCGGCCCGTCCGCGATCTCGGTGACGGACTCCTCGCACGTCACGTTCGCGGGCGGCGAGGTATCCGGTGGCGCCACGGGTCTCGCGATCTCGGGGGCGAGCAGTGACGATTCCGTGACCCGGCTCATCTTCGAGGGCCCCACGACGGCTGCCGTGAGCATCGGCCCGGGCGCCACCGACACGGTGATCGCCACGGACTACGTGCTTCAGGGTGGGGAGGGCATCGTCGTGGACGGGGCCTCGGGAACCGACGTCGTCGGCAATGAGCTCAAGGCCTGCGACGCGAACGTGTCGGTGTCCGGCGGCGCCACTGATACGACGGTCGAGAACAATCTCATCGACCTCGGTTTGGACTCCTTCACCTTCGACTGTGCGGCTCCCACCCCTCTCGGGCTGAGCGTCGATGCCGACTCGGCGGCGAGCACTACGGAGAAGTACGACAGCATCCTCGCCTGGACGTATACGCCGATCGAGTGGGCTGGGGTCGACTACGACTCTTCGGCCGCCTTCCAGGCGGCCACCGGCCAGGGCGCGCAGGAGGTGGTCAGGGTTGGCGCCTCGATGCCCGGGGCGGGTCCGTCGGATTACGTGGACGACGCCGATGCGCTGGCGCCGGGCGAGACCTCGACCGACTTCTTGGGCAACTCCCGTGAGGACGACCCGTACCAGCCGAACACCGGAACCGGCGTCGGCTACTACGATCGCGGTGCTTTCGAGTCGACGGACAACTTCGCGGCGCAGATCGATCAGGCGACTCCGGTGAGCGGAACGGCGAGCACCGTCAGCCTCGCTTGGAATGTCGACGGAGGCTGGGCGGAATGCCCCTCCAACTACAACGTCACGATCGATTGGGGCGACGGGAATTCGAGCACGGTCTCGGGCAAGCCCTGCGCCTCCGCGTCGACGGCAGCCGACACCGCTGCGACCGCATCCAAGGCCGGAACCACGGCGAAGGTGTCGCCGGCCGATCAAGGCTGCGAGGGCGAGTGCGTGTCCAGCACCCACGCTTACGCCGGCCCCGGCACGTACGGGATCACCTTCAGCGCGAGCGATGGCACCGTGTCGGTGACCCGTACGGCGAGCTTCACCACACTTGCCGCTGACTACCGTGCGTATGGTCCGTCCCGGATTCTGGACACACGCAAGGGCGTCGGCGCGTCGAAGGCGAAGATCCAGCAGGGTAAATACGTGAAGCTGAAGGTCGCGGGTGTCGGCGGTATTCCGGCCGATGTCACGGCGGTGGCGTTGAACCTGACGGTGACTGATGCGGTCGGCAACGGCTATGTCTCCGCGGAGGCTGACGGTGTGGGGACTCCGAAGGTCTCTAACCTGAACTACCTGAGCGGGCAAACGGTGGCGAACTCGGCGATCGTCTCGGTGGATACCGACGGCTATATCGACATCTACAACTGCGGTGGTTCGGTGACGAACACCGCTGATCTGATTGCGGATGTGACCGGCTACTTCGTGCCCGCTGCGGCATCGGGGTACGGGCCGGTGGCGCTGTCGCGGATTTTGGACACACGTAAGGGCATCGGCGCTCCGGCCGCACCGGTCGCGGGTGGTGGGAGTGTTCCGGTGACGGTCGCCGGTGTCGATGCGATACCGGCTTCCGGCGTGACGGCGGTCGCGGTGCACGTGACGGTCACTGATACGGCAGGCAATGGCTGGGTCGCGGCGGTGCCGGATGGTGCGGGCGTGCCGAGCACGTCGACCCTGAACTATCTCAAGGGCCAAACAGTGTCGAACACGGTTATCGTGCCGGTCGGTGCAGATGGTGCGATCCGCCTGTACAACGGCGGCAGCAGCACGCCGGCCGATCTGATCGTGGATGTGGCGGGATACTTCTCGGCGAGCGCGCCGAACTACTACGTGCCGTTGAGCACCGCCACCCGGCCGGTCGACACGCGCAAGTCCGGTAGCACCGCGCTTCAAAAGGATGCCTCGAGCCACTTCTGGCTTGTGAGCAGCTCGAACCTCGCGGCGGTGGTGGGGAACTTGACGGTGACGGAGCCCACGGCCAACGGGTTCATCACCGCCTACCCGGATGGCGTCACGCTTCCGGCAGTCTCGAACGTCAACTTCCTGACCGGTCAGACGCAGGCGAGCCTCGCCATCCTCGACACGAACGCGTCCGAGCAGGCGGCCACAAACGTCTACAACGGCTCCACCGGCACGACGGAACTGATCATCGACGTGTTCGGCTACTTCGCCAGCTGACGCGTGGTTGATACCGTCGAGCAGACGACGGGCTCGGACCTCAACGAGGTTCGAGCCCGTCGACTGTGTTTGTGACCGGTGTGATGCCGATTGGAAATCGGCGCGATGGGCGGGGATGAAAAGGACTCTTCACGTGCTGCCCGGTGTAAGCCGTTGGCGTGCCACGGGATCGGTGCCAAAGCCTGAAGGTGCCGCAAAGCCCATCCATGCCGGTCACGGGTTCTCCAGACCACCCACCCAAACCTGTCACCGGAGTTCATCCCCTGGCGCTGGCGCCCCAGACCGTCCCACGGAGCACTCACTACCCGCTGTGCCATGAGTACCTCGATACGCGCCGATCGTTCCGTATACTCCCCCCATGTCGCGAAGCAGCAAGCTGACTGGCGGTACCGCGCTGGTGACCGGTGCGGGCAGCGGGATCGGCGAGGCGAGCGCGCTGCGCCTGGCTGCGGACGGGTGGAGCGTTGTGGCCGCCGATGTCGACGACGCGGCCCTCAAGGCCCTGCGCGGGCGCGATGCGCGCATCAGGGCCCTGTACTGCGACGTCCAAGACGCGGAGTCCGTGGCCGAGGTGGCTGCGTCGATCGGCCCGGTGGACCGGCTCGTGCACGCCGCGGCCGTCTCCCGGCTCGGTTCGGCGCTCGACCAGCCGCGAGAGGAGTTCGACGC
Source organism: Actinospica durhamensis (assembly GCF_018139695.1). Taxonomy (GTDB): domain Bacteria; phylum Actinomycetota; class Actinomycetes; order Streptomycetales; family Catenulisporaceae; genus Actinospica; species Actinospica durhamensis. Next base: position 14,494 of record NZ_JAGSOG010000008.1, on the reverse strand, counting down.
GATCTGGCGGATCAACTTCGTCGGCACCGTGCAGGTGGTGCGAGCCGTCGTTCCCGGCATGATCGAACGCGGTCGCGGGGAAGTCGTGCTGTACTCCTCGCTCGGTGGATGGGTCCCGGCACGCAAGCTCTCGGCCTACGCCTCCTCCAAGGCAGCCGTCAACGCCTTCGCCGACGTACTCGCCCAGGAGTGCCGCGGTACCGGCGTGACCATCCGCTGCGTGTGCCCGAGCCAGGTGGACACCCCGCAGTACCGCCGCATCTCGGCAGAGGATCCCGCCGCCACCGCCCACCGCAAGGGCATGCCGACCGACGTGGTCGTCGACGCCGTCGAGCGTTCACTCGGGCGCCCGAGCCTGTATGTCTTCCCGGGCGCCACCGCCAAGGCCGCGATCCTGCTCAAGCGGCACGCGCCGCGCACCTTCGCCAAGATCCTCGATCGCCAGACGCGCTGACCGGGTTCACGCCTGGGCCGCCTCCAGATAGTCGACCAGCGCCAGCAGCACGTCCCGGCTGACGGAACGTTGACGCAGGTCCCCCATCAGGATGGGGATCTGCGGATCGAGATCGAGCGCCGAACGGATTTCGGAGACCGTGCGGTCCTGGTGTCCGTCGAAGTTGTTGACACAGACCACGAAGGGAATGCCCCGGTTTTCGAAGAAGTCGATGGACCCGAAGCTCGTCCGCAGCCGCCGGGTGTCGGCGATCACCACCGCGCCCAGCGCGCCGTGCACCAGATCGTCCCACATGAACCAGAAGCGCTCTTGGCCCGGCGTGCCGAACAGGTACACCACCAGGTCGGAACTCACCGTGATCCGGCCGAAGTCCATGGCCACGGTGGTGGCGTCCTTGTCCCCGACACCCGCGATGTCGTCGACGCCCAGGCTCGCGACGGTCAGGAATTCCTCGGTGCGCAACGGTTCGATCTCGCTGATCGCCCCGACCATCGTGGTCTTGCCCACTCCGAAGCCCCCCGCGATCAGGAACTTCACAGCGGCCGGCGCGCAAACCGCGGGTGTGTGCCGCCTGTCAAAGTCGTCGTAACCCATCTCGCACCGCCTGAAGAAGTCTGATGTCTGGTCTCTGCCCCACTCCGACCGGCACCGGAGAGCGGGCGGTCACCGCTCCCACTGTGATCAGGTCGCTGATCAAGATCTTCACCACCGCCACCGGCAGGTCGATCCCCGCCGCGATCTCGGCCAGTGCCACCGGCTCGCGGCACCTGTCCAGAATGGATCGGTGCTCGGGCTCGAGGCCACGGGTGCCGTACTGCTCCTCGGGTGACATGAGCGCGACGATGATCGTGATCAGCGTCAGGTTTCCGTACGCCGAGAGCGTCCGGCCATGGGTGATCGTGTACGGCCTGACGAAGGAGTCCTCCGGGTCCTCATCGAGGGATTCGTCGGCCCAGTGGTTGATCGGCATCCACGCCCTCCTCGCCGGACTCCGGACCGAACCGCGTCTCGGCGCCCAGATGCTGACCGACCTGAAGCACGAGGGTGTGCATCGCCTCCGCCATCACCTCTGCCTCCACGTCCTGGTCCGCCAGTACCGCCAGGTGGGTACCGCGGCCGGCCGCGCTGATGAACAGCCAGAGATTCGCCAGCTCGACGATGATCTGGCGCACCCCGCCCCCGCCGAAGACCTCGCCGACGCCGCGGGCCAGGCTCTGCTGACCGGTGGAGATCGCGGCCAACCGCTCGGCGTTCTCGCGCTTGATCTCCCTGGACTGACTGATCACCAGGCCGTCGTCGGAGAGCACGATCGCATGCCGGGTTCCGGCCACCTGGTCGACCAGGCGATCGAGCAGCCAGTCCAGATCGCGGTCGGTGGCCGTGGTGCGCTGCGGCATGGGGGGCTGTTGCGTCATTGTTCGCCTTCCCTGGTCTGCTCGGCGTTGGGCGAAGGACGGGTGAGGAGTGGTTCGACGTCCATGGCCAGCCGCATCCGACGGGACTGGCGTTGAAAGGCGCCGACCGTGGTGGCGGACCGACAAGGTCCGGGCGCCGACCGAGCCGGCTCCGAATCCTCCTCTGGTGCCGTGTCGCCTTCACTCCCACGGCTTTCGCGCAGTTCGGCCACGAGATTCGCCTGGCGGACCCGCCTGGGCAGTGGATCCCGCGACGTCGCGGCGGCCGAGTCCGATGATCTGCCGCCGATGCCTGCCAGGAGCTGATCGGATGGGTCCTGCGACCCGGTGGTCTCAGGGAAGACACGTGATACACGGCTCAGTACCGACACGGCCGCGGACTCGTTTACCTCGTGGACCTCGTGGACCTCGGGGACCTCGGGGACGGCGGCCGTCGCGGCGAGCCGAGGCGTGAAGTCGATGTGGTCCGCATCCTCGGCGGACCAGGGGAGCTGGTCCGCGGAGAACACGTGTTCAGCCGGTACCAGGATGACCACGCGAGTGCCGCCGAAAGCGGAAGGCCGCAGTTCCACCTTCACATCGAGCTTCGCGGCCAGCCGGGCGACGACGTACAGGCCGAGTCGCGCGTCGTCGGCCCGCGAGAGCACGTCCATCTTCGGCGGATCCGAGAGCAGCGCGTTGACCTCGACGTACTGCTCGGCGCCCATGCCCATGCCCCGGTCCTCGATCTCGATGGCCAGGCCGCGCGCCACCGGCGCCGCGGTCACCTCGACCGGGGTAGGCGGCTTGGAGAAGGTCACCGCGTTCTCCATCAGCTCGGCCAACACGTGCACCAGCGGACCGACCGCACGCTCGGAAACCCAGAGCCGGCTTTCGATCTCGATCCTGATGCGCCGATAGTCCTGCACCTCGCCCTGCGCGGATCTCAGCACGTCCAGCAGCGGGACGGGCTTGCGCCACCGCCGTTGCGTCTGCCCGCCGCCGAGGATCACCAGGTTCTCTTCGTAACGCCGCAACCTCGCGGCCAGGTGATCGAGGTCGAACAGGCCTTCCAGTACCGCCGGGTCCTCGTACTCCCGCTCCATTTCGCTCAGCCGCTTCAACTGCAGCCCGATGAGCAGCTGGGTGCGACGTGCGATGCGCTGCAACAGTCGTTCGAAGCCGCGGTATTGCTCAACCTGCCGCACGGACGTCTCCAGTGCGCTGGCGCGCGCGGCGTTCAGCGCCCGGCCGAGCATGCCAAGTTCGTCCCGGCCGTAGTGCAGCACCGGAAGTTCGGCATCGGTGTCGATCGCCTCTCCGCTACGCAGTCGCTCCACCACGTCGGGCAGCTTGGTCTCCAGCTCCTCGGCGGCCAGACGCAGCCTGTATATCCGGCGACGCAGGATGCTGACCAGCCACCAGGTGAGCCCGATCGCCAGCGCGACGCCCGCCGCCCCGATGGCGCTCTGAACGGCCAGACGCGTCTCGAGCGAACTGAGCTCCGCGTTGGCACTTGCCAGAACCGAGCCGGTCCCCGCCTGGGTCAGGTGCAGCAACTCCGGTGTGAGCGACGACATCACCTGCTGCCACTGCCGGCCGAGCGCCGGCGGCACGGCGATGTCGCCGTCGGCGGAGACCGGCGCCTCGTCGAGACTCTGTTCGACCTCGGTCTTGCTCTGCCAGACCGGGCCGGTGAGCATCCCCTGGTAAAGGGAAGACACCGCCGTGAAGTTCGGGATGACCTCGTTCCGGTAGATGAACAGCTCGCTGCCCACGGCCTGATCGACCAGCGAACGCTGGGTGGGGGTGATATGACCGGATACCAGGCCCGCCGTGATGATCGCGTCCTCACGCGAGATCATCTCCTGGCCCCAGCCGGTGGGAATCGAGGGCGAGGTGATGACGTCGAGATCCGAAATGCCGGTCTGGGTCAGCGCCGCGAACAGCGAGAGGTTCGAGCTGATGAGGCCGGTGTAGTCGTCGTACTCCTGCTGCTGCGTGACCGCGCGGTCATCGACCGCGGTCCGATACCCGGAAAGCCGATGAAATTCCGTGTCGAACTGCCCCAGACTGGCGGTGACGCTCGGCGAGGTCACGGCGGACAGCGACACCACGGTCGCGGCCGAGGCATCGGTGAGCTTGCGAACCTGAGCCAGGGGCGCCTGGTAAGCGGCCGGGTCGGCAAGGGCCGCCCCACTCAGTTTCCGCTCCTGTTGGAGGTCGTAATAAAGGGCGGTCGCGGGAACCGCCCCGTTGCTGGAGACGGCGCTGTTCTCGCGATTCGTCGCCGTGCGCCAATCGCTATAGAGCTGGCCCGAGTTCACGGCCAGAAGCGCGATCATGGCCGCGCTGGGCACGAAGGCCAGGATGAGGAGAACGGCACGCAGCGGCAACCACTGCCGCGCGCCCGGTTCTGGTGTTCTTTCGCGCTTTGCCGTGCCCACGTGCCGTGCCATCCGAAACCCCAGGGGACTTGCGTTGACGGGCGATCGACTTCGAGTCTGAGCGAACGCACGGATGCTACCTGTCACGACTCTCACCGGCAATGGGTGTATCTCGATGTGAGCGACCGGCTGAGGCTCTTGTCCTCGCTGATGTCGAATACGTCACCGGGGCGGGTGGAATCAGCAGCCGGAATCACGGCTCGGTTCGGCCCGGCCGCCTACCCGAACGGGACGGCCGAACCGGACTCGGCGAGAGCGGCTTCAGCCGGCGGAACCTGGCGGAACCCGGCGGAATCTCGCCGGCGCGGTCGACGAAACCGTGCGGTCCAGGATGCGCAGTGGACACGGTGGAGTCGATGCGCTTTCAGAACACACCTCTCGCTTATGCTGCCATTGCGATGTGCTCCTGCCAGGCGCGCCACGTCTTGCTCAGAGTGCGGTAGCCCAGTGCGGGGTGCGGTAGCCCAGCGCGGAGTGCGGGCGCCGCTCGTTGTAGGACCTGATCCAATTCTCGATGTCGCGGCGGCCGCTGGCGCGATCGGGCCAAAACGCGACACCGATCTCCGCCTCGATCGTGGCGAAGAACGACTCGGCCGCGGCGCCGTCCAGGCACGAACCCGTGCGGCCGTTACTCTGCCGAATCTCCAGGCACCGCAGCACGTTGCGGTAGAGCTTCGAGTGACACTGCGGTCTCCTATCGATATGCATCACCGCATTGCCAGCCACCATCCCGGCCCGATGTGCCGCGCTGATCGCCTCGACCGCGAGGCTCGCCCGCATATGTGGCGCTGACGCTCACCCGATCAACTCCTTGCTGCACAGGTCCAGGACGGTCGCGAGGTAGACCCAGCCCCCGCCCGTCGGGAAGCACCTGATGTCGCCGACGAGCTTCAGCCCGGGCATCGGCGCGCCGAACTCCCGCCGGATCAGATCCGGAACAGCATCGGCAGCCCGGCCGGTCCCCGCTCCTCGCGCTCCCGTTCATCTCGGCGCACCTGCGCCCGGGTCCACAGGTAGTAGTTGCTCCGGTCGGCCACCGGGATCCGGCACAAGCGCTTGGCCGTGAACCGATTCCGGAGCCGGTGGATGAACGCGAACCGCTCGCCCGCGGGAGCCTGATGAACCAGCGGCGCCGCAGCCTCGCGCAGAACCTCGTTCTCCACTCGCAGCCGCTCAAGCTCCCGATTCAGCCGCCGTACCTCGGCGCGGAGTAGGAACGAACACCAACCACCGTTCACCCGAAGGGTGTGTTCTCAACCGTGTCGACTCCACTGATACAAGAGCACCGTGATGCCCGGCCCCAAGGGGGAACCGGGCATCGTTGGTCTGGCAGCGCCTGGTTAGTGCGTCTGGTAGAAGCCGAACCAGTCGAGGAGTACCTGCGCATTGCCTTGGCCGCCGAGGTAGATCCCGAGGTCGTAGTCGCCCTTGGCATCGAGCTGCGTGCCGGGAGAGGTGATGGCCAGGCTGGGGACGGTCTGTCCAGTGCGGTAATTGAGATTCGAGGTGCCCGGCACCGCGCCCGGGCTCTGCGGGTTGTACGGGTAGAGCGAGAGGAAGCCGTTGCCGGTCGGCTGGACGACGGTGGCGTTGAAGACCCCCGCGGTGTACTGGCTGGCGGCGGTACCGAAAGGCCACGGGGTCGGCTTACCCGTCGACAACGGCCCGGACAACGCACTGCCCTTCTTCCGGGTGTCGATCAGCCGGGTCGGAGCAGCCAGCGGGACGTAGGCGCTGCCGGCCCCGCCGATTTCGTAGAGCACACCGGGTTGGGCGCTGTCGACGTAGTAGCCGACCGCGTCCGCGATCAGGTCCACCGGCCCGCTGCCGGTGTTGTGGAAGATGATCTGTCCGTACTGTCCGCTCGCGGGGTCGTCGATCCAGCCCCGTCATGGCCTGAACGCCCGAACACACCAGAACATTCATCGCCCACACCAAGGACCACGAGTACCACGCCCTCTACAACCTCATCGCCCACGCCAGCCTACGCCGCGGCGAAGCCCTCGCCCTGCGCTGGGAGAACATCGACTTCGCCACCGGCGAAATCACCATCGAAGCCCAACTCGTCCAACTCGGCTGGGAGGTCATCGAGACCGCCCCCAAAACCGAGGCCAGCGCCCGCACCCTCGTCGCCCCTATGCCCCTGCTCATCAGCCTCGCCATCCAACGCCGCCGCCAACACACCTGGGCCGAGCAGGCAGGCAAGCGGTGGGCCCCAGGCCCCGGCAACAACAGCGTCTACGTCTTCACCGACCTCGACGGCCGCGCCATCCACCCCGGCGACGCCCTGACCCAGTTCCAGCGCCTGACCCACGAAGCGGACCTCCCCCCGATCCGCATCCACGACCTCCGCCACGGCGCCGCCACCATGGCCCGCGCCGCCGGCATCGACGTCAGAATCCTCTCCGCCATGCTCGGCCACTCCTCCACCACCATCACCAACGACCTCTACGGCGACGTCGCCACCGAAGCCAAACGCGAAGCCGCCAACACCATCGCCGACCAACTCGCCTACCGTGAAGAGCGCCGAGCTGAGTCGAGCACAGATATGACGACCGCCAAGGGCTGGTGCGCCGGTAGATGATCCCGCTCCTGCCGAGCCAGGCCTTCCGCGCACCTGAACGCCCGGGCCGACGGTTGTCGCATGGGGCTGACGATTGCTAACCTCCATCGTCAACTGATTTCCACCACTTATTCACCATCATGCGATGAGGCGCCCATGCATGGTCTGCGTTCCGCCCGGCGCGGCATACGCGCCGCGGCCGCCACGGCGACAGCGACCTTGGTCCTGTGCTGGCCGACGAGCGCCACCGCGGCCCTCGCGGCAAGCGGCCCCGCGGCCGCCACGCCGACGAGCACTGCGCTGCCCAGCTGCGATACCTCCGGTCTGCAGGCGACCCAGGACCATGTCGGCACCGTCGCCGAGGTTTCGTCCATCGACGAGATGGACACCGTGACCCTGACCATCCAGAACTCCGGTGCCACGTGCAGCGGACTCGGGGCGGCGCTCTACCTGCAGACCGTGCCGAACAAGGTCACCCTGGTCTGGCCGCGGATCTTCTGGCGGATCGACGGCGGCTCGTGGATGGCGGCCCAAGTCGGGTCGGTCTCCTGCCAGCCGCCGCCCTCAGGCCCCACGGACTCCTGCATCCTGGCGACCCTGCCGGAGTTCCCGCCGCTTGAGTCCGGCACCACCAAGCTGGCCGTCGCGCTCGAGTTCACCTCGTGGAACGACGCAAACTACAGCTTCACCGGATCGATCGTTCCGAATGACGACGGCAACGATTTCAACGTCGACGAATTCGGGCCGGGCTCGACCAACGACTGGGCGCTCGAATGCGCAACCTGTATCAACACGGGAACCTCCATCCTGCCCCCCGGTTCGTCCGGGGGCGGCTCACACCCCTCGCCCACGCCGACGAAGGGCCGCGGCAGCACCGGCGGCACATCGAGCGGCTCGGGCGGATCAGCCGGGCCGAGCGCGCCACACCCGTCCACGACCTCCGCACGTGCGACACACAGCACCACCCCGAGCGCCAGCGCTTCGGCACCGGCCACGGCAGCCACCGGCGACGCGCCCGGACCGACGGCGCCGGGGCCAGCCAAGACCCTCGGCCCGGCCGACGCGCAGCTCGCCTCCTCTTCCCACAACAACCCGCTGCCCACGGCCTTCGGCGCGATCACGGCCCTGCTCATCGTGCTGGGGGCCACGAGCCTGCTCCTGCGACGCAGACTGCGCCGCGTCGCCGCCGACTCCAGGGAACCCGGGGAGTCCCGAGACTGACCTTGAGATTTGAGGGCAGGCGAGATCGCCATCGGGGTTGATGTGTGACCGGGTGGCGGTGGGCGCGGCCGCCTGTCACCTTCGGGTCTATCTCAGGAATCGAAGAGGGCGGGTGGCCGCGTGGGCTTGATCCCGCCCCGCACTGGGTGTGGGTCGAGGGGACTATCAGGAAGGCGTGCGGTCCAATCTCCCCAGGGCGCGCATACGGCCTGCTGACCAGCATCCGCACACAGGCCACTGCCCCGCCGACGGCCTCGAGCACGCCCCTGGTGCACCACTAAGACCGAGCCGCCTCTCTCCGACGTGCTCGCCAAGCTCCGCCGCGTCGTCGTCGCCGCCCGATTTCTACCCACCTGTCCAGGTCAGCCCCCCGACGCTGAAATCCGCAGCGCCCGCCAAGCCTGGGCCTCAGCCAGCAACGTTCTGGCAGCCTGCTTCTGCCAGAACGTCGAAGATCGAGAAGACCATCCGGGCCCATCATTCCCGCAATCGTGCGACTTCACAGTGTGATCAAGGGGCAACAATCCCGTCGTCTTGACACGGGCGAGATGGCCGGGCCCGCTGAGGGAGGGCGCTCGGCACCAGCCAGTGCCGAACACCTCAGGCTGCGGTCGGTACGCATACGCAACCGCGGCACCGCCGGATCACGTTGATCACAACAGGTCAGCCATCGAGCCGGCCGGCATCGGGTGCGCCGGAACGCCACCGCGAAACACCGCCGGGTGGCCCAGGGCGGGTGCCCCTATCTGTTTCGTCAGGCTGTGCGCGACGGGTTGAGTAGGTAGAGCGTCCGTTTTTGAGCATGGGGAAGATGACGCCGGAGTGTCGTTGGGCGAGGCAGATCAGTGCCTGGTTGTGCCTCTAGCCTTGGGCGATCTTCCGGTCGTAGTAGGCGCGGGAGGCCGGGTCGGCCAGGGACGCGAACGCGGCGAGGAAGAAGGCCCGTTTGAGTAGGCGGTTTCCGCGCCGGGGTGCCGCTTCGCCGCGGATGGAGCTGCCGGAGCGGCGGGTGACGGGCGCCAGGCCTGCGTAGGCGGCGAGGTGGCGGCGGCGGGACGGCGCTGGCGTCGCCGATCTCTGCCAGGATGCGTGCTCCGGTCCTGACCCCATTTCCCGGCATGGAGGTCAGGACCTGGGAAAGAGGGTGCGTATCGAGCAGCTCCTCGATGTTGCCGACGCGCGTTTTCCGCTGGTCCAGGACGGTGCGGAGTGAGGAGGCAAGGCTCGGCAGGATCAGCGCGGCCGCGTCGGTGCCCGGGACCATGACGGTCTGCTCGTCCAGTGCGGTGCGGATCTCGGCGGCCAGTCGCTCGGCTATGGGCGGGGCGCGGGGCCGGAGCGCCTCGGTGATCTCCTCGTGGGAAGCCTGCTTGAGAGCCGTGGGCGAGCCGTAGCGTTCGAGCAGGTCGAGCACGGCCGGGTGGTGGATGCGGGGGCCGATCACGCGCTCGAGGCCGGGGTGGATCGCGGTGAGCAGGCCTCTGATCCGGTTCGGAGTGCGGGTGGCCTCGGCGGCCAGGTCGTCGTCGAAGCCGAGCAGCATGTGCAGGGCGGCGATGGTCTCGTCGTCGGGTTCCAGCTCGCGCAGGGTGTGGGGCATGGTGCGGGCGGCGTCGGCGATCGTCGTAGGCGCGCTCACGCTCGGGTTCTGGCTGATGCTCGCGCTCCGGCTCGACGAGCTGCCACTGCATCCTGAGGCACCGAACGCCCCTGTCGCCGCGCAGCTCAGTACCACAATCGCTCGCATGCGCCAGCTCGGCATTGTCGCTCCCTTCAAGCCCGATACACCCCCCGCAGTCGGGCACGCCGCCCGCCGTGCGGACGCGTCAGCCCCCGAGTGTGAGACCCTACCCATGCGAGCGGCGTCCGCACACTGCTTTGCGGATGTCTCGGACCGTACCGGGATCTGATGCGCTGCCATGCAGCACCTATGTACGTATACTAGGACTCTGATAAGCCGCCCCGAACAGGCGCGGCGAGCCGTATTCTGGGAGGGAACACGGTGCCCACGCGCCGCTCATCGACCTCGCTCCTGCTCTCGATAGTCTGCACAGCCGTCCTCGCACCGTCGGCGCACGCGGACGCCTCGCCGGAGAACGTGACCTACGTCGCGACGAGGACGGGATGTTCGGACTCGGGCCCGGGCACGGATCCCACCGCCCCGTTCTGCACGCTCCAGGCGGCAGTGGACGCCGCTGCCCCGGGCACCACGGTCGAACTCGCCTGGAACACCGTGGAGAACCAGATCGCGACGGTGACCGCTTCCGGAACGGCCGAGGACCCGATCACGATCAGGCCCGCTCCCGGCGACACCCCCGTCATCGGCCAGATTCTGGGCAACCCGGGCACGATTCCGGCGCTCACGTTCTCGGGCGCGAACTACGTCGATGTCACCGGCGTCACGTTGGGCGGGGTCACCACGCAGTTCGCGCAGATCGAAGGCTCCGCCCATATCGACTTCGACGAGATCGGATTCGACTGGGAGAGCTACGAGCCGAACGAGGATTCCGGACCATTCCTCGAAGTCGCCGGAACCTCCTCCGACGTGGTTCTCACCCGCTCAACCATCACCATGCCCTACCAGGGCTCCGGTACGGTCGTTCAGCTCGACTCAGGCACGACGGGCGACGTCATCGCCGGAAACGCCATCAGGCAAGGCTCTCTGGAAGGCTCCGGAACCCAAGCGGCCATCGTGGCCACCGGAGCGACCGACACCGAGATCACCAGCAACACCATCGACCAGTACGGCCCCTTCTGTGGCTCGACGATCGTTCTCGCCGAAGGCTCGGTGGGGACGACGATCGAGAACAACGTGCTGGAGGGCAACGAAGCCAGCTGCGACGGCGGTGCGGCCCAGGCCGTGCTGGAAGTAGACCCGACCTCGGAATCGGGATCGGTCGCCGACTACAACCTGCTCTACGCACCGCCGCAGAGTCTCGTCTCCACGTTCCCGGCCTACGAGTGGGGCGGCGTCACCTACTCCACCGTCAGCTCCTTCACAGCTGCCACCGGCCAGGGATCACACGACCTGGTCTCAAACCCCGATCCCTCGCTCGGCGCGAGCCCCACGATCAATTCGGCGAACTCCGCCGCGCCGGGGATGCCCGCCACCGACCTCGACGGCAACGGCTGCTCTTACGATCCGTATGTGCCCATCACCGGCGCCGGCTCGCCTGCGTACTGCACCCGCGGGGCGGTGCAGTACCAGAGCGCACCGCTGACCGTCACGGTCGATACCAGCCCGCTGAGCGCGCTCGAAGCACAGGCCTATGACGCAGCCCAGGCACCCGCGGACCCGCAGGGCTTCTCCATAGACTGGGGCGACGGGCAAACCACCGACAGTGCCTCCTCGGCCACGCACTACTACGCGCGCCCGGGCCTTTACACCGTCACCGAGACCGTCACCGACCAACTCGGCGAGAAGATCTCGGGATCAACGTCGTTCTCCACTCGCGGCACGGACTTCACCCCCTACGGCCCGACCCGAATCCTGGACACCCGCTCCGGAACCGGCGCCTCGAAGGGCCTGGTGGCCTCAGGCAGCGTCATCAAGCTGCGCGTGGCCGGAACCGGGTCGATCCCCGCCGGCATCGGCGCGGTGGTCATGAACCTGACCGCCGTGGACGGCACCGGCAACGGCTTCATATCCGCGTACCCCGACGGTTCCGCGGTTCCCCGGGTGTCGAACCTGAATTACGGCAAGGCGGCTCCGGTCGCGAACGAGGCCTTCGTTCCCGTCGGCGCCGATGGATACGTGGACCTGCTCAACAGCGGCGCCGGCCCGTCGGTGAGCGTGGACCTGATCGCAGATGTCACCGGGTATTTCTCGGCGGCTCAGTCCAGCAGCTTCTACTCCCTCGACCCCACGCGCATCCTGGACACCCGCAACGGCACGGGTGCTGCCAAGGCCAAGGTCGCGCCGCACGGCTCCATCCAGCTGGCGATCACGATTCCGGCGTCCAGCGCAGCGCCGAAGACCGGCATCACCGCCGTCTCCCTGCACGTGACAGCGGTCGACGCGACTGCCAACGGCTTCGTCACCGCCTATCCCGACGGTCAGACGAGACCGACCGCGTCCAACCTGAACGACACCACCGGAGCAGCGGTATCGAACACGGTGGTGGTGCCGGTCGGGGCCGACGGGAAAGTCGACCTCTACAACGGCTCGCCCACGGGCAGCGTCGACCTCATTGCCGACATCACCGGCTACTACAGCACCACCACGGTCACCGGCCTGGCCACGGTGTTCGTGCCGGTCACCCCTTCCCGGGTGGCGGACACCCGGACGAGCAAAGCCATGACCCCGGGCTCGACGGTCACTTTCCGCCCCGTCGGCGGGCACAACACGATGCCCGCCCCGGACACGACCTACGTGGTGAACCTCACCGTCACCGCCGCAACCGGCAATGGGCTGATCACGGCCTGGCCGCACGGCGAGCCCACGCCGAACACCTCGAACCTCAACTATCTGCGTGGACAGACGGTCGCCAACCTGGCGCAGATCCGCTCGGGATCCATCGACGCCAGCGGCAACGACGTCATCGCCAGCAACACCGAGAGCGGCGGCACGGTCGAATTCATCGCCGACGTGTTCGGCTACTACACCCTCGAGTAACGCGCCGTCAGGACTCGAAGCCCGAATCCGCTGATGACGAGGGGTCTGTACTGAACTCGGCTCTTCCAAGATTTTCGTGAGCGGTGATCGTTGATCTCGGGCCGCTCGTGGCCTGCCGGGCCGGTGGCAGGATTCTGCGGATGCGTGACCTGGAGACCCTGCTCCTGTTGCTTCCCCAGCTCGCGGCGGTGGACGTGACGTCGATGGCCGTCGTGGACGGGACACTCGTGATCGCGGCGGCCACGCGCATCGGCGCGGCGCCGTGCACCTGTGATTGCCGATTATGGCTTTCACGCTGGTCGGCGAGGGGCAACGTTGCGCTCTACACGGCGGCTCAGCAATGATCGTGAGTCGCGTGTCTCCGATTCGTGTTCCTTCTGGCCGTGCGCACGCCCGCGTGGCTTCGGCTTTCGCAGCGTTCCTCGGCGTGGAAGGATGCAGAGATCCTACTGCTGCGTCACCACATCGCGCTTCTCGAACGCCGGAGCACCACCCGCCCGAAGCTGACCTGGTCCGACCGGGCGCTGTTCGCGGCGCTGCTCGCCCTCATACTGCGCCCAGGCCATGCCCAGCTGCGGCTGCCGGTCACACCCGCGACGATCCCGCGCTGGCATCGCGACCTGGTCAAGCGCCGCTGGACGGCAAAGTCCAAGCGCAAGTCCCGCGGCCGCCCACGACGGCACCCCACGATCACCCAGCTCGTGCTACAGATGGCCCGCGACAACGAGCACTGGGGATACCGGCGCATCACCGGCGAACCGGCCGGCCTCGGCATCACCGTCGCCGCGTCCACCGTCTGGGAGATCCTCAAGAAGCACGGGATCGACCCGGCGCCACGCCGCGACGGCCCGACCTGGGCGCAGTTCCTGCGCTCCCAAGCCGAGGCAATCATCGCGTGCGACTTCTTCACCGTCGACCTGCTCGACGGTACCAAGGCCTACGTCATGGCCGCGATCGAACACGCCACCCGGCGCATCCACATCCTCGGCGCCACAGCCCATCCCACCCACGCGTGGGTCACCCAGCAGACCAGGAACCTGCTCATGGACCTCGAGGACTCAACGGCACAGGTCAGGTACCTGATCCGCGACCGCGACATCCTCTATCCCCCGCAGCTCGAGGATCTCCTGGCTGGCGCCGGGATCGAGACCCTCCGCAGCGCCGTGCGCGCACCCCGCATGAACGCAATCATGGAACGCTGGATCGGCGGATACCGGCGCGAACTACTCGACCGCACACTCATCTGGAACCTGCCACACCTGCTCCGAATCCTGCACGACTACGAAACCCACCACAACACCCACCGGCCACACATGGCACTAGCCAGCGCCGCACCGGACAAGCCGAAACCACCCGAAGTCACCGACCTCGACGCCTTCCGCGCACGCAACCAAGCCCGCGCCGGCGGAGTAGTCAACGAATACCGCAGAGCGGCCTGACCAGTGCAGACGACATTATCGGCAAGCACAGGGTGACGGCGGGTCACTAGACGACGCGGCGGAGTCAACGGGTGAATGCGAAACGGCTAGGTCATTCGTCACGACCTGGCCGTACGGTTACGGTGCGCCGTCAGGGACTTGAACCCCGAACCCGCTGATTAAGAGTCAGCTGCTCTGCCTATTGAGCTAACGGCGCTGGTGTTGAGCTGTTGAGCGTCGGAGGCCGGGGGCGGCCTGCGGACTCGTTGTTGCGGGATTGAGAGTACCGCAGATCGGCCGGGGGTGTGAAATCGCTGACCGCGATGATGCTCAGTGGGATCGCCCCGGAGCGGGCCGGGCTGGCCGGGGGCGTGCTCAACTC
>NZ_JAGSOG010000089.1 GCF_018139695.1 Actinospica durhamensis | reverse complement strand
CGCCGCGGCCGAGCGGCGGCATCGGCCCGCTGACCGGGCTCGGCGTCGCGCTGCTGCTGGTCGTCGGCTGCGTCTGCGGCGGGCTGCTCGATCTGCTGCTCGTCGGCGGCCCCGCCTGGGCCCTGGCCGTGCTCTACGTCGCGGCCTGCGGCTACACCGCCACCCGGGTACGGCGCGCCGACTGGTTCAGCGCGCTCGTCAGCCCGCCCCTGGCCTTCGCCGGCGCGCTGATCCTGCTCGCGGAGCTGATGCCGGACAGCTTCGGCCCGGGTCTGCTCGGCCTGGCGGCCACCACGTTCGAACTGCTCGCCGCCAAGGCCAAGGCGCTCTACTTCGGCACTGCCGTGTCCGCCGTCGTGCTGCTGGTACGCCGCTTCAAGGGCCGCGGCGTCGTGCGTTAGGGCCTCGTCGGCTCCGAGGCCTGGAGCCGCTTGAGCTCGTGCGGGAGCGCGAACAGCAGCTTCTCCTGCGCCGAACGCACTTCCTCGACCTCGCCGTAGCCGTGCGCGGCGAGCAGCTCGAGCACATCCTGGACCAGGTTCTCCGGCACCGAGGCACCGGAGGTCAGGCCCACCGTGGTGACGCCCTCGAACCAGGCCGGGTCGACCTCCTCGGCGAAGTCCACCAGGTAGGAGGCGGGCACGCCGACCTCGAGGGCGACCTCGACCAGGCGCACCGAGTTGGAGGAGTTCTTGGAGCCGACCACGATCAGCAGGTCGCACTGGCCGGCGATCTGCTTGACCGCGATCTGCCGGTTCTGGGTGGCGTAGCAGATGTCGTCGGACGGCGGGTCGAGCAGCAGCGGGAAGCGCTGCTTGAGCCGGGCCACGGTCTGCTGGGTCTCGTCCACCGACAGGGTCGTCTGGGAGAGCCAGGCCACCTTCGCCGGGTCGCGCACCTCGACGCCGTCCACCCCGTCCGGGCCGTCCACGAGCTTGATGTGCTCGGGCGCCTCGCCGGTGGTGCCGATGACCTCCTCATGGCCCTCGTGGCCGATGAGCAGGATGTCGTAGCCCTCCTCGGCGAAGCGCACGGCCTCCTTGTGCACCTTCGTGACCAGCGGGCAGGTCGCGTCGATGGTGCGCAGGTTGCGGTTCTTGGCCGAGTGGTGCACGTCCGGGGCCACACCGTGGGCGGAGAAGATCACCAGGGCGCCCTCGGGCACCTCGTCGTTCTCCTCGACGAAGACGGCGCCGCGCTCCTCGAGCGTCTGCACGACGTGCTTGTTGTGCACGATCTCCTTGCGGACGTACACGGGGGCGCCGAAGCGCTCGAGCGCGCTCTCCACCGTCTGCACCGCCCGGTCCACTCCTGCGCAGTAGCCGCGTGGGGCGGCCAGGAGGACTCGCTTGCGGGGAGCGGATTCGGCAGTGACCGGAGCAGAGACCATGACACCTATGGTATTCCGCTCTCCGGTGTGCGCCCTAGCCCGGAACGGGGATCTTCACCGGCTCTGCACATCGTGACCGCCGCGCCGCGCCCACCAGCGCGCGGCGACGGGTCCGGGGACCGCGCAGGTGGGGCGCACAGGGGTGACGCCCGGCGCGGCGGCGGGGTGTCAGAACCCGGCACTAGGGTGTTCGCCATGGCCTTGGACAGCTCCTTCGACAAGCCGGTGCCGGTGGCTACGGTCGCGACACTGGTCGGCGACTGGATCGACCGGCTCGGCGTGATCCACGTCGAGGGGCAGATCACGCAGATCAACCGGCGCCCCGGGGCCGGGGTGGTGTTCCTGACGCTGCGTGACCCGGCCCAGGACGTGTCGGTGAGCATCACCTGCTTCCGCCAGGTCTTCGAGCAGATCGTCCCGCCGCCCGCGGAGGGCCAGCGGGTGGTGCTGCGGGCCAAGCCGGCCTTCTACCGCGGCCGCGCCCAGTTCTCGCTGCAGATGTTCGAGCTGCGCCAGGTCGGGCTGGGCGAGCTGCTCGCCCGGATCGAGCAGCTCAAGGCGAAGCTGGCGGCGCAGGGCCTGTTCGACCCGGGCCGCAAGCAGCGGCTGCCGTTCCTGCCGCAGCTGATCGGGCTGATCACCGGCCGCGCGTCGGCCGCGGAGAAGGACGTGCTGGAGAACACCCGGCGGCGCTGGCCGGGCGTGCGCTTCGAGGTGCGCGAGGTCGCGGTGCAGGGGGCCACGGCCGTGCCGCAGATCACCGCGGCGCTGGCCGAGCTCGACGGGCATCCCGAGGTGGACGTCATCGTCATCGCGCGCGGCGGCGGCTCGGTGGAGGACCTGCTGCCGTTCTCCGACGAACAGCTGCTGCGGGCCGTGGCCGCGTGCCGCACGCCGGTGGTCTCGGCGATCGGGCACGAGCCCGACTCCCCGCTGCTGGACCTGGTCGCCGACCTGCGCGCGTCCACTCCGACGGACGCGGCCAAACGCCTGGTGCCGGACGTGCGCGAGGAGCTCGAGCGGGTGCGCCAGGCCAGGGAGCGGATGCGCGCGGCGATCGTGCGCACGCTCGACCGGGAGGAGCGCGCGCTCGCCAACTACCGGTCGCGGCCGGTGTTGGCGGCGCCGCACAGCATGCTCGAGCGCCGGGAGCAGGAGCTCGCCGACGCCCGAGCGCGGGCCCGCCGGGCCCTGCACCACCGCCTCGCGCGCGACACCGAGGTGCTCGCCCAGACCCTCGCCCGGGTCCGTGCGCTCTCCCCGCTCAAGACCCTTGAGCGGGGATACGCGATCGTGCAGAGCGCCGAGGGCCACGTGCTGCGCGACGCTGCGCAGGTGACGGCCGGTCAGGAACTCGGCGTCCGGCTGGCGGCGGGACGCCTGGCCGTGAAGGTGGGCGCGGTCTCGGAGACCGGCGGACCCGCGGGTATCGGGCCTTCGGACGCGGGTGGCGCGTCCGGTGGACCTGAGGTGGGTGACGTGGATGATGTCGTTGCCGTGGATGAAGTCGATACGGTCGGCGGCGTGGATGGGGCCGCCGGGGTGGATGTCTGACTGATCGTCGGTGGTGCGTCGATCGGGCGATCGTGCCTGATCAGGGTCTTGCGAGCGGTGCGGCTCGAGCGAAAGCGGGTACTGATAGCGCTTTCTTCGCCGTCGTCACACCTGTTGCGGCAGCCAGCGGCTGAGGTAGGTGCCGAAGCGCGGTTCGGCGAACCCGAGCTCCCGGTAGAGCTTCTCGCCGGACTCGGAGGCGACCAGTTCGGTCTTGGCCACGCCGCAGCCGTCCATCCACTCCAGCGCCGCCTCGACCACGGCCCGCGCGAGGCCGCGCCGCCGGAAGTCCGGATCCGTGGACACGCTCAGGATGTAGCCCACCACCCCGGTGTGGTTGTCCGGGCTGGGCAGGCGCTGCTGGATCACCCCGACCGCCCCGGCCGCGAGCTTGCCCGGCGCGTCTCCCGCGTCGACCACGAAGGCCTGCATCGAGCCGTCCGGGTCGGACAGCGCAAGCTCGAACGTGTCCTTGCAGGAGTATTCCCAGGATTCGTCGTGTACCTCCCTGAATGCGTTGATCATGATCCGGCGCAGCCGGGTCAATTCCCAGGCGTCCTCGACCGACGCCCTCCTTACCACCACTCCCATGAGTGCCTCCCCGCTCTCTGTCGGTAAGGGAATCTATCGTGGTGGGCATGACTTCGGAAGAGATCTCCACCCTGGGGTACGAGCAGGCGCGCGACGAACTGATCACCACGGTTCAACGGCTTGAGGCCGGTGGCCTGCCGTTGGAGGATTCGCTGCGGCTGTGGGAGCGCGGCGAGGCGCTCGCCGCGCACTGTCAGTCCAAGCTGGACGGGGCGCGGGCGCGCCTCGACGCGGCGCTGGCGGCCGAGGGGGCGCCGACGGAGTAGGCGTGGGGATTCGACGCACGCGGCGGAGCCGGCTGCGCAGCCGGCTCCGCCGCGGCCGTGTCAGCTCTGCAGCGAGCCGGCGAGCAGCTCGAGGTCGGCCGGCGAGGCGGAGCCGGCCACGACCTCGAGGGACTTGCCGTTCTGCAGGAACAGCAGCGTCTTGAGGGCGCCCGGCGTGGTGCCGGTGTAGTGCAGCCACGTCTGGCCGGCCACGGTCACGGTGCCGGACTGGGTGGCATCCGAGCTCTGATCGCCGAGGTACTGGGCGACGGACTCGGTGGTCTGGGTGAAGGCGGCGTAGGTGCCGGAGGTGGTCAGGTAGCCCAGGCGCCACTCGGCCGCGGTGTCGCCGGCCGGCTCGTACTCGTCCGAGGTCAGCTCCCAGCCGGCGGGCAGGCCGGTCGGGCTCAGCGCCTCGAACGGAAGCTGGCTGCGCGCGGCGGTGAGCATCGCCTGGTAGTCGGCGCTCGAGACGGGCGTGACCGCGCTCTTCGGCGTGTTCGAGGGCATGAGCCAGAACACCAGCAGGATCGGCACCACGATCAGCGCCATGGTGAGCACCATGTCGCGCACGGTGGTCCTGAGCCGGGATCGGGTCTTCGCTGCCATGGCGCCATCATCCCAAGCCGCTCCCCCTGGCCGCGCACCGGGGCGGCAGTAGGATCAACGAACCGGCCCCCTCAACCGGTGACCACGTGTTTCCCCTCGTGCGGGCGACCCATGAGCGGAAACGACCAAGCTTGTCCGAGTGCGGAAGGACTGCAGATGACTCAGGCGCACGAGGTGCCCGACCGGAACCTGGCCCTCGAACTCGTCCGGGTGACCGAGGCGGCGGCCCTGGCGGCCGGCCGCTGGGTCGGCCGGGGCGACAAGATCGGCGCGGACGGCGCCGCGGTGGGCGCCATGCGGCGTCTGATCAACACCGTCTCGATGGACGGGGTGGTGGTGATCGGCGAAGGCGAGAAGGACAACGCGCCGATGCTCTTCAACGGCGAGCAGGTCGGCAACGGCGACGGGCCCGAGTGCGACGTGGCCGTGGACCCGATCGACGGCACCACGCTCAACGCCAAGGGCATGCCGAACGCCATCGCCGTGATCGCGCTGGCCGAGCGGCACGCGATGTACGACCCGTCCGCCGTGTTCTACATGGAGAAGCTGGTGACCGGCCCGCAGGCGGCCGGGTCGGTGGACATCACCGCGCCGGTCGCGCACAACGTGCAGGCCGTGGCCCGGGCCAAGGGCTGCTCGCCGAGCGAGGTCACCGTGGTGATCCTGGACCGGCCCCGGCACGAGGACCTGGTGCGCGAGGTGCGCGAGTCCGGCGCCCGGATCAAGTTCATCAGCGACGGCGACGTGGCCGGCGCGATCATGGCGGTGCGCCCGGAGACCGGTGTGGACCTGCTGCTCGGCATCGGCGGCACCCCCGAGGGCATCATCGCGGCCAGCGCGATCAAGTGCCTGGGCGGGGTGATCCAGGGCAAGCTGTGGCCGAAGGACGAGGCCGAGCGGCGCAAGGCGCTGGACGCGGGCCACGACCTCGACCGGGTGCTGACCACCGACGAGCTGGTGACGGGCGAGAACTGCTTCGTGGCCATCACCGGCATCACGGACGGGGAACTGGTGCGCGGCGTGCACTACCGCTCCGGCGGCGCGGTCACCACCTCGCTGGTGATGCGCTCCAAGAGCGGCACGGTGCGCCGGATCGAGTCGGAGCACCAGCTGACGAAGCTGCGGACCTACTCCTCGGTCGACTTCGGCTGACGCCGCGGTAGCCGCAGCACCCTGCCGCCGCCGATACCCCCGCCGGGCGCCCGTTCGGACGCCTGCGCAGGCGGGCCGCGGGCCGCGGTGATCCCCTTTCAGTGGAGAGTCCTTTTTCGCTGACAGGGGATCACCCCGCCGACCCGGAGGCCGTCGTGGCGACGCAGCAGGCGACGCAGGCAGAATCCGATACGCCGCGGATCGAGGAGAGCCACCGCAAGGTCATGCTGGTGTTCGCCGGCGTGATGCTCGGGATGTTCCTCGCCGCCCTCGACCAGACCATCGTGGCCACCGCGCTGCCGACCATCGTGGGCGACCTGGGCGGGGCCAACCACCTGTCCTGGGTGGTCACGGCGTACCTGCTCGCCTCGACCGCGACCACCCCGCTGTGGGGCAAGCTCGGCGACATGTTCGGGCGCAAGACCGTCTTCCAGGTCTGCATCGTGATCTTCCTGGTCGGTTCGGTGGCCTGCGGCCAGGCCCGCAACATGGCCGAGCTGATCGCCTTCCGCGGTCTGCAGGGGATCGGCGGCGGCGGGCTGATGGTGCTGTCGATGGCCATCATCAGCGACGTCGTGCCGCCGCGCGACCGGGGCAAGTACCAGGGCGTGATCGGCGCCGTCTTCGGCGTCGCCTCGGTGCTCGGCCCGCTGCTCGGCGGCTTCCTGGTGGACAACCTCAGCTGGCGCTGGGTGTTCTACGTCAACCTGCCGATCGGCGCGGTGGCGCTGGTGGTCATCTCGATCGCGCTGACGAAGAAGAACCCGGACCACAAGCCCAAGATCGACTACCTCGGCACCTTCCTGATCGCCGCCGCCTCGATCTGTCTGGTGCTCATCACCAGCCTCGGCGGGACGACCTGGGGGTGGACCTCGGGTCCGATCTTCGCCTTCGCGGTCGGGGCGGTGGTCCTGCTGGTCCTGTTCGTCATGGTGGAACGACGCGCGGCCGAACCGGTGCTACCGCTCAAGCTGTTCCGCAACCGGGTCTTCACCCAGTGCTCGGCGATCGGGTTCGTGGTCGGGTTGTGCATGTTCGGCGCGCTGTCCTACCTGCCGCTGTTCATGCAGGTCGTGGACAACGACTCACCCACCGTCTCGGGGCTGCGGCTGCTGCCGATGATGGCCGGGCTGCTGGTGGCCTCGATCGGCACCGGACAGCTCATCAGCAAGTTCGGCAAGTACAAGATCTATCCGATCATCGGCACGCTGTGCATGGCGGTCGGGCTCTATCTGATGTCCCACGTGGACGAGCACACCACCTCGACCACGCTCGGCTGGGACATGGTGGTCTTCGGCCTCGGCATCGGGCTGACCATGCAGGTGCTCACGATCGCCACGCAGAACGCGGTGGACTACACCGACCTGGGCGTGGCCACCTCCGGGGTGACCTACTTCCGCTCGATCGGCAGCGCCTTCGGCGCGTCCATCTTCGGCACGATCCTCAACAACCAGCTCAGCAGCAACCTGACGTCCTCGATCGCGCAGGGCAAGATCCCGGCGCACTTCCCGGCCCAGCAGATCCTGGCCAACCCGCGGGCGGTCAACCAGCTGCCGCGGGCCGAGGCCGCCCCGTTCCTGCACATCTACGCCACCTCCTGCGCGCACGTGTTCCTGATCGCCTCGCCGATCGCGCTGGTCGCCTTCGTGCTGGCGCTGTTCCTGCCCGAAGTGGCGCTGCGTACGGCCACCCGCACCACCGACCTCGGCGAGTCCTCCGGCCTGCCCACCTACCGCACCTCGCTGGCCGAGATCGAACGCTTCGTCACGAAGCTCTCGAGCCGTCAGAACGTCTGGGAGCGCTACGGACGGGCGATCGAGCGCGCGGACGTGGACATCTCGGTACCGCAGGCCTACGGGCTCTTCCGGCTGCACCACGCCGGGCCGATCACCGAGGAGCAGATCTGCAAGCAGCTCAAGGCCCCCGCCGACGAGATCCGCCCGCGCGTGGACAGGCTGGTCTCCAGTGGAAACGCGCAACGTGACGAGAACGGCCTGATCACGCTCACCCCGAAGGGCAAGGACATCATCGACAAGCTCTCCCAGGAGCGGATCAAGATGCTCGAGGAGCAGCTCAAGGGCTGGGATCCGGAGCAGCACGAAGAGCTCATCGTATTCCTCAAGACCCTGGCCGACAATTCCTTCGAGGCACCGGACCGGCGGGTCATGCAGCGATGACCCGCCCGCTCACGCGCGTCTGACCATGCGTCAGGTCGCGCGTTGGATCACGCGTCAGGTCACGCGTCAGGTCACGCGTCGACCGGCAGGAACGCGTCCGACCAGGGCGCCGGGCGCAGGCTGCCCGGGCTGACCTTCACGATGGCGCGGATGCCGCGGGCGTGCAGCACCTCGGGCCCGTCCGGGCCCTCGGGGTAGGACAGGCAGCGGAAGCCGAAGACCGCGCTCGTCCGGCCGCGCCGCTGCAGGTTCACCTCGACCACCAGTTCGCCGCGCTCCCGGGTGAACGGCCGGACGAACTCGATGTCGTACTGCTTGACCACGACCAGGCCGTCGGACGGGTCCAGGTCGGTCAGCGTGTGGAACCACACGGTCATCGCCCGCTCCACGTGGATCGCGTAGCGGGCGTTGTGCAGCACACCCACCATGTCGAGTTCGTCGAACCAGACGGTCGAGCGGTGGACGTACAGCGGGGTGTCACTCATCGCTTCTTGAGCCATTTCTTGCGGGGGCGCTTGGCCTCCACGCTACCGAACACGCTGAACCCGCGGACGTGCACGATCGGGGTCTCGGCGGTGTACGCCCCGTTCTCCAGCTTGAAGTCCCGGTCGCCGAGGATCGCGGTGCCCTCGTCGATCACCATCACGCCCTCGGGCACCCGCAGCATCACCTGGCCGAAGAAGCTGTGCGCGGTGATGGTCAGCTCGCGCTGCTCCAGCACGGCCTCGGTCAGGTCGAGCTCGACCGTGCCGAAGATCGCCCTGGCCTCCATGCCGTCGCGCACCAGCCAGCGCCCGCGCCGGCGCTGCTCGCCGAAGACGGCCACCACCGAGTCGGTCGCGGGGGTGGCGGCCAGCGGCACGTCGCCGCGCACGCCCGGGCCGGTGGCGGCGGACGGCGGGCTGAAGGCCACCGGCAGGTCGGCCAGCAGGGGCCGGAGCTCACCGAGGGTCTTGGCGGCGTACGCGGTCTCGGTGCGCTCGGCGTGCTCGTCGGCGCTGAGCCTGCCTTCGGCGAACGCCTGCCCGAGCAGCTTCGCGACGTGGTCGCGGTCGGCGTCGGAGGCGCGCAGGGAGAGCCTGCGGTCATCGGAGGGCGCGGGCTCGGTGCCGAAGGACAATGGCGGCGTCACTCCGTCAAGATAACCGATCGCGCACTTCGCGGTCGGGGGCGGTCAGGCCGCGGGCGGCCGCCGGGTCACCGCGTCACTCCACCGGAGTCTCGACGTTGTGCAGCGCCTCGAGCGCGGCCCGCTCGGTGTCGCCGGCCTCGATGGCCTCGAGCAGGGCGCGGTGGCCGCGCACGAGGTAGGGCTCGTGGTCGGTGGCCGAGCTGATGGCGGTCAGCACGGTGGAGAGCTGCTCGGCCATCTCGAGGTACATCTCGGTCAGCATCGGGTTGTGCGACGCGGCCACGACGGCCTGGTGGAACCGGACGTCCGCCTCGACCCAGGGCGTGCCCCAGACCGGGTCCCAGCGTCCGAGCGCGCGGCCGGTGTCGGCGGCCAGGTCGCGTTCGGCGAGGGCGTCGGCCATCGCGCGCAGGTCCTCGTCGGTGCGGCGGGACGCGGCCAGCCGGGCCGCCTCGACCTCGAGGGCGCGACGCACCTCCTGCACGTGCGTGTTGCGGTAGCTGCCCATCTGCCGGCGCAGCGCGCCCGCGAGCTCGCTGCGGGACTTCACGTACGTGCCGTCGCCCTGGCGCACCTCGAGCAGGCCCACGTGGGCCAGGGCCTTGATGGCCTCGCGGACGGTGCCGCGGCCCACCTGCAGCCGCTCGATCAGCTCGGACTCGGCCGGGATGCGCTCACCCACCGGCCAGGCCCCTGAGGTGATCTGTTCGCGCAGGGTGGCGATCACCTCGTCGCCCAACGATCCGCGGCGCAGACCCGCCAGCTCGGTCATATCCGCGCACCCACTCTCTCGGCTCGAGTCCTCACACACCTTGCGACGACGGGCACTGTCTCATGAATCTCCGGGCTCGGACACGGTGCCCCGGCGGGGCGAGGCCACGTAGAACCCGACCAGACCCTGGAACACGGTGACGACTACGACGATCAGCAGCGGGAGGGTCCAGGACCCGGTGGCGTCGTGCAGCATGCCGAAGGTGAGCGGCACGATCGCGGCCAGCAGGTAGCCGATCGACTGGCTGAAGGTGGACAGCGCCGCGGTGCCGTGCGGGGTCCCGCCGCGCGCCGGGAAGAGCGCGAGCACCAGCGGGAAGGTGGCCATGCCGAAGGCGAAGAAGACCACCCACAGCCAGGTCAGCGAGCTGGGCGCGATGATCAGGCCGACGAAGCCGACCAGCGAGGCCGCGGTCAGGCCCAGCAGCATCGGCCGCTGGTCGCGCATCCGGGAGCCGAGGTGCGGCACCAGGTAGGAGATCGGGATGTTGAGGAAGAAGATGATCGAGAGCACCGCGCCGGCGGCGGTGTGCGACATCCCCGCGCTGCCGAGGATGGACGGCAGCCAGCCCATGATCACGTAGGCGCCCACGGACTGCAGGCCGAAGAGCGCGGCCAGCGCCCAGGCCAGCGGCTGGCGGGCGACGTGGCGCAGCGGCAGGTGCGCCTGCGGGGTCGCCGGGGCTGTCCCGGTGGCTCCGATCAGGTGGGCGTTGGAGGAGTGCGCGGCCCGCTGCGGGCGCGCGGCGAACCAGCCGGCCAGCGCGATCAGCGCCGGGATGACCCAGACGGCGAGTCCGGCGTCCACGCTGTGGAACGCGGAGGCCACCGGCACGGAGGCGAGCGCGGCCACGGCCGAGCCGCCCGCGAGCACCATCGCGTACAGGCCGGTGACCTGCCCGACCCGGTCCGGGAAGTACTGGCGCACCACGACCGGAAGCAGCACGTTCGCGAGCGCGATGCCGAGCCCGGCCAGCACCGAGCCGGCCACCAGCGCGGGGGTGTCGTGCAGGCTGTGCACGATCTGACCGACGGTCAGCGCGCCGAGCGCGGCGGCGATGACGGTCCCCGCGGTGTACTTGCGGGCCAGCCAGGAGCCGGAGATACCGCCGACGGCGAAGGCGAGCGGCCACACCGCGGTCAGGAAGGACTGCACGGCCGAGGACAGATGCAGGCCGGCGCCGAGCTGATCGAGCAGGGCGCCGGTCGCGGAGACGGAAAGCCGCAGGTTGGCGGCGATGAGGATGACTCCGGCGAGGATCAGCCCGGTGCCGGTGGCCCGCCGCGTCGCCGGGTGCTCGAGCGCGGTGGGGACGGGGTCGGGGCCGGAGCCGTCACGGTCCTGGGATGCCTCGATCGTCGTCCTCATGGCGCAATGATAATACGTATGACGTCTCACGTCATACCTGCGGGCGGGCGCACTCCGACCGCGTCCCGCCCCCGCCCGCGCGTGGCCAAGGCCACGTCCGCCGTGTCCCGGAGCGCGCCTCGGCCAGGCTTAGGCTTGGACCACCGGACGTTGAGGTCTATGGAGGCGCGTGGAAATGCCCGAATTCGCTTATTCCGACCTGCTGCCGATCGGCAAGGACGACACCGAGTACCGCCTCGTCACCAGCGAGGGCGTCTCCACCGTCTCCGCCGCCGGACGCACTTTCCTGCAGGTCGAGCCGGAGGCGCTGCGGCTGCTGACGGCCGAGGCGATGCACGACATCGCGCACTTCCTGCGCACCTCGCACCTCAAGCAGCTGGCCTCGATCATGAACGACCCCGAGGCCTCGCCCAACGACCGCTTCGTGGCACTTGACCTGTTGAAGAACGCGAACATCGCGGCCGGCGGCGTGCTGCCGATGTGCCAGGACACCGGCACCGCGATCGTGATGGGCAAGCGCGGGCAGAACGTGCTGACCGACGGGGACGACGAGGCGCACCTGGCCCGCGGCGTGTTCGACGCCTACACCAAGCTGAACCTGCGCTACTCGCAGATGGCGCCGCTGACCACCTGGGACGAGAAGAACACCGGCTCGAACCTGCCCGCGCAGATCGAGCTGTACGCGACCAAGGGCGAGGCGTACAAGTTCCTTTACATGGCCAAGGGCGGCGGCTCGGCCAACAAGTCGTACCTCTACCAGGAGACGAAGGCGATCCTCAACCGCGGCGCGATGCTGCGGTTCCTGGAGGAGAAGATCCGCTCGCTCGGCACCGCCGCGTGCCCGCCGTACCACCTCGCCATCGTCATCGGCGGCACCTCGGCCGAGTTCGCGCTCAAGACCGCGAAGTACGCCTCGGCGCACTACCTCGACGCGCTGCCGACCGAGGGTTCGATGCTGGCGCACGGCTTCCGCGACCACGAGCTCGAGGCCGAGGTCTTCGAGCTCACCCGCCGGCTCGGCATCGGCGCCCAGTTCGGCGGCAAGTACTTCTGCCACGACGTGCGCGTGGTGCGCCTGCCCCGCCACGGTGCCTCGCTGCCGGTGGCCATCGCGGTCTCCTGCTCGGCCGACCGCCAGGCCCTGGCCAAGATCACCGCGGAGGGCGTCTTCCTCGAGCAGCTCGAGACCGACCCGGCCCGGTTCCTGCCGGAGACCACCGACGAGGCTCTGCTCGTGGCCGGCTCCGCCGGCGGCTCTTCCTCCGCGGTCCGCATCGACCTGAACCGCCCGATGTCCGAGGTGCGCTCGGAACTGTCGAAGTACCCGGTCAAGACCCGCCTCGCGCTCACCGGCACCCTGGTGGTCGCCCGCGACATCGCACACGCCAAGCTCAAGGAACTGCTCGACGCGGGCAAGCCGCTGCCGGACTACCTCAAGGACCACCCGGTCTACTACGCCGGCCCCGCCAAGACCCCGGCCGGCTACGCCTCCGGCTCCTTCGGCCCCACCACCGCCGGCCGGATGGACTCCTACGTCGACCAGTTCCAAGCCGCCGGCGGCTCGTTCGTCATGCTGGCCAAGGGAAACCGCTCCAAGCAGGTCACCGACGCCTGCGCCGCCCACGGCGGCTTCTACCTCGGCTCCATCGGCGGCCCGGCCGCCCGCCTGGCCCAGGACTGCATCAAGAAGGTCGAAGTCCTCGACTACGCGGAACTCGGCATGGAGGCCGTCTGGCGGATCGAGGTGGAGGACTTCCCCGCCTTCATCGTGGTCGACGACAAGGGCAACGACTTCTTCACCAACCCCGGCGACGACAAGCCGCTGCTGAAGATCGGGGCCAAGCAGTAGTCGCAGTCCTCGAACACCAGGCCCCGGCGACGGCTGGGGCCTGGTGCCGCGTCCCCGTGGTCTAGAGTCCCGTTGTTCGGATTTCCGCTCTCTCAAACGTGGGTGAGGCTGAGTCTATGGGGGACTCGTTCACCGCCGATCCGTCGGCGATATTCCAGCTTGGATCAGAATTCGAAGACCAGGCGCGCGCCCTGGCGTCGTCCGTCCCGGGGTTCAGCGGCTCGGCCTTCTCGATCGGGGAGGCGTTCGGCCTGCTCGGGGCCTGCGACGGGGCGCTGTCGAAGTACATGGCGATGCTCAAGAACACGGTCAACGGCCTCGAGCAGCTGGCCGAGGTCTGGGACCGGACCGGGCAGCAGCTTCAGCTGACCGCGCGTGCGTACCTTGATGTGGATACGGAGTGTGCGCAGAGTTTCGCCGAGATCGGGGGCGGGGCACAGTGAACATCAACGCCGATGTGGTCAAGGTACTGGAGGCGATGGGGCTGCCGTTGCCCGGCGGCGACGGGGACACGCTGCGGTCCATAGCCCAGGACTGGGACAACCTCGCCGACGCGGTCGGGCGGCAGGTGTCCGAACTCGACTCGGCCGTGCAGATGGTCGGGCCGAGCGAGTGGGCGGGTGACGCGGCCGACGCCTTCCACCGGTGCTGGAATCAGCAGTCTGACTCGGCCCGCAAGGGCGTGCGGAACTTCCACACGGTCGCCACCTCGATGCGCGGCTACGCCAAGAACATCGACTCGATCAACGAGGAGCTCGTCAGCATCTGCGAGCAGATCCTCATCGCGACCGCGGCCGGGGCGCTGCTGACCGTGGTCACGGCCGGCCTGTCCGACCTCGCCTCGGCGATCGCGGATTCGGCCGAGGCGGCCCGGATCGCGGCCCTGATCGCCAGGTTCGCCGATCTCGCCGAGCAGGTGGGCGTGGACATCGACAAGGTGGCCGAGGTGCTCGGCGAGCTCATGGAGGACCTCAAGTCGCTGGCCGAGACGCTCAAACTGGGCGACGTGGCCTCCAACGTGGTCGCGGACACGACCGCGAACGTGGCCTCGCAGGCGCTGTCCGGGCAGAAGGTCACCTGGGGCGCGGACCTGGAGAACGGCGTGCTCGACGGCGTCGGCACGGTCGCCGGCTCCGCCGTGCTCGGCAAGGTCGCGCCCGGCCTGATGACCGCGGCCGACGGCACCTCCACCGCGCTCGGCGACGGAGTAGGCAACTTCGTCGGGGGCGTCTTCCAGTCCGAGGCCGGGGGCCTGCTCGGCGTGCAGGGCGACTCGGCCTACCAGCTGCCGACCTCGGGCTCCGCTCTGGCCACGGACGGGGAGAACCTCGAGGGCGCGCTGTTCGACGGGCTCGGCGGAGCGGCTGCGCACGGCGCGAAGTTTCCGACGACCACGAGCAGCGGCGTGTTCACCGTGACCGACACCCTCGGCAGCCTGACGACCTCGGCCGAGACTTCGGGCACCTCGCTCAAGCAGACGCTGGGCGCGCTCGACGGCCAGGACGGCGCGGTGCCGGTCAACGCAGGGAACTGAGGACCAGGGCTGCTACGCCCCCGGCGCCTGCGCCGCCGTCGCGTACACGCGCACCTGGGCGAAGGTGCGGCAGGTCGCCATCAGCCGTCCGTCGGCACTGAAGGCCACGTTGCCCACCGCGCAGTTCTTCACGTACGGCACCTTGACCGACGCCAGCAGCTCGCCGGTGGCCGGGTCCCACATGCAGACCCGGTCACCGCAGGCAGCGCCGAGCACGCCGTGCGGGCTGAACGCGAGCGCGAACGCCGAGTACGACGGCACGCGCAGCGATCCGATCGGCTGCCAGCTGCGGGTGTCCCACAGCCGCAGCTCGTCCTTGCGCAGCCCGGCCGCGAACACGGCGCCGTCGGGGCTGAAGGCGAGGCTGCGGGCCAGGAAATCGCCATCGCCGAGGGCGTGCACGACCCGCCCGCCGACCGGCTCGACCAGCGCGATCCGGTGCGTGCCCTTGCGTTCCCGCCCGCCCAGGGCGACCGCGAGCGCCGAGCCGTCCGCGTGGAATGCCAGGGCATTGACGCCGCCCTCGGGCAACGCCACAGGGCACTGCAGGGCCGGGCGCGAGCCGAGGTCGAACAGCCGCACGGAGTGTTCGTCCGCGACGGCCAGGATGGGCGCGGTCGGACTGAACGCGATCCGGACGACGGGACCGGGGAAGCCGCCGAGCACCTCGACCGTCTCGCCGGTGGCCGCGAGCCAGAGCCGGACCGTCCCGTCGCGCCCGCCGCTGGCCAGCAACCGCCCGTCGGGACTGAAGGCCACGCACTGCACCGTGCCGACCAACTTGGTCGGGCGGTGCCCGGCGAGCTGAGCCAGCAGCCTGGGTTCGCGCGGCTCCCACAGGTCCACGGTCGGGCTCTCGCCGCCGAGCGCGAGCAGCCGGCTGTCCGGGCTGAACGCCAGGGTCGCGGCGCGGGCCGGGCGGCCGAAGAGACCCGAGCCGGACTTGAGTTCGGTCCGGAACGTGGTCGGCAGGGCATCGGCGCGGGCGTTGCCGGCTGTGCCGCGGGCGTCCCCGGGTCGGGCGTCTTCAGGCTGGGCAGCTGCCGGTCGGACGTCTTCGGCGTGCATGGATGGATCCTGTCTTTTCGTGCTACGGAACGTGCCGGGTGGCCGCGTGGGCGGCGCCGGCCCAGGCCACCGCCGTGATCACCAGGGCGAACGGCGGTGCCCAGTAGGGGAAGTGCAGCGCGCCGCCGTTGGAGACCGCCGTCAGGGACCTGATGGCGGCGTCGGCCGGGCTGAACCTGGCTATCAGCAAGCCGAGCGAGAGCAGCCCGACCAGCAGCACGCCCCACCCCGTCGGCCGCACCAGCGGCGGTGCGGCCACCGCGCCCGCGGCCGTGCCGAGCAGCACGCACAGCAGCTCGGTGACCAGCCCGGCCGCGGTCGTCGAGCCGCCGCCGTGCGAACCCGCGGTCAGCGCCACCACCGCGCCGAGCACCGCGCACAGCAGGGCGTAGCAGGTCGCGGCGGTGAGCGCGGCGAGCCGGGCGCGCACCGGGCCGACCAGCGTGGCGACCATGGCGGCCGACTCCGCGGGCTCGGTGGTGAGCATGGATCTGGTCATCCAGGCCGCGACCGGGAGCAGGAACGCCGCGCTGTAGGCGAAGGCGTCCGCCGCGGTGTCCCCGCCGGTCGAGTCGATGGCCAGCACGATGCCGTAGAGCAGCGCCGGCGCGAGCCAGCGCTGCGAACCGGCGAACAAGGTGGCGTAATAGCGCACCACCGCGAAAGTCCGGGTGTTCACTCCCCGCCCCCTTCCACCATCCGCACGGTTCTGACGTGCGTCTTCGGGTACTGCGTCAGAAGTTCGCGCAGCAGCCGGTCCGAGTGCTGGGCGTCTATGCTCACCCGGGTCCCGCCGTCGGCGAGCGCGCGCACCCGGCCGGGCAGCGGCCACGGTTCCGGGGCGCCCTCGAGATCGATCAGGGCCGTGGGCACGGCGAAGTCGGCCGCCGAGGCCGCGATCAGCACCCCGTCGCGCAGCACGTAGGCGGCCGTGGCGTCCTCGGCCAGGCGCTGCGCGTCGTGGTCGACGTACACGACGATGCCGCCGCCGTCGCGTACCGTGCGGGCGACCTCGTCGAGTTCCCGTTGCCCCGCCGCGTCCAGACTGGTCCACGCCTCGTCCAGAATCAGCAGCTCGGGCTCGCCGAGCAACGCTTGGACGATCGCCACCTTCTGCGCCGTGCCGCGGGACAGGTCACCGATCCGGTGCTTGCGGTACCCCGACGCCTCGAAGCGCTCGAGCCCCGCCGTCAGCCGCGACTCGGCCTCGGCCGGGCTCAGCCCCTGGATCCGGCCGAGCTGCAGCAGATAGTCCTGCACCTTGAACGGCACCGCGGGCAGCTGCCCCGGCACGTACGCTGCCCGCGCGGGCCGTTCCAGCACGCTGCCGCGGCCGGGTCGATGCACCCCGGCCGCGATCCGCATCAGCGTGGACTTGCCACTTCCGTTGTAACCGCCGATCCGCGTGAGCGAACCGGGGCCGAGTTCCAGGTGCACGCGGTCGAGCACCCAGGGCGCACGCAGGCTGTAGCGGTACCCCACACCGTTGAGCAGCATGCGCACACCCTACCGATGCGCGCAGTCCCGAACCACGCTCTTGACCACGGCTTGACGTGATATAGGCCGCGGCTTGCTCGGCTGGAAGTCTTGGGGACGAAAACCGTGTCCCCAAGAGCCTCGCCGCGCCACGGACATACAGGCCGCGGCTTACATCACCACGTTCTGGTCAGACCGAGAGATCCTCCAGCATCTCCGTGACCAGGGCCGCGATCGGGGACCGCTCGGAGCGGGTCAGCGTCACGTGTGCGAACAGGGGATGTCCCTTGAGCTTCTCCACCACCGAGACCACGCCGTCGTGCCGGCCCACCCGCAGGTTGTCGCGCTGGGCGACGTCGTGGGTGAGTACCACGCGCGAGCCGCTGCCGATCCGGGAGAGCACCGTCAGCAGGACGTTGCGTTCCAGCGACTGCGCCTCGTCCACGATCACGAAGGAGTCGTGCAGGGACCGGCCGCGGATGTGGGTGAGCGGGAGCACCTCGAGCATGCCGCGGTCCACCACCTCGTCGATGACCTCTGACGTGGTCAGCGCGGAGAGCGTGTCGAACACGGCCTGCCCCCAGGGCGACATCTTCTCGCCCTCGGTGCCCGGCAGATAGCCCAGGTCCTGGCCGCCCACGGCGTACAAGGGCCGGAATACCACGACCTTGCGATGCTGGCGGCGCTCCATCACGGCCTCGAGGCCCGCGCACAGCGCCAGCGCCGACTTTCCGGTGCCGGCCCGTCCGCCGAGCGAGACGATGCCGATCTCCTGGTCCAGCAGCAGATCCAGCGCGATCCGCTGTTCCGCGCTGCGTCCGTGCAGGCCGAAGGCCTCGCGGTCCCCGCGCACCAGGCGCACCTGCTTGTCCGGCGTGATCCGGCCGAGCGCCTTGCCGCGCTCCGAGACCAGCACGAGACCGGTGTGGCACGGCAGTTCGGCCGCCTGCGGCAGCTCGATCCGGCCGTGCTCGAACAGGGCGTCCACCTGGTTTCCGCCGATTTCGAGCTCTGTCATCCCGGTGTATCCGGTGGTGATCGCCAGCTCCGCGCGGTACTCCTCCGCGGGCAGCCCCACCGCCGCCGCCTTCACCCGCAGCGGCAGGTCCTTGGACACCAGCACCACGTCGGCGCCCTCGGCGGCCAGGGCCTTGGCCACGGCCAGGATCCTGACATCGTTGTCAGGATTCTGCGAACCAGGGCGGAATCCCGGCGGTAGTACGGAGGTGTCGGAGTGGTTGAGCTCGACTCGCAGCGTGCCGCCGGACTCCCCGATCGGCAGCGGCTGGTCCAGGCGTCCGTGCGTTACCCGCAGCTCATCCAGGAAGCGCAACGAGGCGCGGGCGAAATAACCGAGTTCCGGATGGTGACGCTTGCCCTCCAGTTCGCTCACCACGACCAGCGGGATGACGACCTCGTGCTCCTCGAAACGGGTCACCGCGGTGGGGTCGGCCAGCAGAACGCTGGTGTCCAGGACATAAGTGCGCCGTTCGGTTGCTGTGGCCACTAGTGCTCCGGCTCTGTTCGGCGGCCTCTGTACGGCCCGCCCTTACTGCCGGTTTACCCCATCTGGGGGAGCAGGAAACGACAGCGCAAGGTTATAAGGGCCTTACGCGCCGTGATAAGGACCTTACGCGCCGTAGCGGCGTTGCCGCTGCGCGTAATCCCGCATCGCCCGCAGAAAATCGATCTTCCGGAACGCGGGCCAGTAGGCTTCGCAGAAGTAGAACTCCGAGTGCGCGGACTGCCACAGCAGGAAGCCGGAAAGGCGCTGCTCCCCCGAGGTCCGGATCACCAGGTCCGGGTCGGGCTGGCCGCGGGTGTAGAGATGCTCGGTGATGTGTTCGACGTCGATGACCTGTGCCAGGTCCTCGATCGTGGTGCCGCGCTCGGCGTGCTCGGACAACAGCGAGCGCACGGCGTCGGCGATCTCCTGGCGGCCGCCGTAACAGATGGCCGCGTTCACCACCAGGCCCGGGTTGTCCGCGGTGTCGGCGGCGATCTCCTTGAGGGTGCGGCTGAAGTCGCCCGGCATCAGGTCGAGCGCCCCGACCGGCCGGATCCGCCAACGTCCGGTCTCGGCCAGCGAGCGCACCGAGCCCTCGATGATCCGCAGCAGGTCCTCGAGCTCCGCGGCCGGGCGGTTGAAGTTGTCCGTGGAGAAGAGCCAGAGCGTGACCAGTTCGACGCCGGCCTCCTCGCACCACTCGAGCAGGTCGTGGATCTTGTCCGCGCCGCGCTGGTGTCCGGTGGCGATGTGCTCGCCCACGGCTTTCGCCCAGCGGCGGTTGCCGTCCATGATGACGCCGATGTGGCGCGGGCAACGGCCCGGATCGATGCGGGCGGCCAAGCGGCGCTCGTAGGCGCCGTAGGCGAGATCGCGCATTCCCATCGTCCGAAGCACTGCCTCTCGCTGCCGATTGCGACTGAACTTTCCGGCCCCGCGCTCAAACCCTATCCCGCGGACAGCCGCCTCGGGTCCCGCGGGACCCGAGGCGGCTGTGAGGATGTAGTGAAGATCTGCTCGCGGATGGCGCGGGGCCGACGCGTGGCAGGTGAGCGGCCCGACAGCCCGGCCGCTCGGCCCGCCGCTTTCCCTCAGCCCAGCCGCTGGACCAGCTCCCGGTGCTCCTGCCACAGCGCCTCGGGCAGGTGCGCGCCGAAGCGCTCGAAGTGCGCCGGGATCAGCGCGGCCTCGCGCCGCCAGGTCTGCGCGTCCACCCCGAGCAGCTCGGCCAGGTGCGCCGCGTCCAGCTCGAGCCCGTCCAGGTCCAGGTCACCGGCCTGCGGCACCACGCCGATCGCGGTCTCCACCCCGCCGGCCGCGCCGTCGAGCCGGTCCACGATCCACTTGAGCACCCGGCTGTTCTCACCGAAGCCCGGCCACAGGAACGACCCGTCCGCGCCCTTGCGGAACCAGTTGACGTAGTAGATCTTCGGCAGCTTCTCCGGCTCGGCCTTCTCGCCCACGGAGAGCCAGTGCGCGAAGTAGTCGCCCATGTTGTAGCCGCAGAACGGCAGCATCGCGAAGGGGTCATAGCGCAGTTCGCCCACGGTGCCCTCGGCCGCGGCGGTCTTCTCCGAGGCCACGTTCGCGCCCAGGAACACCCCCTGCTGCCAGGACCGCGACTCGGTCACCAGCGGAACCGCGGTGGCCCGGCGTCCGCCGAACAAGATGGCCGAGATCGGCACGCCCTTCGGGTCGTCCCACTCCGCGGCCATGGTCGGGCACTGGCCCGCCGGCACGCAGAAGCGCGCGTTCGGGTGCGCCGCCGGGCTCTGCGACGCCGGGGTCCAGTCCTCGCCGCGCCAGTCGGTCAGGTGCGCCGGCGGCTCGTCGGTCAGGCCCTCCCACCACACGTCGCCGTCGTCGGTCAGCGCGACGTTGGTGTAGATCGCGTTGGCGTCCAGGGTGGCGATCGCGTTGGCGTTGGTCGACTCGCCGGTGCCCGGTGCGACGCCGAAGAAGCCGGCCTCCGGGTTGATCGCGTAGAGCCGGCCGTCCGCGCCGAAGCGCATCCAGGCGATGTCGTCGCCGACCGTCTCGACCTTCCAGCCGGGGATGGTCGGGGTGAGCATCGCAAGGTTCGTCTTCCCGCAGGCCGAGGGGAAGGCCGCGGTGATGTACTTCGCCTCGCCGGCCGGCGGGGTCAGCTTCAGGATCAGCATGTGCTCGGCCAGCCAGCCCTCGTCCCGGGCCATGACCGAGGCGATGCGCAGCGCGTAGCACTTCTTGCCGAGCAGCGCGTTGCCGCCGTAGCCGGAGCCGAAGGACCAGATCTCCCGGTCCTCGGGGAAGTGGGTGATGTACTTCGTCGTGTTGCACGGCCACGGCACGTCGGACTGGCCGAGCTCGAGCGGGGCGCCCACGGTGTGCACGGCCTTGACGAACTCGCCGTCCGTGCCGAGCTCGTCGAGCACCGCCCGGCCCATCCGGGTCATCACGCGCATGGACAGCGCCACGTAGGCGGAGTCGGTGATCTCCACGCCGAGGGCCGCCAGCGGCGAGCCGATCGGGCCCATCGAGAACGGCACGACGTACATCGTGCGCCCGCGCATGGCGCCCTCGAACAGGCCGGCGAGCGTCGCGCGCATCTCGCCCGGGGCGACCCAGTTGTTGGTCGGCCCGGCGTCCTGCTCGCGCTCAGAGCAGATGAAGGTACGGTCCTCGACCCGAGCCACGTCGGAGGGGTCGGAGGCCGCGTAGAAGGAATTGGGCCGCTTGGCCGGGTTGAGCCGCTTGAGCGTGCCGGCCTCGACCAGCTGCTCGGTCAGCCGCGCCCACTCCTCGTCGGAGCCGTCGCACCACACGACGTCCTCCGGCTGGGTGAGACGGGCGATGTCATCGACCCACGCCAGCAGGCCGGCATGGGCGGTCGGCGGGGCAATCACCGCGTACGTCATCGTGCGCACTCCAAAGGTAACGCCGGGGGTCCGCACCTCCCGGGCGCTTATGAGGGTGCTTTGGACTATAACCACGCCGTCTTGAATGGTGGATGGCCACAGTGTTGATCTTGGGAACCTACGTTGGCGTAAGTTACGCTGCTCACAGGCCCTCGGCGGGCGAATACGCAGCGGTTTTGCCCGAGTTCGAGCAGGTATGAGCCCGGGCGCCGTCCATCTCGACGACGACAGGGTGTGACCAATCTCATGACCGAAGGTGACGGCCGTGTGACCGACCTAACGCCGGGCGCGGCTGTGGCGTCCGCCACAGCCGCCTTGCGTCCAAAACTGCGCGGCTGGCTGCACGCGGGTGTTTTCCCCCTGGTGCTGGCCGGCGGAATCGTGCTGATCTGTCTGGCCCCGACCACGGGCACGGCCCTGGCCTGCGCGGTGTTCGCGGTGGCGTCCTGGCTGCTGTTCGGCGTCAGCGGGATCTACCACACCGGGAACTGGAGCCCGAAGTGGAAGGCGGTGTTGCGCAGGTTCGACCACACGAACATCTTCCTGATCATCGCCGGCACCTACACCCCGGTCTCGGTCACCCTGCTCGACCGCAGCGAGGCCCACCTGCTGCTCGCGCTGGCCTGGACCGGAGCGCTGCTGGGCATCGGCTTCCGGATGTTCTGGCTCACCGCGCCGCGCTGGGTCTATGTGCCCTGCTACATCGCGCTGGGCTGGGCCGCGCTGTTCTTCCTGCCCGAGTTCCTGCACACCGGCGGCGTCGCCGTCATGGTGCTGATCATCGTGGGCGGCCTGCTGTACTCGCTCGGCGCGCTGATCTACGGCCTGAAGAAGCCCGACTTCTCCCCCCGCTGGTTCGGCTTCCACGAGCTCTTCCACGCCCTGACCATCGCCGCGTTCAGCTGCCACTACATCGCCGTGGCGATCTCGGTCATGGACGTGCGCCGCCGCTGAGCTGGATATCCGCCGCCACAGGGGCGCGCGCAGCCGAACCGACTCTCAATCCCCCGGGCTGAACGGCCCGGGACACATCGACATCGCCGGCGACTCCGAGAGCAGCGCCTCGGCGACGGCCAGCCCGTACCCCGCGAACCGCGGCGCCTGCTCCGCCAGCGCGCCGGCCGGCGCGAGCGCCAGGTGCGCGTCCTGCAGGTGCGTGGGCGACGCGGCGGCCAGCGCGTACGCCGCGAACCCCGCCGCCGCGGCCGAAGCCCCCGACGGACTCGCGTTGTCGGTCGGGTCGCTCGGCCGGAAATACAGCGGCGGCGCGTCGGCCGCCGTGTCGTGCAGCCCGTCCGCGGACTGGAACTGCTCCCGGACCGTGGTCAGCAGCGTCTCGGCATGCGAAAGCCAGGCGTGGTCCCCGGTCGCGGAATAGAGCAGTGTGAACCCCTCCGCCACGCAGCCGTAGTCCTCGAGCACGCCAGGGTTCGTGGAAGCCCGCCCATCCCGCGACGTACGCACCAGCCGCCCGTCGGCCAGGTGCACCTCCGCGAGCAGACTCCCGCAGCGCACGGCGGCGGCGAGCAGGTCGGGCCGGTCGAGCGCGACCGAGGCCTCGACGAGCGCGCTGATGGCCAGCCCGTTCCACGACG
This sequence comes from Actinospica durhamensis, assembly GCF_018139695.1. Taxonomy (GTDB): domain Bacteria; phylum Actinomycetota; class Actinomycetes; order Streptomycetales; family Catenulisporaceae; genus Actinospica; species Actinospica durhamensis. The sequence continues at coordinate 8,609 of NZ_JAGSOG010000089.1, read as the reverse complement.
CGACGACCTTGTCGTCCCGATACGGCTGCGACCGCTGCGCCCGGGCCACCCTCAGCCGAGGCGCCACCCGCTCGACGTCGGCCTCCCCCTCCTCGGCCGTCTCCTCGCCGTCGACCTTCTCCTGCGCTTCGTCCCCGATCGCCAGCCGCAGCACCGAAGCCCCGTGCTCGAAGTTCCCCTTGCGGCTCACCCCGTACACGCGCGCGGCCACATCCGCGTCCTCGGCGCCGAGTACCTCGACAAGCTGCTCATACGTCCATACGTAAGTCAGCCCCTCGACCCCGTCCGTGTCCGCGTCCAGGGCGGACGCGAACCCGCCACTGGCCGTCCCCAGCTCCCGGATCAGGAACGCCGCCGTCTCCTCGGCGATCCGCCGGAACAGCGGCTCCGGCGAGACCCGCCACAGCAGCGCGTACGCCCGCAGCAGCAGCGCGTTGTCGTAGAGCATCTTCTCGAAGTGCGGAATTCCCCAGTTTATATCCACTGAATACCGCGAGAACCCGCCCCCGAGCTGGTCGTAGATCCCGCCGCGCGCCATGGCCGCGCACGTGCGCGTGACCATGTCCAGCGCGCCCGTCGACCCCGTGCGCCGGTAGTGCCGCAGCAACTGAAGCAGCGTCATCGACGGCGGGAACTTCGGCGCGGTCCCGAACCCCGCCGCGCGTCCGCCGTGCGCAAGGTCGGGATCGAACTCCTCCTCGAGCCGCGCGACCGCGACCGCGAGCAGCGACGCGTCCGGCGCGTCCCCCGTCACCGGCACCGCGAGCTCCCCCATCCGCGCCGCCACCGTCTCCCCGACCGAGGTCACCTCCCCGCGCCGAGCCGTCCAAGCCCGCGCGACCTCGGCGAGCACCGTGAGGAACCCCGGCACCGACCCCTGCGCCCGCGGCGGGAAGTACGTCCCACAGTAGAAAGGCCGCCCCGCCGTATCCGCGAACACCGTCATCGGCCACCCGCCATGCCCCGTCATGGCCTGCGTCGCCGTCATGTACACCGCGTCCACGTCCGGCCGCTCCTCGCGGTCCACCTTGACGCAGACGAACCCCGCGTTCATCGCCGAAGCCGTCGTCGGATCCTCAAAGCTCTCATGCGCCATCACATGGCACCAGTGGCACGACGAGTACCCGATCGAGATCAACAGCGGCACGTCCCGCCGCCTGGCCTCCGCGAACGCCTCCTCCCCCCACTCGTGCCAATCCACGGGGTTATCAGCGTGTTGAAGCAAGTACGGCGAGGTGGCGGACGCCAGACGGTTCACAACCCCACTCTATCGAGATTGTGAGCCTGCACCAGATACCCAGAGTGGTGGAAATCGCACAGATCGCGCTGATGGGCGGCGTGAGGTGCGCCGCAGCGTAGCGGGGCGTGCGGATGGGTATGGCCGGCGCCGCGCGGCCCACGGCAGAATTCGTTCATTTATATGACGAAGCACTCGAATATGCGGCAAGGAAGACCCTGAGCTCTCACTGGGCGCAGCGGGACGGCGCAGACAGGGCATTGCCGTCCTAGGATCGCGCCAGTCCGAAGAATGCTCGAAGGATCATGCATGATCAGCACTGTCCCGCCACGCCGCGCGCGCCTGCTGCTGGAGTTCCCCGAACTCCTCGACTACGCCCGCGCCGCAGTGCGGCTTCACCCTCGGCCTGGCTCGCCGTCAGCTCGGGTGAGCAACGTCGGCGGCCCGATGCTGTGGCCCGCCGACGAGCCATGGCCGACGTGCGGGCTCGAGCATGAAGTGCAGGTAGAAAGCGTTGTCATGCTCTCCGATGAGGAAGCTGCGGAGCGACACGCAAAGCTCAAGCAGCGCTTAGAGGAGCAGCTCACCCGCTGGGCGGCACACATGCCCGCGAGCCAACTCGTGCCTATGCGCGAAGCACTCGAGTGCCAACTGGCAGCTACCCCCTCCACCGCGCACGAGCTTCGGATGATCACGAGCGGCGGAAGATTCGCGGATCCGGTCGTCTTGGCGCCGGTGGTGCAGTTCTTCCGCCGCGATGCGCCTGAGCTGCCGTTTCCGGAGGGCACCGACCTTCTCCAGATTCTCTGGTGCCCCGGCGACCACCGTGGAGCGCTCGGACCACAACCGATCGCCCGCTGGCGCAGCACCGCGGAACTCGAGCACGCCGAAGCAGCGTTTCCGCCCCTGAACCACGTCGCCTGGGATTTCTGGCAGATCACGCCGTGTGAAGTCCACCCCGAGGCGCTCATGGAGTTCCCGCCGATCTGCAACGCGGGACCGGACAACCGCAGAGCCGAACTGTTCGGCATCCTGCCCCGAGATCTGGAACTGCGGCTTCGGCAGCGCGACGAGTCGGGGACAGACGAGGACGTCGCATACTTTCGCCTCGTCGCGGCGCCCGGCTGGAAGCTCGGCGGATGGGAGATATCCATGCCGGAGCCGGACCACTTGCGCACGTGCTCATGCGGCGCGGCCATGCGTCCGCTGCTCCACGTCGCCGACGGCGAGGGCTTGGACCATTGGCCGCCGAACGGTGAGCCGGATTTTCCTTGGGGGGATCCCTCTCAGTGGCGCGACCAAGAGCCGACCGGCGTCAGCATCGGCCGGAACGGCCTGTACTGGGTCCTCGCGTGTACCGCCGACGCTTCACACCCGCTCGTCACGGGCGTCCATTGAGCGGCTTGAGGTCCGGCGCGAGCGTAGGTGGTTGACTTCCGCCCGGAAGAACATCGGAGTCAGGCCTGCGCACAGGCCCCAGCCGGCGGCGGCGTAGAGCGGGCCGATGGCGGCTAACGCGGCGATGCATGCGACGGTCGCGAGCAGTTTCGCAGCCGTGATCGCCGCGTGGGGCCGAGGGGCGGTGACGGCGCGGTGCTGCTGCGGGGTGGGCGGTGGGGCACGGGGATCTCCTCGGCCTTGAGAGTACCGGCCATGGCCAGTCCGGCCTTGCCTCGTTCGGGGCCCGGCGTTCGGCCGGCCGACGTAGACTTTCGCGGGTGACTGGGTCCAAGACCGATGCAGAGGTGACCGACGCGGCTGACGTGCTCCGCCGGGTGTTCGGGTATGCCACGTTCCGGGGTGCGCAGCAGGAGATCGTCGAGCACGTCATCGGGGGCGGGGACGCGCTCGTGCTGATGCCGACGGGTGGCGGGAAGTCTCTGTGCTACCAGATTCCGGCGCTGGTCCGCGACGGGGTCGGGGTGGTCATCTCGCCGCTGATCGCGTTGATGCAGGACCAGGTGGACGCGCTGACGGCGCTCGGGGTGCGGGCCGGGTTTCTGAACTCGACGCAGGGCTACGACGAACGGGGCCGGGTCGAGGCCGCGTTCGTGGACGGTGAGTTGGACCTGCTCTATCTCGCCCCCGAGCGGTTGCGGTCGGAGTCGACGCTGCAGTTGCTGGACCGGGGGAAGGTCTCGCTGTTCGCGATCGACGAGGCGCACTGTGTCGCGCAGTGGGGGCACGACTTCCGGCCGGACTACCTTGCGCTCTCGATGCTGCATGAGCGCTGGCCGGAGGTGCCGCGGATCGCGCTGACGGCGACGGCCACGGAGGCGACGCATGCGGAGATCGCGGAGCGGTTGAAGCTGGGCGATGCCAAGCACTTCGTGTCGAGCTTCGACCGGCCGAACATCCAGTACCGGATCGTGCCCAAGAACGAGCCGATGCGGCAGCTGCTCGACCTGCTGCGCACCGAGCACGTCGGGGACGCGGGCATCGTCTACTGCCTTTCCCGCGCCTCCACGGAGAAGACCGCGCAGGCCCTGGTGGACAACGGGATCCCGGCGCTGCCCTACCACGCCGGGCTCGACGCACGCGTGCGCGCGACCAACCAGGCTCGCTTCCTGCGGGAAGACGGCCTGGTCATGGTCGCCACGATCGCGTTCGGCATGGGCATCGACAAGCCGGACGTGCGCTTCGTCGCGCATCTCGACCTGCCGAAGTCGGTCGAGGGCTACTACCAGGAGACCGGCCGCGCGGGCCGGGACGGCCTGCCGTCGACGGCGTGGCTGGCCTACGGCCTGCAGGACGTCGTGCAGCAGCGCAAGATGATCGCCGGATCCGAGGGGGACGACGCCTACCGCCGCCAGCTGACCGCGCACCTCGACGCCATGCTGGCGCTGTGCGAGACGGTCGAGTGCCGGCGCGTGCGGCTGCTGGCCTACTTCGGCCAACCGGGCGCTGCCTGCGGGAACTGCGACGCCTGCCTGAACCCGCCGGAGTCGTGGGACGGCACGGTGGCCGCGCAGAAGCTGCTGTCCACGGTGTTCCGGCTGAAGTCCGAGCGGCGGCAGCGGTTCGGCGCCGGTCAGTCGATCGACATCCTGCTCGGCAAGAAGACGCCGAAGGTCACCCAGTTCAACCACGACTCCCTGAGCGTCTTCGGCATCGGCACCGAGCTGAGTGACGGCGAATGGCGCGGCGTGGTGCGTCAACTGCTGGCCCGGGAACTGCTCATGGTGGAGGGCGACTACAGCACCCTGGCCCTGACCGATGCCAGCGCCGCGGTGCTGCGCGGCGAACACCAGGTCATGCTGCGCCGCGAACCCGAGAAGCCGGCGCGCGCCGCCAAGCGCCCCAAGCAGTCCGCGGCCGCAGCCCTCGACGACCTGCCCCAGGACGCCGTGCCGGTGTTCGAGCGGCTGCGCGCGTGGCGCGGCGCCACGGCCAAGGAGCAGGCCGTACCCGCATACGTGGTCTTCCACGACGCGACCCTCCGCCAGATCGCGGCCCAAGCCCCGACCAGCCTTGCCGCACTCGGCACGATCACCGGCATCGGCGAGAGCAAGCTCGCGAAGTACGGCCAGCAGATCCTGGACACGCTCGCAGGCGTGGCACCCGAGACGCTGGACGCCGAAGCGCCGTGAGCTCGCGGCATCCTCACGGCGCCGAGTTGACGCACGTGGCTGCCAGCGAGCCGACCGGAAGGATCTGGACGTCGCTGGTGGTCACCAGCGTCGGCCGACCTGTCCGCGGATCCCAAAGAGCGCTCTGCCCGGCACGGCGAAACGCGCGTCCGAACGCGCGTCCGAGTATTCGTTCGAATGAATACATATGTCCCTCCCTCGCGACGATCTTTGCCAGAAATGGTAGGAGCGACCACCGGCGCCGCGCGGTACGGCGGGATCGGTCGGTGATTGTGACCGTGTCATGATCGAAAATCCGCCCCGAGCTTGCTGGAATGATCAGATGACGAACCTGGAAGACCTGATCCGCCGCTGGCACCTGGGATGGCGGGCCTCGCGCGATCTGCCCGCGGCGGTGGCGAGCGACGACATGCTGTGGATCCACTGCGCGCAGGCCAAACGGGAGTTCGAGGCGCTCGCGCTGCGGGCGGATGAGGATCCTGAGTCGATCGCGCGGATCGCGGCGCGGGTGCTCATCACGAAGGAGCGCACGTGGCTGACGGTGGCGACGAGGAGTCTGGAGGGGACGTTGGCCGCGGTCGAGGCGGCCGGGTTGGAGGTGCTCCACCGGTCCGAGACGCTCATGGGCACCGATCTGACCGGCCAGTCCCGTCGGCCGCTCGACGGTGCGTACACGTGTGACGTGCGGGTCGAGGGCTCTGCGATCCACGTGGAGATCCTCGACGGCTCCGGCGACGTCGCGGCGCGGGGGCAGATCGGGCTTGCCGGGGCGGATGCCGTCGCCGATCGCATAGAGACGATGTCCGAGCACCGGCGACGCGGTCTCGGCGGCGTGGTCATGAGCACGCTCGCGGCCGAGGCGGTTGCCCGTGGGGCGCGCAACGGCCTGCTGATCGCCAGCGCGGACGGGCAGCGGCTGTACTCGACGCTCGGTTGGGATCGGCTCGCCGACGTGGTGATCGCCCAGGCGCCGGGCGCCTGACGGGCTACGCGGCGTTCTTCGGGATCCAGCGTGCGCCGAGTTCGGCGGGGGACGGGGGCGGTCCGGGCAGCGTGGCACGCGCGGTGTCCGGGCGCAGCGCTTCGAGGTGCAGCGCGAGGTAGCGGCGCCTCAGGGTTCGCGTTCGCTCGGGGTCCTCGAGACGGACGGCCGTCAGTTGCTCGAGCAGCATCGCGATGTCGTTGACGTCGAAGTCGGCGCGCACGGCGCCGGCCGCCGCCGCCCGGTCCAGCAGCTGCCCGGCCAGGCGCGTGGCCTCGGTGGCACGGGCGTGCAGCTCGGGGGTGGGAGTGAAGGAGCCTGCGAGGTTCACGGTGAGCGAGTGCACGTCGGCATCGACGACGCCGGCGAGGAAGTCCGCGAAGCCGCGCCAGGGGTCGTCCACCTCCAGCGAGGCCTGCGCGATCTCGATGTAGGTGGCCAGCCCGTTCGCGCACAGCGTCTGGAGCAGCTCCTCCTTGCCGGTGTAGCGGCGATACAGGGCGCTGATGCCGACGCCGGCCTCCTTGGCCACCGCGGAGATCGGAGCCGACGGGTCGGCGACGAAGACCTTCCGCGCGGCGTCGAGGATCGCGGTGTCGTTGCGATTCGCCTGGGCCATGCGGCCGCGGAGGGGACCGGTTCTGGGCGACGGGGTGCCGGCGGGGACGGCTGAAGCGGCTGCGGCGGCGGGTTCGGGCATGGGAGCAGCGTAGCACTTGAACGGAATGGTCTGTTCCGTTAGAGTGGGATTAATCGGAACGGACTGTTCCGATCTGGTCTGGAACGTGGATCTCGCGAGTGATCAGGGCGGACCGAGAAGGACGAAGGTGAGGCTCGACATGGCAGGCACCATCGGTACGTGGACGATCCTGGACGCAGCTCATGCTGCGCTGCGCACAGTGGCTGTGGGGCTGACGGCGGAGGACCTGGAGCAGCCCACACCGTGCGAGCAGTGGAACGTTGCGCAGGTGTTGCAGCACGCGGCCGGAGATCAGCTTGCCTACGTGGCCGCGATCACGGGTGAGGACGGCCCGACGGAGAATCCTTTCGCGCCGTCGGGCACCCTCGACCGCTCCCCCGTCGAGCTCGTCGACGCGGCGGTCTCCGCCTCGGCCGCGGCCTTCGCCACGGTGGCCCGGGACGCCGAGACGGTGCCGTCGCCTCTGCCGCAGGGCGCGCTGGCGCCTTGGCTGGTGGCGGGTTACTGCGCGCTCGACGCGGCGGTTCACGCTTGGGACGTGGCCATGGCGACCGGCCGGCCCTCGCCGCTCACGCCCGAGCTTGCCAAGGAGCTGATGGCTGCGGCGACGGAGCTGACCGAGCCGCTGCGCGGGTGGGGGGCGTACGCCGCCGTGGTGCCGGGCGAAACCGGGGACGACGAGGTGGCGGCGCTTGTCCGGTACCTCGGTCGGCGGCCCGACTGGTCGGCGTGAGGCGGTGTGAGGCGGCGTGACGTGAGGCGGCGTGACGCACAGTGATGTGGCGTCAGGTCTGTTGAGGTAGGTGGTTTTCGGGCTGCTGCCGGATGGGTGGCGGCGGCCCGGGGGTGCGGGATTGCGGGATTTACGGGAGCAGTTCGGCGATGAGGGCGCGGACGCGGCGCTCGATCTCGTCGCGGATGGGACGGACGGCTTCGAGGCCCTGGCCGGCGGGGTCGTCGAGTTGCCAGTCGAGGTAGCGCTTGCCGGGGAAGACCGGGCAGGTGTCGCCGCAGCCCATGGTGATGCAGACGTCGGAGGCGCGGACGGCGTCGACGGTGAGGATCTTGGGGTTCTCGGCGGAGATGTCGATGCCGACTTCCCGCATCGCGGCGACGGCGGCGGGATTGACGTGCTCGGCCGGGGTGGAGCCGGCGGAGCGGACCTCAATGCGGCCGGCGGCCAGGTGGGCGAGGAATCCGGCGGCCATCTGGGACCGGCCGGCGTTGTGGACGCAGACGAAGAGCACACTCGGCTTGGACGTGGTCACGGCTGGCTCCGGGGAGTGGTCGAGGTGCGGGTGGTCGAGGTGCGGGCGGTCGAGGTGTGAGTGGCCGAGGTGCGGGTGGCCGCAGCGCGGGGGTAGAGGGCTGCCACGAGGGCTGCGCCGATCGCCGCGCCGAGGAGTTGGGCGAGGATGAACCCTGCGACGCTGGACGGGGCGATGCCGGCGAAGGTGTCGGTGAACTCGCGGGCGACGGTGACGGCGGGGTTGGCGAAGCTGGTGGAGGAGGTGAACCAGTAGGCGGCGCCGATGTATGCGCCTACCGCGGCGGGGGCGGCGTGGGACTTTCCGGTACGGCCGAGGCTGAAGACGAGCAGGATGAGCCCGGCCGTCGCGACGACCTCGCCGAGCCACAGGGGGACGCCGGAACGGATGTGCGTGGAGATTCCCACCACGCTCAGGCCGAACATCGCGTTGGCGAGGAGTGCTCCGCCGATGCCGCCTGCGAACTGCGCCGCGATGGAGACGCCGGCCTGCCGTGCTGCGCCGGTGGCCGCGACTCGGGCGCCTGTGGCAGCAGGCTGACGGTTCAGGACCAGGTCGGCGATGGTGACCACGGGGTTGAAGTGCGCGCCGGAGACGGGGCCGAGGACCAGGATCAGGACCGCGAGGCCGAGGGCGGTGGCGGTGGAGTTGGCCAGCAGCTCGAGGCCCACGTTTCCGTCGCACAGGCGCTGGGCCATGATTCCGGAGCCGACGACGATCGTCACGAGCAGGCCCGTGCCGAGCGCTTCGGCGAGGGCGCGGCGGGCGAGTGGGACGGTGGGGGCAGGCTCGGGAACGTCGCTCGGGTTCGGGTTGGGGATCGGGATCGGCG
>NZ_JAGSOG010000899.1 GCF_018139695.1 Actinospica durhamensis | reverse complement strand
CTGGTATCCACCCCCGTCTGCGCCGTCGTCGTCAAAACCCCCGCCGACGCCAGCGTCGAGACCACCGGGTTGTCCACGATCAACACATCCGGCGACACCCCCTGCTGCGCCGCCAACAACTCCTTACTCGTCAAAGCCGTGGTGTCGAACGAAGTCCGCTTCACACCCACCCCCGCCGCAGACCCACACTTATCCAGCAGCTTCACCCACGCCGACGAACTGTCGAACTGCGGATACGGATCCCACACCGTGAACGTCCCCGCCGCCGCCGACCCACCCCCCGACGACGACGCATGCGAACACCCCGCCGCGACAGACAACGACAACGCCACCAGACCCACGCCAAAAACCCGACGAACCGAGGATGAGGGCTTCATTGCTCT
>NZ_JAGSOG010000898.1 GCF_018139695.1 Actinospica durhamensis | reverse complement strand
CCGCAGCAACGCGGAGCAAGGAATTGATGCAAGAGGAGCAGGGGGCCGTCCCCCGCAGCGCCCCCCTGGGAGTGGCCGGCTGGTGGATACCCGCCGCCCTGCTCGTGTATGCCGCGGCCGGCCTCGCCTGGGTGGTGGGCGCCGAGGCGATGGTGCCGGCCGGCAGCGGCCTGCGCATGGCGCTGGAGGCGGCGTTCGTGCTGGCGCCCGCGGGCTGCGGCGTCTGGGCGCTGGGGCGCTGGCGTGCGCGCGGCCGGGAGATCGCCGTGCTGGCGCAGGGCGCGGCGCAGGCCGACGAACGCCAGCGGCTCGCGGCCACGGTGGTGGACAACGCGGCCGAGGGCATGGTGGTGACGGACGCCGGTAGCCGCATCCTGTCGGTGAA
>NZ_JAGSOG010000897.1 GCF_018139695.1 Actinospica durhamensis | reverse complement strand
CTCCTGGAGTTCGTCCGGGAAGCCGTCGACGCCGGGGTCGTGGGGGGCCGTCACCTCGCCGCGGCCCTGGAGCTGGAGGCCCAGCTGTCGGCCGGCCGGGAGCGCCCCGTCCCGATGAACATCGACGGCGCCACCGCCGTGATCTACGCCGAGCTCGGCTTCACCGCCGAACTCGCCCGCGGACTCTTCATCCTGTCGCGGTCCGTCGGCGTGCTGGCCCACAGCTGGGAGGAGACCCGGAGCGGCCGGCGCATCAAGGGCCCGATGCCCCCGCCGCTCCTGCCGACCTACACCGGGCAGGCGGAACGGGCATGGACCGCCGCGACCGTGGACACGCCGTGAACGCGCCGTCCACCGCGCCGGACGCGTTCGGGTGCCTCAGGAC
>NZ_JAGSOG010000896.1 GCF_018139695.1 Actinospica durhamensis | reverse complement strand
CAGCAGCACGGTGTCCTCGGTGGTGACCGCCGAGTAGGTCCGGAACAGCTCTCCGGTGCGGGTCCAGTCCTTCAGGACGGCGGGACTCCCGGCGGGCGGTCCGGAGGCCCTCCAGGCCCCGAGCGAGGCCTCGAAGCCCTCGGTGCCGGTCGCGGTGGAGCCGACCACGAGGGAGGCGTCGTCGACGAGGACGCCGTGGCCGCCGCTGCCCGGGTCGGTGACGTAGGCGATCGAGACCTCGACCGTCTTTCCGGCGTAGGCGCTCAGGTCGAAGTCCACCTGCCGCCAGCCGTCGGAGGAGCCGGTGAGGCTGTGCCACGCGCCGGTGGTGCCGGTCGCGGCGCAGCCGCCCTCCGCCGGGGTCAGGTAGTGCTTCAGCCAGGGG
>NZ_JAGSOG010000895.1 GCF_018139695.1 Actinospica durhamensis | reverse complement strand
CCGAAGAACTTGCCGATCGTGTAGCCGACCTGGTCACCGGTGACGGCGGCGATCACGATCAGCGTGCACACCAGCCACAGCGGCTGACTGATGTAGTTGCCCTCGGCCACGAAGAGCCCCGCTGTGAACAGCAGGGAGTCACCGGGCAGGAACGCGAAGAGTCCGGATTCCGCGAAGACGATCAGCAGGATGCCGGGGAGGCTGAAGGTCTCGATCAGGTAATCCGGGCTCAGCCACTCGGGGCCGAGCGCAAGGGTGGTCACGGGGCTGTGGCTCCTGCTGCTTGGGGGATAAGGGCCGTGCTGGTTGCCCAAAAGTATCAACGCAACCGTCAGAACCCGGGTTCCGCCCGGGTTCCACGGGGGTACCCAGGATGCACTGTGGCC
>NZ_JAGSOG010000894.1 GCF_018139695.1 Actinospica durhamensis | reverse complement strand
CGCGGGCGGCCATCGACGCCTCGGCCAGCTTGCCCCAGGTGCGCGGGTCGTAGGTCTTCTTGTTGCCGACCTCGCCGTCGACCTTCAGGACGCCGTCGTAGTTCCTGAACACGTGGTCGACGACCGGACGCGTGAAGGCGTACTGGGTGTCGGTGTCGATGTTCATCTTGACCACGCCGTTCTCCAGGGCGGTCAGGATCTCCTGCTCGCTGGAGCCGGAGCCGCCGTGGAAGACGAAGTCGAACGGCGCCTGCTTGCCGAACTTGGCGGCGACGCCCTCGTTCAGCTCCTTCAGCAGCTCGGGACGGAGGACGACGTTGCCCGGCTTGTACACGCCGTGCACGTTGCCGAAGGACGCGGCGAGCAGGTAGCGGCCCTGTCTCTTAT
>NZ_JAGSOG010000893.1 GCF_018139695.1 Actinospica durhamensis | reverse complement strand
GGCGGGTTCCGGCGTACGAACTGGAGGACATCGTCCGGCAGTTGCTGGAGCGCGACATCCGCTACGGCGCCGCCCGCGAGGCGCTGCCGCAGCGCATCGCGCACACGGTGCTGGTGCAGATGGAGCGGGCCGGGGAGGCGCCGGACGACCGGGTGCAGGACGCGGTGGCGCGCAACAGCGCGGTGAAGGCGGCGGTGAAGACGATCTGGCCGGCCGTCGACCCGGCGAAGCTGGTGCTGCGGCTGCTGGGCGACGCGGAGTTCCTGGCCGAGCACGCGGAAGGGCTGCTCGACGAGGAGGAGCGGAAGGCGATCCTGTGGGCGAAGCCGGCCCGGTCGGTGAAGTCGGCGAAGTTCTCGCCCGCGGACGCGGTGCTGATCGACGAGG
>NZ_JAGSOG010000892.1 GCF_018139695.1 Actinospica durhamensis | reverse complement strand
GCCGTAGACGTTCTGGAAGCGGCGACCGCGCGACCACAGGTCGGCGAGTTCGGCCGGGCAGGCCTCGCCGGCGACCTGGAGCACCCTGAGGCCGGGGAAGGTGTCCTCGCCGAGGACGGCGAGGGCGCTGGGCGGCAGCATGGCGGCGGTGACGCGGTTCTCGCGCAGGGTGCGCGCGAGGTCGGGTCCGGGGCGCAGGTCGTCCCCGGGGGCGGTGACGAGGCAGCCGCCGTTGGCGAGGGACCAGGTCAGTTCCAGGATCGAGGCGTCGAAGCCGAAGGAGGCGAACTGCAGGACGCGGTCCTCGGGGGTGGGGTCCACCAGGTCGCGCTGGCCCTCGAGCATGTTGGACAGGCCGCGGTGCGCGACGGCGACGCCCTTGGGGGT
>NZ_JAGSOG010000891.1 GCF_018139695.1 Actinospica durhamensis | reverse complement strand
GAGGGGATGTTGCTTTTGCCTGGCGGTGAGGAGGAACATGAAGGTCACGACCATAGTGGGGATGGGCATAGTCATGCTTATGATCCGCATGTATGGTTGTCTCCTGAGCGTGCCATCACACTTGTAGAAAATATTCGTGATAGTTTGGTAGCTAAGTACCCAGAAAAGAAAGATGCTTTTGAAACAAATGCGGCAGCCTATATTGAGAAATTAGATGCTTTGGATGCTAAATATTCTGAAACATTATCTGCTGCGAAACAGAAATACTTTGTTACACAACATACTGCATTTGCATATTTGGCTTTGGACTATGGTTTGAAACAAGTTTCTATTACAGGTGTTGCTGCAGATGAGGATCCAACTCCATCACGTCTAGCAGAATTGACAG
>NZ_JAGSOG010000890.1 GCF_018139695.1 Actinospica durhamensis | reverse complement strand
GTGACCCCGACGTCATGGGGCCGGAGAACCACGACGAGTGGCGGCGGGCCACCCGCGATCCCGACGTGGTGCGGGCGATGCTCGAGGACTACCGCGCCGGCCTCACGGTCGACCGGCGGCACGAGGAGGCCGACCGGGACGCCGGCCGGCGCATCGCCTGCCCGACGCTGGTCCTCTGGTCGCTCCGGGACGATCTGGAGGACCTCTACGGCGATCCCGTCGCGATCTGGCGCCGGTGGGCCACCGACGTCCGCGGGCACGGGATCGACTCCGGGCACCATGTCGCCGAACAGGCACCCGGAGCCCTGGCCTCCGCCCTCACCGACTTCCTCCGCCCGGGCCCCACCGGGACCTAGGCGGTCTGGGCCTTGTCGTACAGGGCCTTCGC
>NZ_JAGSOG010000088.1 GCF_018139695.1 Actinospica durhamensis | reverse complement strand
AACGAGAACGCCTTCGGCAGGAAGTTCGGAGTGGTGCCCTGCAGGTACCGGGTCGGCTCGGTCGCGGTCAGCAGCAGCCAGTACACCTTCGTGGTCGGGAGAACGCCGGAGGGGACCCGAGCGCGTCCGCGAACGGGTCCCCTCCGGGCGATCATCGTACTCAGCCCTTGACGGCGCCGGCGGTCAGGCCCGCGGCCATCCAGCGCTGGAAGATCAGGAACAGGATGACCACCGGCAGCGAGACCAGCAGGGAGGCGGCCATCAGGCCGCCCCAGTCCGCGCCGTGCGTCGGGGAGTTGCCGAAGGTGACCAGGTACAGCTGCACCGTCTGCTTCGAGTTGTCGGTGAGCAGGATGTTGGCCATCAGGAACTCGTTCCAGGCCTGGATCCAGCCGAACACGCCGGTGGCCACCAGGCCCGGCAGGGTCAGCGGCAGGATGACCTTGTAGAAGGTCTGGAACCGGGTGCAGCCGTCGACCAGCGCGGCCTCGTCCAGTTCCCGCGGCACGTTCGCGATGAAGGTGCGCAGCGTCCAGACCGTGAACGGCGCCGTGAAGGCGATGTACGCGATGGTCGCGCCGATCAGCGAGTCGGACAGGTGCAGCTTCGCCAGCATGTCGTTGAGCGGGAACAGCAGCGCGATCAGCGGCACCATCTGCACCCCCATCACGATGATGATCGCCAGGCCCTTGCCCTTGAACCGGAACCGGGCCAGCGCGAGCGCCGCGAGGAAGCCGACCACCAGGCTGAACACGACGCAGGAGGCGGTGATGATCAGGCTGTTGGTCAGGTCCTGGGTGAACTGCGGGTCGTGGATGACCTCGGAGAAGGAGCTGAACGAGAACGCCTTCGGCAGGAAGTTCGGAGTGGTGCCCTGCAGGTACCGGGTCGGCTCGGTCGCGGTCAGCAGCAGCCAGTACACCGGGAAGCCCATGACCGCGGCGATGACCAGGCCGAGGATGTTCCAGCCGAAGGTGGCCCGGCGGCGGCGGACCGCGCCGCGGTTGCGCTTGGGCGCGAGGGCGGGGGCGGGGGTCGTGACGGCGCTCATCAGCTCTCCGATCCGATTCTGAGCAGCTGCCGGATGTAGCCGATCATGAACACGGCCATCAGCAGAACCATGATGATCGCCATCGCCGCGCCGTAGCTGAAGTTGTCGCTGCCGTAGATGGTGGCGAAGGCCTTGACGTACGAGTAGATGCCCAGCGTGTAGTAACCGGGCTCCGGGTGCGTCTGGCGCAGGATGTAGATCTGGTTGAACACGCCGGTGTCCCAGATCACCGAGAGGGTGGTGACGATGATCAGCAGCGGCTTGAGGAAGGGGTAGACCACGCTGCGGAACGCCTGCCAGGCCGAGGCGCCGTCGACGCGGGCGGCCTCGAGCAGTTCCTTGGGAATCTGGGCCAGGCCGGCGCTCAGGGTGACCGCCAGGAACGGGATGGCGCCCCAGATCACGATGAACGAGGAGACCTGCAGACCCTGGTTGGGGTCGGCGAACCAGTCGTGCTGGGCGTAGGAGGTCATGCCCAGCTGGGACAGCACGTAGTCCACCACGCCGTACTGGGCGTCGAAGAGCCAGCGGAAGAGCTCGGTGGAGACGGTGGTCGGCACCGACCAGACGAACATGAACACGACCGTCATGATCAGCTTCACGGTCCGCGAGACCCGGTTGAGCAGCAGCGCGATGCCGAGGCCGAACAGGATCGAGAGGATGACGTTGGCGCCGGCGAAGATGATGGTGCGTTCCACCGACGACCAGAACACCGAGTCGCCGAAGACCTTGCCGTACTCGGCGAAGCCCACGAACGGGGTGCCGGTGAACTGGCTGGAGGTGCCGCTCTTCTCCAGCGACATGATCACCAGCTGGACCAGCGGGTAGCCGATGATGGCCGCGAGGACCAGGCCGGTGGGCAGCAGCAGGAGGTAGGGCGTCAGCCCGGCCTGCCGGCCGGCTCCGCCGAAGATCCTGCGGCGCCGGGGTTGTGGCCGGGGGGCGGCGACCCGGGGAGGATCGCCGAGTTCGAGCGCGCTCACAGGTCGCGTCCTTTCTTCGCTCAAGATGGGTGCGATGGCTCGTGGCCTATGGCTCGTGGCCGGTGGCACGCGCGCCGCGGCGCGTCGGGGGACGCGACGCGGCGCGAGTGCCGTCCGATGGTGTCAGATCCCACTGTGCCCGCCCGGGGACCGGGCGGGCAGGGGGTCGGACTTAACCGGCGTTGAGGATCTGCGCGATCTGCTGGTCCGCGGACTTCGCGGCGGCGTCGACGGTCGACTTGCCGGTCGCGATGGACTCGAGCATGTTCTGCAGGATGTTCTGGCTCTCGACGTTCGACCAGGCCGGGGTGTTCGGCACGAACCAGCTGCTGGCCGCGGCGGCACCGGCGACGGCGTTACCCGGGCTGGCGGCGTCGAAGGTGGACATCAGCGTGGTGTTGTTCGGCATGGCGTACTTGGCCAGCATGGTCTCGGACGTGGTGTCCGTGTAGTACTTGATGAACTCGGCGCCGAGGCCGGCCTCCGGGGCGTTGGCCGGGACGGCCAGGTCGGAGCCGCCGAGGAAGGTCGGGGTGACCGTGCCCGCGGTGGTGCCGGGGATCGGGAAGGTGGCGATGTCGTTGGCCAGCTTGGGGTTGCCGCCACCGGTGGCGGCGGTGACCGAACCGGCCTCCCAGCCCGCGCCGAAGATCAGGCCGGAGTTGCCCTGGGCCATGATCGCGTCCTGGTCGGTCTCGTCCTTGGTCTGACCGGCCACGGAGGAGTCGGCCTCGAGCTTGGCCCAGGTGGCCAGGCCCTGCTCGGACGCGGCGGACTCGAGGGTGCCGGTCCAGGTGCCGCCGTTGTCGGTGGCTATGCCGCCGCCGGCGCCGAAGACGAAGGAGAGCGCGACGTACCAGTCCTTGCCCGGGACGTAGTACGGCGTCAGGTTGGCGACGCCGCCCTTGGCCTTGAGGGTGGCGGCGTCGGACTCGAGGTCGGCCAGCGTGGTCGGAACGCTCAGGCCGGCCTTCTTGAACAGGTCGGTGCGGTAGATCGCGACGCGGTCACCGGCGTAGTAGGGGATCGCGTAGAGCTTCGAGCCGTCGGCCGACTCGCTCGACTCGGTCAGGCCGGAGAGCCAGGTGCTGGAGTTGTCGAACTGGCTCTTGCCCGAGGTCAGGTCGGCGAACTCGCCGTTGGCGATGAAGGACGCGGTGTCGGTGTCGCCGACCTCGACGACGTCCGGCACACCCGAGCCGCCGGCCTTGATCGCGGCCTCGATCTTGGTGGTGTAGCCGGACCAGGTGGTCCAGTTGATGTCCACCTTGGCGCCGGTGGCGGCCTCGAAGCGGGTGACGGCCGAGTTGACGACGTCCGGCCACCCCTTCTGGGCGTCCGTCATGATCCAGACATTGATCGTCTTGCCCTTGCCGTCTGTCGAGAGCACCGACGAGCTACCAGCGCCGCTGCTGCCGGTGCTGGTGGGGCTGGTGGTGCTGGACGAGGAGCACGCCGAAGCGGTGAGGGCGAGGGTCGCGGAGGCACAGACCGCCGCGACGAGCTTCTTGCTCTTCAAAACCATTCCTCCGTCGGAAGGTAATCGGACGGCACCGATCTGATCTCGGCCGGCCATCCTGAGCTTGGCCGGGCTTCGATTCGGTGCACACTGGGGTGGAGCGGGTGTGTGCGGTCTTGCAGGTGATGCGGCGGCGTCCGGGGCGGGCTGTGGGCCCGCCCGGCTACCTCTCTCAATGGTTTAGACCAGTTCGGAGAGTGGCATAGACCAATCCGTACCGTCAAGGGATTCCGGCCCGGTTCGGCTAAGCCGTTATCAAGGCGTCACCGAGAGCAGGGTTCTCTTAACCAAGTGGTCCGTACCGGTACGTACCTTGGCTATCCTCGGTCCCTCGGGTGCCGTCGCGTCCCAGCGGTCCTTCACTTCCGTCTGGCAGCATGGCATCTTGCGACTGAGTTGACCGGAGTCGATTAGCGTCTGCCGGGCGGGAACGTTATCCAGGGAGGTGCCGTGGCGTTCGAAGAGGATGATCAATCGCTACTCCACGACGAACAAGGGCAGGGCGAGGGCGTGGCGACGGCCGGAGAGCCGGTGGCCCGCGAACCGAAGTACTACCGGCTTAAGCGGCATCTGCTGGAACTGACCCAGTCCAGTCCGCCCGGAACGCCGGTGCCGCCCGAGCGCACCCTCGCCGAGGAGTTCGACACCTCCCGCACCACGGTCCGTCAGGCCCTGGCCGAACTGGTGGTCGAGGGCCGGCTGGAGCGGATCCAGGGCAAGGGCACCTTCGTGGCCAAGCCGAAGGTGGCCCAGTCGCTGCAGCTGACCTCGTACACCGAGGACATGCGGGCCCAGGGCCTCGAGCCCGCCTCGCGCCTACTCGAGGTCGGCTACGTCAACGCCGACGCCGATCTGGCCGACCTGCTGCGCATCCGCGAGGGTGCCAGGGTGCTGCGGATCGAGCGGCTGCGGCTGGCCAACGGCGAGCCGATGGCGATAGAGGCGACCCACCTTTCGGCGAAGCGCTTCCCCGGCCTGCGGCGGCATCTGACGAAGTACTCCTCGCTCTACTCGGCCCTGAGCGCGGAGTACGGCGTGCACCTGGCCCAGGCCGAGGAGACCATCGAGACGGCCCTGGCCACGCCGCGCGAGGCGGCGCTGCTGGGCACGGACACCGGCCTGCCGATGCTGCTGCTCTCCCGGCACTCGCTGGACGAGGAGGGCGAACCGGTGGAGTGGGTGCGCTCGATCTACCGCGGCGACCGGTACAAGTTCCTCGCCCGTCTCACCCGTCCCGCGCAGTAGCGGGCAGCGGGCGCGGGCATCCGACCACGGCACACGGCAAGTAGCGGAGCACCACGGCACCATGAGCATCCTGATCGTCACCGGCACCGGCACGGACATCGGCAAGACCATCGTCACCGCGGCCGTCGCCGCCCTGGCCGCAGCCCGCGGCGGAGGAGTGGCGGTGGTCAAGCCGGCCCAGACCGGCATCGGCGAGGGCGAGCCCGGCGACCTGGCCACGGTGGCACGGCTGGCCGGGCTGGGCGAGGGCAGCCTGCACGAGTACGCGCGCTACCCCGACCCGCTCGCCCCGGCCGCGGCGGCCCGTACCAGCGGTCTGCCGACCCTCTCGCTCGACGTCGTGGCGCAGCGGGTGCGGGAGCTGGCCGACCAGCACGCCCTGGTGCTGGTCGAGGGGGCGGGCGGCCTGCTCGTGCGCTACGACGAGGACGGCGCCACCCTGGCCGATCTGGCCCGGGAACTCGGCGCGCCCGCCCTCGTGGTGGCCGACCCCGCGCTCGGCACGCTCAACCACACCGCGCTGACCCTCGAGTCGATGGCCCTGCGCGGCGTGGAGCTGGCGGGCGTCGTGCTCGGCAGCTGGCCGGTGGCCGCGGAGCCGGACCTGGCGATGCGCTGCAACGTCCGGGACCTCGAGACCCTCGCCGCCCGCCCGCTGGCCGGCGCCGTCCCGGCCGGAGCCGGCGCCCTGGACCCGGCGGAGTTCCTCCTCGCCGCCCAGGCGGGCCTGTCCCCCGCCCTCGGCGGCGGTTTCGACGCCCGCGCGTTCCGCGACCGCTGGGCCTGCTGACGCGGCGTCGGCTCCGTCGCACCGCGTCCTGACGGCCCGTCGATTCCTGCTCGCACCGTCGTTCCACGTGGAACATCATGCATTATGCAGCATATTGTTTCACGTGGAACGGGAGCGAATCCGACCATTCACCCACGCCTCGGGGCCGGTTCGGACTGCCGTCGGGCAGGTAGGGGACAATGATCGGCGTGACTGACATCGACCTCGCCACCGACCTCGCCGGCACCACCCCCGCCGTCGACAACTCCGCCGTCGACATCCTCGCCGTCGCCCGGGAGCAGGTGCTCGACGAAGGCCGCGCCCTCGACGAGCGGCAGATCCTGGAGGTGCTCGAGCTGCCCGACGACCGGCTCGAGGAGCTGCTCGCCCTCGCGCACGAGGTGCGCGAGCGCTGGTGCGGCCCGGAGGTGGAGGTCGAGGGGATCGTCTCGGTCAAGACCGGCGGCTGCCCGGAGGACTGCCACTTCTGCTCGCAGTCCGGCCAGTTCACCTCGCCGGTGCGCGCGGCCTGGCTCGACATCCCGTCCCTGGTGCGTGCCGCCGTGGAGACCGCGGCCACCGGCGCCACCGAGTTCTGCATCGTCGCCGCCGTGCGCGGGCCGGACAAGCGGCTGATGGCGCAGATGCGCGAGGGCGTCAAGGCGATCCGCGAGGCCGTGGACATCAACGTGGCCGCCTCGCTCGGCATGCTCAGCCAGGAGCAGGTGGACGAGCTCGCCGAGATGGGCGTGCACCGCTACAACCACAACCTCGAGACGGCCCGCTCCTACTTCACCGAGGTCGTCACCACGCACAGCTGGCAGGAGCGCTGGGACACCCTGCGGATGGTGCGCGACGCGGGCATGGAAGTGTGCTGCGGCGGCATCGTCGGCATGGGCGAGACCCGGGCCCAGCGCGCCGAGTTCGCCGCGCAGCTCGCCGAACTCGAGCCGGACGAGGTCCCGCTCAACTTCCTCAACCCCCGCCCCGGCACCCCCTTCGGCGACCGCGAGCCGCTGCCGGCCAAGGAGGCGCTGCGCACCATCGCCGCGTTCCGCCTGGCCCTGCCGCGCACGATCCTGCGCTACGCGGGCGGGCGCGAGATCACGCTCGGGGACCTGGGCACCGAGCAGGGCCTGCTGGGCGGGATCAACGCGGTGATCGTGGGCAACTACCTCACGACCCTGGGACGCCCGGCCACCGCCGACCTGGAACTGCTCGACCGGCTCTCGATGCCGGTCAAGGCGCTGTCCGCGACGCTGTAACACAGAGTTCGAATCCGGGCCCGTGATCGACACGGCCCTGTCGCGCGCCGCTCTCCCCTCCTGGTGAGCGGCGGCGCGGGCTGCTCCAGGACCGGCGGCGGGGTCGTCACCGCCGGTCCTGCACAGCAGACACCCCTGACGCCCCACCGTGCGAAGGGAAGAAGAACGGGGGTTCGTCACCGCCCATGCATTCATCTGCCGTGCAGAATGCACCGGGTGCCTGGAGAAAGCATTCCGCTTTCACCTACCGCGCGACTACCATCTGCCTATCGCGCTTGCACGGGACGCACTGCTCCCGACAAGGCCGCGACGGCCGCGCTCTGCGGCACGGTGGGTGGTGGAGGGCTCGTTCGTGCAGTACGTGTTGCTCGGTCCGGTATCGGTGAACACCCAGGCCGGGCCACTCGAGATCAACGGAACGCTGCGCCGTACCCTCCTCGCGGCCCTCCTGCTGCGCCCCAACCAGGTCGTCTCGGCCGATCAGCTCGCCGAGCTGCTGTGGGGCGACCGGCCCCGCGTCTCGGCCACCACCTCGCTCTACAACCAGGTGATGCGGCTGCGCCAGGCCCTCGGCCCGCACGCCGGCAGAATCAGGGCCGTGCCACCCGGATACGTCATCGACGTCGAACCCGGGGAACTGGACACCTCCGTGTTCGCCGAGCACCGGGCCAACGCCGCGCAGGCCGCCCAGGCCGGCGACTGGGAGACCTCCTCGCGCGAGTACGCCGCCGCGCTCGACCTCTGGCACGGCGAGCCGCTGGCGGACGTCCCGGCCCTGCAGTCCGCCGCCGCCATCCAGCAGCTGGTCGAGGAGCGGATCCTGGCCGTGCAGGGGCGGATCGAGGCCGATCTGCACCTGGCCAGGCACGACCAGGTCATCGGCGAACTGCGGACCCTGATCGACCGCCACCCCTGGCGCGAGGCCTTCTACGGCCAGCTCATGCTCGCCCTCTACCGGGCCGGACGCCAGCCCGAGGCCCTCGACGTCTACCGCGACCTGCGCCGGGCCATCGCGGCCGAGTTCGCCGTGGAACCGGGCGAGAACGTGCGCAGCCTGCATACCGGCATCCTGCGCTCAGACCCCTGTCTCGCCCTGCCGGCCGCCGAGCCGGGCGCCGACCAGCCGCCCGCTCCCCTGCCGGTGGAGCTCTATGTCCCGCTGCCGCCCCGGCCCTCGATCCGTCAGCTGCCCGCCGACACCCGGGCCTTCACCGGCCGCGAAGCAGAGCTCGACACCCTGGTCGGCGCCGCCCGCGCGGGCGGGGGCGGCGAGGCGGGGCCGCCGGACGCGGACGCGAGCCCCACCGTCGTCATCTCCGCCATCAACGGCATGGGCGGTATCGGCAAGACGACGCTGGCCGTGCGCGCCGCCCACCGCCTGGCCGAGGACTACCCCGACGGCCAGCTGTTCATCGACCTGCACGGCCACTCCGCCGACCTCGACCCGATCAGCTCGCAGGACGCCCTGGACTACCTGCTGCGCTCGCTCGGCCTTGAGCCGAAGGCGATCCCGCGCGACACGCAGGAGCGCGCCGCGCTCTACCGCTCCCGCCTGGCCGGTACCAGGACCCTGATCGTGCTGGACAACGCCCGCAATCCGGCACAGGTCAAACCCCTGATCCCGGCCGAGCCCGGCTGCCTGGTCCTGGTGACCAGCCGCAACCTGCTCACCGGCCTCGACGACGCTGAGCTGCTCAGCCTGGACGCGCTCTCGCCGGACGAGGCGGTCGCCCTGCTCAGCACCGCGGCGGGCCCGGGCCGGGTGAGCGAGGACGACCCGGCGGCCCGGGGCCTGACCGAGTGGTGCGGCCGGCTCCCGCTGGCGATCCGGATCATCGGCGCCCGGCTGCGCCACCGCCCCATGCTCGCCCCCGAGGCGCTGTTGGCCGCCATCCGGGCCGACTGCGACCCGCTGGCCCTGCTCAAGGACGACGACCGGGACATCACCCGGGTCTTCGCCTCCTCCCTCGACGTACTGCCCAAGGCCGAACGTCAGCTCTTCGCCCGGCTCGGCCTCGTCCCCGGCCCCGACTTCGACGCCCTCGCCGCCGCCGCGCTCCAGGGCGCCGAGGTCGGCGAGGCCGAACACCAGCTGGAGAACCTGTTCGAACACAGCCTCCTGATCCAGCGCGAGGAGGGCCGGTACCGCCTGCACGACCTGCTGCGCGCCTACGCGCGGGTGCGCGCCGCCGCGTGCGATCCGGCCGAGAACGAGGCGGCCTGGAACCGGCTGCTCGACTACTACGTGGAGACCGCGGCGGCCGCGTGGGCGCTCTACCTTCACGGCACGGCCGGCTCGCGGCCGGTCACCCGCAACGCCTCCGGGCCCGCGCGGGAGGACCGGCGGGATGCCAAGGCCTGGTTCGACGCCGAGCAGGAGAACCTCTTCGCCGTCTTCGGCCACGCGACGCTGGAACCGAAGCGTAGGCTCGCGCTGGCGCTGAGCCTCAACGCGTACGTCAACGCGTTCGGGCCCTTCGACCGCGCCGTCCCGCTGCTGCTCGGCGCGCTCGACGCGGCGCGAACCCTGCGCGACCCCGCGGAGGAACTCAATGCCCTGCGGAGGTTGGGGCAGGCCTATCACATGCGCGGAATGATCGGGGACGCCATCGCCTGCTTCGAGGGCTCGCTGGCGATCGCCCGCCGGATCGGCGACCGGCTGGCCGAGGCGCGCGCGCTGCGCACCCTCGGCTGGTCCGTCGCCGCGACCACCGAGACCGCGCTCGGGCTGGGCTACATCGAGCAGGCCGTGGAGATCCTGCGCGAGATCGGAAACCTCTCGGACGAGGCGACCACGCTCGCGGTGCTCGCCGGCATCACCAACCACGACGGCCGGTTCGAGGACACCGTGGCCATCACCGAGCGCGCCCTGCGGCTCAGCCGCGAACTCGGCGACGAGATGAGCGAGGGCATGGCCCTGTTCCAGCTGAGCCACGCGGTGCAGGCCCTTGGCCGGTTCGACGAGGTCGAGCCGATCCTCACCCGAGCGTTGCACTGCTACCGGGACTCACCCAACAACATGGGCGGCGTCCTGCAGGAGATCGGCCGGCTGTGGATGCGGCGCGGCCGGCTCGCCAGGGCCCGCGAGTACATCGAGCGCGCCCTGGAGATCTTCACCCGGACGGGTTTCGCGATCGGCATCGGCTACGCCTACGGAGAGCTCGGCCGGATCCGGCTCAGGTCCGGCGACGTGGACACCGCGGCGCGGCTGCAGCAGACCGCGCTGCGCACGGCCCTCGACGCCGCGGCGCCCTACATCGAGACCTTCGCGCGCACCAACACCGGATACGTCCTGATCGCCCGTCAGGAGTTCGCCCAGGCGCAGGACCAGCTGCGCGCCGGCCTGGACATCGCCACCCGGGCCGGCTTCCTGCATAGTCAGGTCGAGGCCCGGGTGGGGCTGTGCGCGCTGGTCCGCGCGCGCGACGGAGCCGCCGCGGCCCTCGCGCCCTACCGCGAGGTGCTCGAGTTCATCCGCACGTGGCATCACCCGGTCGAGCTGGCGGCGGCGCTGGTCGGGCTCGGCCGGTGCGAAGTGGAGACCGGCGACCCGGATGCGGGCGTGGCGCACCTGCGCGAGGCGATCTCGCTCTACGCGCGGATGGGTTCGGACCTCGACGTGGCCGAGACCCGCCGACTGCTGCCCGCGGACCAGCTGTTGCCCGCGGACCGGTTCCCGCACGGCTGCTGAGCCGGGCGGGTACCGAGCCCGCGACCGCGCCGGTCATGGCGCGGCCCTTACTGAGCCGGCACGTCCAAGGCGGCGCTCGGCGATTGCTCGCTCTCCGGCTCCGGATCGGATTCCCGGCGCGGGGCGGGCATCGGCTGGGAGCGGGCGGCCGGGCCCAGCGGGCGGCGGCCGCCGCGGGTGATCAGGAAGGCCAGCAGGCCGATGAGGGCGAAGATGCCCAGGGCGAACAGCGCCACCGCGCCCACGTTGGCACCGTGGTTGGTGGGATCGCCCGAGATGAACGTGGTCGCGGAAGAGTGCATATCGAGATCCCCATTCTCGATCGGCCGACATAGCCTGGGTTCGAGGTTAGCCGAGCCGGCCGTTCACGGTCGCGCCGCCCGAGGCGCTTGTCCTCCCCCTACCCCGCCGCAGCCGGTTGCGTTCTTCTTCCGTGCGATCATTTCGTACTCCTTTGTCCGCCCGCCGGTCACGAGGCGGCGCTCGCCTCCGACCACTCGCCGCGCGCCTGGAGCACCGGCTCGAGCGCGAGTTCGGCCGCGCCGAGCAGGGCGCCGGAGTCGAGGGCGGCCACCTCCACCGGGACCGGGACGGCGCGTTCGAGGAACGAACGCTCCCTCAGCTCGGTCGTGATCCTGGTGCGGCCGAGCGCAAGCAGCTTCGCGAGCAGCCCGCCGAGCACGATGCGGTCCGGGTCGAGCAGGTTGACCAGCCCGGCCAGCCCCACGCCGAGGCGGGTGGCGACCTCGTCGACGGCCGCGAGGGCGGTCGGGTCGCCGCGCTCGGCGGCCTCCATCAGCACTCTGGCGCGGTAGCCGATGCCGGTGACCGGGGTGTCCGGGAGGTACGCGGCCCGCATCAGCGCCCTGGTGTCGGCCACGAGTTCCAGGCAGCCGCGGGAGCCGCAGGAGCAGCGCGGTCCGTCCGGGTCGGCGCTGGTGTGGCCCACCTCCATCGCGTAGCCGCGCGCCCCGCCGAAGACCGAGCCCTCGGTCACCAGCGCGCCGCCGATGCCGATGTGCTCGGTGGTGACGTAGAGCAGCTGCCGGGCGCCCTGGCCGGCGCCGTGCCGGTGTTCGGCGAGCGCGGCGAGGTTGGCGTCGTTGCCGACGTGGACCGGCCACGCCGCGTCGAGCCCCTCGCGCACCAGGTCGCGCGCGGGCACGCCGGTCCACTCCAGGTGGCGGGGCTGGAGCGCGTAGCCGTCCTCGCTGCGCACCGGCGAGGGCATCGACACCCCGACCCCGGCGACCGGCCGGCCGGCCTCGCGCCCGAGCATCCGCAGCAGTCTGCCGATCCGCAGGAAGATCGAGGCGACGTCGGGCCGCGCCTCCACCGGCTCGCGCTCCACCCGCAGCACCCGGCCGCCGAGTTCGACCACGGCGACGTCGAGGGTGTCCACGCGCAGGTGCACGCTGAGCGCGACCGGCGAGCTCGGGG
Source organism: Actinospica durhamensis (assembly GCF_018139695.1). GTDB lineage: Bacteria > Actinomycetota > Actinomycetes > Streptomycetales > Catenulisporaceae > Actinospica > Actinospica durhamensis. The sequence continues at coordinate 19,615 of NZ_JAGSOG010000088.1, read as the reverse complement.
CCACCTCGACCAGGTGCGAGGGCCGGCCCGGGCCGGTGCCGGACCGGGCGCCCGGACGGTCGTCGATGCGCACCAGGCCACGCCCGACGAGCTCGGTCAGGGCATACCCGGCGGCGGAGCGGCCGCAGCCGAGCTGCGCGGTCAGTTCCGCCCGGGTGGCCGAGCCGCCGGACAGGTGCAGCAGGGCCAGCATCCGGGTGGAGTTGTTGGCCGAATCGTCGCCGTTCGTACCGACGCGCGGACTGGACACGGAAGGGGTCACCCCACGATTATGTATTTGTACAGCGTTTGCACAAAGCCTGTCCGTCCACAGCGGCACGCAACGTGCCGACCGAGGGGGTTTCTCACCGTGTCCCACGCGACGCTCATCGGCCTCGTCGCCGGAGCTCTCACCACCCTGTCCTGGCTGCCGCAGGTCCTGCGCGCCTTCCGGACCCACTCCACCGGGGACTTCTCCTGGGGCTGGTTCGCCATGTTCGGCACCGGCGTCGCCATCTGGCTGATCTACGGCCTGGTCGGGGACGCGCCCGCGGTGGCCGCCACCAACGCGCTGACCTTCCTGCTCGTGCTCGGCCTGTGCGCGCTGAAGGTCAGGCACGGTCGCAAGGTGTAAGGGCTCGAATCAGTTCCACTTCGGCAGTATTCGAGACCGAATCGAAATGTACCGGGTCCGTCACAACCGGATCGCACGCAACTACCCTCCATGGCAATGCCATCTGTGACATAGCTCTCATGGAGGTGCCCATGTCCGGGGGGTCGACCCCGTACAAGATGATCAGCCCACTGCGGCTGGTCGCGACGTTCTGCGTGCTGGCGCCGATGGTGGCGGTGATCGCGGTACCCACCTACAACTCCGCGACGCCCGAGCTCGGCGGGTTTCCGTTCTATTACTGGTATCAGCTGCTGCTGGTGGTGCTCACCGGCGTGCTCATGGTCGCCGCGTTCTGGGCGATCAGGATCGACGAGGGCAGGCGGCGGCAGGCCCGCGCGGCCGACGGGCCGTCAGCCGCCGGTACCCTCGCCCTCGATCAGAGCGCCGACGACGGCGACACGCGGGAGGGCGGCGCATGAGCCCGCACACTCCCCTCGCCGCCGGCTCCACCGGCACCGGCGTGCACGGCGTCGAACTCACCGTCGTGATCGTGCTGTTCGTCCTCGTCGCCGGGCTCGGCTTCCAGGCCGCCCGCTGGCGCCGCTCGGGCGACGCCGCCGCCGGCAAGTCCCTGCACGAGTGGGGACTCGGCGGCCGCTCCTTCGGCGGCTTCATCACCTGGTTCCTCATCGGCGGGGATTTGTACACCGCCTATACATTCATCGCGGTACCCGCCTCGCTGTTCGCCACCGGCGCGCTGGGCTTCTTCGCGGTGGGCTACACGATCCTGGTCTGGCCGCTGGTGTTCGTCTTCCTGCCGCGGCTGTGGTCGGTCTCGCGCAAGCACGGCTACGTCACCCCGGCCGACTTCGTCAAGGGCCGGCACGGCTCGCGCGGCCTGTCCCTGGCCATCGCGATCACCGGCATCGTCGCCACCATGCCGTACATCGCGCTGCAGCTCGTCGGCATCCAGTCCGTGCTCTACGTCATGGGCGTGGGCTCAAGCGGCTCCTCCTGGGCGCAGGACCTGCCGCTGTTCATCGCGTTCCTGATCCTGGCCGCGTTCACCTACACCTCCGGCCTGCGCGCCCCGGCCATGATCGCCTTCGTCAAGGACCTGCTGATCTACGTCACGATCCTGGTCGCGGTGATCTACATCCCGATGCGGCTCGGCGGCTGGACGCACATCTTCAGTGCGGCCGGCACCCGGCTGAGCACACCGAACCCGACCACGCACCTGCCGGCCGGCTCCCTGCTGCTCTCGCACGCGAACACGATGCCCTTCGCCACGCTCGCGATCGGTTCGGCGATGGCCCTGTTCATGTACCCGCACGCGCAGATCGGCGTGCTGTCCACGAAGGCGCGCAGCACGGTGCGGCGCAACGTCTCCGCGCTCACCGTCTACTCGCTGATGCTCGGCTTCGTCGCGCTGCTCGGCTACATGGCCATCGCCGCCGGCTTCACCACCAAGAGCCTGGGCAACAACGCCCAGCACGCCGTCCCGGCCCTGTTCGATGCGATGTTCCCGTCCTGGTTCGCCGGGATCGCGCTGTCCGCGATCGTCATCGGCGCCCTGGTGCCGGCCGCGATCATGTCGATCGCGGCGGCGAACCTGTTCACCCGGAACGTCTACGTGGACTTCATCAAGCCCGACGCCACGCCGCACCAGCAGACCACCGTGTCCCAGTGGGTCTCGCTGCTGGTGAAGTTCGGCGCGCTCGCCTTCGTCCTCGGTCTGGACGCGACCAGCGCGATCAACTTCCAGCTGCTCGGCGGCGTGCTCATCCTGCAGACCTTCCCGGCGATCGTCGGGGGCCTGTACACCCGCTACTTCCACCGCTGGGCCCTGCTGGCCGGCTGGGCGGGCGGCATCGGCTACGGCGCCGTCGTGGCCTGGCAGCAGTCCTCGGCCACCCAGCACCACTTCGCCTCGCAGGTGGCGCTGATCCCGTGGACGCATCAGAAGGCGTACATCGCCGTCACCGCGCTGGTGGTCAACCTGGTGGTGCTGGTGGTGGCGAACTTCGTGCTCAAGGCGGTCAAGGCCCCGCCCGGCGTGGACTCGACCTCGGCCGCCGACTACGACCACGAGGCGGAGCACGCCGAACCGCTGAGCGTGATAGCTCCCGCGGCCTGAGCCCGGCGCCAGGCCCGCACCGACCCGTCCGCAACGCGCCGCGCATACCGTCGGCCCGGACCGCACCCGCCCACCGCGGGCCCGGTCCGGGCGGGCGGTGCGGGGCATTTAGGATCATGAGCATGGATCTGCTGGTGCGCGAGGCGCGCGAAGACGAACTCGACCGGATCGGCGAGGTGACCGCCGAGGTCTACGGCGGCGAGGGGCTGGCCGGCCCCGAGTACCTGCTGGTGCTGCGCGACGCCCGCGCCCGCTGGGCCTCGCCCGCCACCACGCTGCTGGTGGCCATGGACGACGGGACCGACGACATCCTCGGCACGGTCGTGCTGGCCGAGCCCGGCTCGCCCTGGCAGGACGTGGCCGAGGACGGCGAGGTGGAGTTCCGGATGCTCGCCACCGTGCCCGCCGCCCGCGGCCGCGGCGTCGGCGAGTCGCTGGTGCGCCGCTGCATCGAGCGGGCCAGGTCGGCCGGGGCCTCGCGTCTCGTGCTGTCCACCGGGCCCGAGATGACCACGGCGCACCGGCTCTACGAGCGGCTCGGCTTCGTCCGCGTGCCCGAGCGCGACTGGCGTCCCCGGCCGGAGATGACCGAGATGCTGCGCGCGTACATGCTGCCGCTGCAGGACCAGGGCCAGAGCCGGAGCTGAGGCCGGGGTCCGGAACTCAGGCCGCGTCCGGCGCCGCGAGCTCCCCGTGCGCGGAGCAGCGGGCGAGGTAGCCGGTCGGCAGCACCTGCACGATCAGACGCCTACGGCACTCGGGGCAGTACCGGGGCGGCTCGAGTTCGAGCTGCGCTTCGCAGCGCCGATGCGGGGCGCTCAGCTCCTCGCCGCAGTGGCCGCAGTAACCGCCGGCGGGTCGGCCGGACTCGTTCGCCGCCGTCTGCGCCAGGACCACTTCGCTCATAGCCGAACAGTACCAACTTCGCCGAAACCGGCAGCTCGACACTGGAAGCCCGGCACGGAAGCCCGGCACCGGAAGCCTCAGAAGGTGCGCACCAGCCTGGCCAGCGCGGCGACGGCCTGCGGGTCGTAGAGGCCGCCGTCGCCGAGGCGGATGCGGGCCAGCGCGGCGATGTGCGCGCCGGGGCCCGGTTCGGCGTTGCACAGGTCCTCGAAGTCGTTGGCCACGCGCAGGACGGCGGCCGCGCGCGCCTCGTCCGCCGCGCCCCCGCTCGGCGCCTGCTGCTGCTCGGCCGCGTAGGGCAGGCACTGTGCCTGGACGAGCCGGGCCACCCGGTCGAGCACGCCCGTCTCGCACACCACCTCCGCGCCGCGCGCCGCGACTTCGGCGACCACGGCGGGGGCCGCGGAGACCGTCGCTCCCCCCGGCAGCGGGTCGGCGAGCGAGAGCTGGCCGAGGTCGTGCAGCAGCGCGGCGTATTCGAGGTCGAGCAGTTCCGACTCGCTCATGCCGAGATCCCGGCCGATCGCGAGGGCGAGCCGGCATACGCGGCGCGCGTGGCCGGGCTCGGTGTACCCGGCGAGGTCCGTGATCCGCGACAGGGCTCGGATGGTCTGCTGGTAGGTGGCCCGGATCGCCGCGTAGCGACGCAGCGCGCGCTGCATCACCAGGATCGGCGCGGCCGCGATCGGCAGCACCCACAGGCCCAGCGGGTCAGCCGCCAGGGCCAGGGCCACCGCGAGCGCGGCCACGGCCGGGCAGATCCGGGCGGTCGCGGTGCACTCACGCACCCACACCAGCAGGAACCGGCTCAGTTTCCGGGGGAAGCCGCCGCGCTCGGACGCCGATTCGGACGCCGACACCGAAGCCGCCGCGGACGCCGTGATCGTCGCAGCACCTGTATCCGCCGCCGCGCCCGCCGCCGGGTCCTGCCCCGGCTCCCGCTCCGTCCCCGGCGCGGCCTGCGCCGGCACCGCCCATGCCGCAGGCGCCTGATACGCGGCGGGCAGCGGGGGCGAGGTGGTCGCGGCGAACACCGCGGCCCAGCCGGAATCGAGCAGCAGGCCCATACAGGCCAGCGCGCTGAACAGGAGCAGGAACTCCTGGTGCGAGGCGTCGCCCACCTGGGCGTAGAGCACCGTCCGCGCGATGCAGGCGACGAAGCCGGTCACCCCGACCCGCCGGATCAGGTACCCGACGTGCGGCGGCCGGCCGGCCAGGGTCTGCGGCAGCGATCCGACCGCCGCCGCGACCGCGACCACGACGACCACCTGGGACGCGCTCCACTGCGCCGGGTGGCCGCCGATCCGGTCGGTCAGCGCGTAGCCGAGGGACACCGTGGCCGCCAGCGGCGCGTTGTCGCGCCCGCCCGGCAGCGTGATCCGCATCGCCTCGCCCAGCGCTATCACCGCCCCGAACACGAGCGCGATCTCGATCTGGACCGGGCCGTCCACGCACAGCCGGGCCACCGCGGCCAAGACGCCGAGGACGACCGTGACCGCGGCAACCGCATGGATGCGCGAGGACGGCCGCAGCGCTCTCATCGGGACTCCCGCGGGTCCGCCGCCGTCTCGGCCGGGTCGAGTACGTCGAGGTCGTGGCCGGTCTGCGTGGGCAGGCTGAGGCCGGACGCGCGCACCGCGGCGTCCTGCGCCTCCTCGTCCACCGCGCCGGAGACGCCCGTCGTCCCGACCACACCCGCCGCGCCCGGAACCGCGGCCACACCGGCCCCGACCGTCCCGAACACCCCAGGCGAGACAATGTTCGAATGACCGTTCCGGCCGATTTCGAACGCCTCCGCGGGAGCTCCGGAGAGCCGTTCTAAATCTGTACTCGAATTCGCCGAGGAGACCTGTTCCGTCGCCGAACGGACCGGGCCGGCCGCAGCGGAGCCGGCCCGCCGACGGGCGGACGGGGCGACACAGCCGGCGTCGTCCTCGTCCCCGGCCTCGGGGCTCAGCAACGCCGCCTCGGCCTCGGACTCGCCCGAACCGTGCGCAGGCCCGGCCGGTCGGCTCGGGCCCTGATACTCCAGGTCGTCGTGGTCGAATTCGGCCACCACCGCGCCGGGCGGCAGCGCGGCGGCCGTGACCGGCGGCTCCCCCGGCTCCGCGCCCGAGCCGTCCCCGCGCCAGACCCGGCCGGCCGCGGCGGCCTTGGCCAGGGCGCTGATGATGGCGTCCACGAAGGAGGGGTCGAGCTGCGTGCCGGAGCAGGCGCGCAGTTCGGCCAGCGCCTCCTCGACGCTGCGGGCCTGCCGGTAGGACCGGGTCGAGGTCATCGCGTCGAACGCGTCGGCCACGGCGATGATCCGGGCGAACGGCGGAATCGCCTCGCCGCGCAGCCCTTTCGGGTAGCCGCTGCCGTCCATGCGCTCGTGGTGGTAGAGGATCGCGCTGTAGGCCTCGTCCAGGAAGGCGATCTCGCCCACCACCGCGACCCCGCGCGCCGGGTGCAGCCGGATCTCGCGGAACTCCGCCTCGTCCAGCGGGCCGGTCTTGCGCAGCAGCCGCGTCGGCACGCCGAGTTTGCCCACGTCGTGCAGGGTCGCGGCGTAGCGCAGCACCTCGACCCGCTCCGGCGGCAGCCGCAGCTCGGCCGCGATCATGCCGGTGAGCCTGGCCACCCGCTCGCTGTGGCCGCGGGTGTAGAGGTCCTTGATCTCGACCGCCTGGACCAGCGTCCTGATGATCGAGTCGTGCGCGGCGCGCTGCTCCTCGGCCTGGACCGTGGCCCAGCGGGTGACCACCACGGGACCGAGCAGCACGAGCGCGGCCAGCGCGTCGTAGGAGTCGCTCCAGAGCACGGCGGTGAGCAGCCCGACACCGGCGTAGGCGACGTTGCGCGGGAAGGCGTTGAGTACCACTTCCCGCACCGCCAGAGCCCGGTCCCGGCCGGTCGCCGTCACCAGATAGGTCTCCACCAGGATCGCCGGAACCGCGCTGACCGCGGCCATGGCCAGCGCTATCGGCAGCAGGACGGCGGGGAACTGAGAGGCGGTCAGGGCGCGGCAGCCGTGCACCCCGGTGTAGAGCTCGCCGCCCGCCGCGGCGGCGAGGAACGCGACCGCGCAGGCGAAGGCCACCCGGAGCGGGTCGGCCCGACGCAACACCATGAACAGGGACGCGGTGGCGCCCACCAGCGCGGCGGCGCCGGGCGGCAGCAGCACGACCGAGGCCAGCAGCACCGAGACCATCGCCGGGCCGGCCGGGCTCTCCCGCAGCAGCGGCAGCCGGACCGTGAGCACCAGCACGACCAGCAGCGAGAGCAGGATGACGAAGGGGGCCCGGGGCACCGCGTGCCAGTGCGTGCGCGGCAGGATGAACGCGGCCGTGAGCGCCGCCGCGGCCAGCACGGCGGCGCAGAGGTACCGGGCTCGTTGGGGCATCGGGTCATCCTCGCCAGCCCCATCGGTCCCTCCGATCGGACTACCGGCTAAGCGTACTGAGCCGGGGCCTCGAGAGGGGGCGGAGAAGGAAGGAATTCATTTCTTCGGGCGAACCCGCGAGTGCCCAGGTGGGCCGGTACTGACGGGGCGTCACATCCTCGTCACGCGAGGGTCACGAGTCGGGCGTCACCGCCGGCGTGGGCCACGCCGCGAAGCTTGGCGACCCCGCGGGCCCCACCGCGGGGCAGTCAGCCGGCGGTCGTCGACGCGGGCTCGCCGCGGTCGTCGGCCGGGGCGGCCACGCCCTCCTGTACCTGACGGATCTTCGAGAGCACCTTGGCGCGCAGGTCCTCCGGCGCGGTCTCGCAGCAGCAGCGCTGCACCAGAGCCTTCACCGCCTGCTCGAGGCCGTACTCGGCCAGACAGGGGGTGCACTCGTCCAAGTGCTGCTTGACGGTGGCCAGGTCGTCGGCCGCCATCTCGTGGTCGATGTACTCGTAGACGTGCTCGAGCACCGAAGCACAGTCGTCATGCGGGTGCCCGCAGCTCATGACACGGCCTCCTTGTCCTTGCCACTACCCGACGACGAATCGGCCGCCGAGCCGAATCCCCGCTGCTTCGCGTAGTCGCCCAGCAGGTCCCGCAGCTGACGACGACCGCGGTGCAACCGGGACATCACCGTGCCGATGGGTGTACCCATGATGTCCGCGATCTCCTTGTACGGGAAGCCCTCGACGTCGGCGAGATACACCGCCATCCGGAAATCCTCGCCGATCGACTGCAGCGCCTCCTTGACGTCCGAGTCCGGCAGGTGGTCGAGCGCCTCGACCTCGGCCGAGCGAAGCCCGGTGGAGGAGTGCGACTCGGCCCGGTGCAGCTGCCAGTCCTCGATCTCGTCGGTGCCCGCGGACAGCGGCTCGCGCTGCTTCTTGCGGTACCCGTTGATGAAGGTGTTCGTCAGGATGCGATACATCCAGGCTTTGAGATTGGTGCCGGGCCTGAACTGGTGGAAGGAGGCGTACGCCTTCGCGTAGGTCTCCTGCACCAGGTCCTCGGCGTCCGCGGGGTTGCGGGTCATCCGCAGGGCGGCCGAGTACAGGGCGTCCAGGAACGGCATGGCGTCGTGCTCGAACCGCGCGTCGCGCTCGGCCGGGGACTCGTCCCCCTCCGACGCGGCGGCGAGGGCCTCGTCCTGCGCCTCGGCGGGCTCTGGTTCGAGCTCCTCCGGTACGCGGTGCTCGTGGTCCGCGTCAGTGCCCACGCTGGTTCCAACCTCCGTGTCCGGGCCCGCGCCCCGGCGCTGCCAACCGACGCCGACCAGCCGGACCCCACCCGACAATAGCCGCTGTGGGGTCGGATCAACGACTCGAGGCGCCAAGACGAACACGTCGGGCGAAGTCACGGGGTTTCTGGTGAGCAATCCGGTCACGTGCACTAGAACAGCGGCACTACCCCGCTTATTTCCGCCTCGAGCGCGCCCACGGCGGGCAGCGCACCGGCGTCCACCGGCCCGGCCTGGTGCGGCAGTGCGGCGATCAGGGCCGGACCGTTGTTGCGCACGTTGCCGACCTCGGGCCCGACCATCCGGGCGGTCCAGGCCGGCGCGGTGTCCAGATCGAGCAGCGAACGCGCCTGGTCGGCGTCGCGCAGCTCCGGGTCGAGCCACAGCTCGATCCGGTCCCTGGCGACGGTCAGCGGCATCCGGTCGTGGATCGCGGCGAGTTCCTCGCCCAGGGCGGGACCGGTCAGGATCGAGGCGCTCCACAGCACCCGGCCCTCGGCGTCCTTCCAGCTCTCGTAGAGCCCGGCGAAGGCGAGCTGCGCGCCGTCGGCCGCATGGATGAACATCGGCTGCTTGGACTTGCCCTCGCCCTTACGCCATTCGTAGTAACCGTCGGCGGGCAGCACGCAGCGCCGGCGGACGAAGGCGCTGCGGAACATCGGCTTCTCGGCGGCGGTCTCGATCCTGGCGTTGAACGCGCGCACGCCGATGCCGGGATCCTTGGCCCAGTACGGCACCAGGCCCCAGCGGGCCAGGTCAAGCCGCCGGGCGCCCTCGTCCTGGCCGCGCTGCCAGAGCACCGGGACCGAGGCGGTCGGGGCGAGGTTGTAGTGCGCGGCGAACGCGCCCTCGGCCGTGGCCCCGAAATCCAGCGCCATCTGCTGAAACGGCGTGGCTACCACGTATCTCCCGCACATGCGCTCCATCATCCCCCGATAGGCTTGGTCTATGAGCCGCGATGAGCTGTGGGACGCACCGACCGTGACGGAGCCGGTCACCGCGCGCGTGAGCGTGCCCGGATCGAAGTCGGCGACGAACCGGGCGCTGGTGCTGGCCGCGCTGTCCGAGGAGCCGTGCGTGCTCTCCCGCCCGCTGCGCAGCCGGGACACGCTGCTGATGGCCGACGCGCTGCGGGCCCTGGGCGCCGGCATCGAGGACGGCCCCGACGGATCCTGGCAGGTCACCCCGGCCCGGCCGGTGCGCGGCGAGACCTCGGTGGACGTCGGCGCCTCGGGTACGGTGATGCGCTTCGTGCCCACCCTGGCCGCGCTGGCCGACGGCCCGGTCCACTTCGACGGCGACCCGCGCTCGCACGAGCGGCCGCTCGGCCCGCTGGTGGAGGCGCTGCGGGAGCTCGGCGCGCAGATCGAGGACACCGCGAACCCGGGCCACTTCCCGCTCACCGTGCGGGGCCGCGGCGCGCTGCTCGGCGGCGTGGTGGAGATCGACTCGGCCTCGTCCTCGCAGTTCGTCTCGGCGCTGCTGCTCTCCGGCGCCCGGTTCGAGCGCGGCGTGGACGTGCGCCACGTGGGCGGGCGGCTCCCGTCGCAGCCGTACATCGAGATGGCGGTGCAGATGGTGCGGGCCGCCGGGGTCGTCGTGGACGACTCGGAGCCCGAGCGCTGGCGGGTCCAGCCCGGCCCGATCCACGCCGTGTCCCAGACCATCGAGCCCGACCTGTCCAACGCGGCGCCGTTCCTGGCCGCCGCCCTGGTCGCCGGCGGCCGGGTGACCGTACCCGACTGGCCGCGGCACACCACCCAGCCGGGTGATCGGCTGCGCGAGATCTTCACTCTGATGGGTGCACGCTGCGAGCTGACCGACGAGGGCCTGAGCGTGACCGGCGACGGCACCATCCACGGCGTGGACCTGGACCTGGCCGACGAGTCCGAGCTCACCCCCACCATCGCCGCGCTGGCCGCGCTGGCCGACTCGCCCTCGCGGCTGCGCGGGATCGGCCACATCCGGCTGCACGAGACCGACCGGGTCGCGGCCCTGGCCAAGGAGATCAACGGCCTCGGCGGCGCGGTCACGGAACGGCCGGACGAACTGCTGATCGAGCCCGTGCCCCTGCACGGCGGGGTGTTCGAGAGCTACGAGGACCACCGGATGGCGACCGCGGGCGCCGTGCTCGGCCTCGCGGTGCCGGGGGTGCGGGTGGTGGACATCGCCACCACGGGCAAGACGTTGCCGGACTTCCCCGCCCGCTGGGCGGCCATGCTCGCCGGCACGGACTTCGGATGCTGAGGGCAGCCCGGTGGTAAGGCGCGGTCGGGACTTCGACGAGGACGACATCCGGGTGCGGGCCAACCCGCGCGGCTCGCGGCCGCGCACCAAGATCCGCCCCACCAGCGAGGACGCCGCCGACGCGATGGTGCTGGCGGTGGACCGCGGCCGGTACACCTGCCTGATCAGTTCGGGTGAACGCGCGGGCGCCGAGGTGACCGCGATGAAGGCCCGGGAGCTGGGCCGCAAGGGCGTCGTGGTCGGGGACCAGGTGTCCCTGGTCGGAGACCTGCGCGGCGGCCCCGACGCGCTCGCCCGGGTGGTCCGGGTCCAGCCCCGCCACCACGTGCTGCGCCGCACCGCCGACGACACCGACCCGGTCGAGCGCGTGATCGTGGCGAACGCGGACCAGCTGGTGATCGTCACGGCCCTGGCCGACCCGGAGCCGCGTCCCCGGATGATCGACCGCTGCCTCGTCGCGGCGCTCGAGGCGCACCTGCCCGCCGTACTGTGCCTGACGAAGGCCGACCTGGCCGACCCCACCCCGCTGGTCGAGGCCTACCGCCCGCTGGGCGTGGAGGTCGTGGTCACCCGCCAGGACGGCGACCTCGCCCCGCTGCGCCGCGTGCTGGCCGGCAAGATGTCGGTGCTGGTGGGCCACTCCGGCGTGGGCAAGTCCACCCTGGTCAATGCCCTGATTCCCGGCACGGACCGGGTGGTCGGCGTGGTCAACGACGTGACCGGCCGCGGCCGCCACACCTCCACCTCCGCGGTGGCCCTGCGGCTGCCCGCCATGGAGGTCGAGGCGCAGCTGGCGGCCCCGGTGCAGGCCGCGGTCGGAACCGTCGGCGCCGCTGACGCGGGTGACGCGGGCCGTCTCGGCGCGACCGTGCCCGAGGTGGATTTCGACCTGGACGACCCGGACGGCCTGGCCGATCTGGACGAGGACGCGCGCGACGGCGCCGAGGAGCTGCCCGGCGGCTGGGTGATCGACACCCCCGGCATCCGTTCGTTCGGCCTCGCGCACGTGGCGCCGAACGCGGTGGTCGACGCATTCCCCGAACTGGCCGCCATCACGGCCGAGTGCCCGCGCGGCTGCACTCACATGGCGGATGCGCCTGATTGTCTGCTCGACGAGTTCCCGGTCGACCCGGCCCGGCTGGACTCGCTGCGGCGCCTGCTCACCGCGCTGACCGCCGGGGACTGAGACCCGCGGGCCCGCGGGCCCGCGGGCACCGAGACGCCGCGCCGGGGCGCCCCCGACGCGGCGTCAGAAGTCCACCCGCATCACGACTCTGCGCTCGGTCGGCCGACTGACCTCGCGGAACCCGGCCGCGACGAAGATCTCCCGGCTGCCGACGTACAGCTCTCCCCAGCCGAATTCCTGGCCCGGCTTGATCACGATCGGATACCCCTCGAGCGCGCGGGCGCCGCGTTCCCGGGCGAAGTCGACGCAAGCCGCCGCAAGCGCCCGGCTGACGCCACGTCGGCGATAGCCCGCACGGGTGACGAAGCAGGTGACGGCCCAGACTCCCGGATCGTCCTTGTCCTCGGTACGGCCCGACCACGGAACGCGGCTGCCGCGCAGGCGCGGGTAGTTCACCCGCGGCTCCACCGCGCACCACCCCACCGGCTCACCGTCGAGGTAGGCGACGAGGCCGGTGGTCTCCTCGGCTTCGGGATGCCCGCAGTCGGTCTGCCCGCGCAGCCGCTGAGCCCGGTCCTCCACACTCACCTGCCGCCACTCGGACGCCGGGATCAGGAACCACTGGCACTGGCACCGATGCGCCTCGCCGCGCGGGCCGAAGACGGCCTGGAGCTCCTCCCACGACGCCTCGTTGGCCGGCACGATCTCGATCGCGGGCCCGGGCGGCGCGCTCACTCCCGCTCCAGGCGGAAGACCATGATCTCGCGGTCCGAGGTCTCGTGTACGCGGCGCACGTACTGATCGTAGGCGGGCCAGATCTCCAGCAGCAGCGACCACGCGGCGGCGCGTTCGGCGTCGTGCAGCTGACGGGACGTCACCGGGATGCGGCTGCCGTGCAGGTCCACCACGGCCTCCGGCTTGGCCAGCAGGTTCAGCGCCCAGCCGGGCTGGCGTTCCTGCCCCCAGTTGGATCCGGCGACGAGGAAGTCCGACCCCTGTGTCGCGTACGTCAGGGGCGTGATCCGCGCCTCCCCGGTCCGCCTGCCCACGGTCTCGAGCAGCAGCAACGGCATGCCCGCCGCGGCGGTCAGCGAGACGCGGCCGCGACTGAGGCGTTGCAGCAGAAGGTCGGCGCGCGGGAAGACGCGCCTGCCTATCGCTGCGAAGCCGGAGCTGCCGAGTAGACGGGTGGGAACGAGCCTGGTCAGACGCATCAGGCGAGTGTAGACCCGGCGCGTCGCGGGCGTCCCCGGCCGCCGGGCCGGTCTGCGGCGGGCCGGCTCCCCCGCGCCCCGAAGGCCCGGGCGTGGCGCGTCGTGCCCGCTCAGAGCCGGTGCGGGCGAGCCGAGGGGGTAGAACATTCTCATGCCGTCCGATGCCCGCTCAGACGATCACCAGTTCGCGCACGAACTCGCCGAGACCGCCACGGCACTGGCCGACGCGCTGCGGCAGGGCGGCCACGTTCCGGCCGAACTCGGCACCGTGCGGATCGCCGCGCGGCTGCGGAGCCTGTCCGACGCGGCGCTGCAGCACTGCGTGGAACGCGCGCGCACGGCCGGGCACACCTGGCAGGAGGTCGGCGACACCCTCGGCACCAGTCGGCAGGCCGCGTTCCAGCGCTTCGGACGCCCCGTCAACCCGCGCACCGGCGCCGTCATGACGGACCATCTGCTGCCCGACGCCGGCCGGCGCGCCCTCGAGGTGCTCGAGGCCTGGCAGGCCGGCCGGGACGGGGAGCTGATCGAGCAGTTCGACGAGACCATGCGGGCGCAGCTGCCGCCGGAGCGGCTGGCCCAGACCTGGCCGCAGCTGGCCGGCCTGGTCGGGGCGTACGAGAGCTGCGGCGACCCGATCGTGCGGCCGGTCGGCGAGTACACCGCCGTGGACATCCCGATGGAGTTCGAGGGCGGCCCGATGAAGGGGCGCGTCGTGTTCGACGAGACCGGCCGCATCTGCGGGCTCTTCGTGCTCAACCCGCAGATGTGACCGCGCCGCGCCGCGCGCGCTACCAGCGCTTCGACACGCTCCGCGAGACCTTCGTGGACAGCCGGCGCGGCACCAGCTTGCTGGCCCCGACCAGGATCTTGTACCGCGCGCTCGGCACGCTCACGGTCAGGCCCTTGCGCAGGTCCGCGATCGCGGCGTCGACCACGTCGGAGGCGTTGAGCCACATCCACTTCGGGATGTCGCCCTCGTCGATGCCCGCGCGCTCGTGGAACTCGGTGTGCGCGAAGCCCGGGCACAGCGCCATGCAGCGCACGTCGGTGTCGCCCAGCTCCGCCGCCACCGACTCGCTGAACGCCACGACCCAGGCCTTGGCCGCGCTGTAGGTGCCCCGCGGGACGAACGCCGCGACCGAGGCCACGTTGATGACCGAACCCTTGCCCCGCTCGACCATGCCCGGCAGCGCCGCGTGCGTCAGCCGCAGCACCGCCCGTACGTGCACGTCGAGCAGCCGCTCCTCCTCCTCCACGGTGCCGCGGCGGAACGAGGCGCCGAGCGCGAACCCGGCGTTGTTCACCAGGATGTCCACCGGCCGGCCCCGGTCGGCCAGCCGCTCCTCCACGGCCGCGCGGCCCTCGACCGTGGACAGGTCGGCGCTCAGTGTCTGCACGTCCGCGCCGGACTGCCGGCGCAGGCGCACCGCGCAGTCCTCCAGACGCTCGCGGTCGCGCGCGACCAGGACCAGGTCGTAGCCGAGGGTGGCGAACTTCTCGGCGAACGCGCTTCCGATGCCCGCCGTGCCGCCGGTGATGAGTGCGGTAGTCATGCGGCCGATCCTGGCATCCGCCACCGCGTCGGCCAAGAGGGCGCCGCGCCCGTCCGGGTCTGGCGTGGGGGCGGCGAATTAGCCCGAACGGACCACGCGTGGGCGCTCCATGACCTAGCGTGAGTAGCGCTCGTGCCGACGAGTGACCGTCCGGACCCGAGACCCAGGGGAGACTGCGTGACGACGCCCTTCGACCCGCGCCTGCTTCAGGAGTCGTTCGCGCTGGTCGAGGCCGAGGCGGACAAACTCGCCAGCCACTTCTACGCCCTGCTCTTCCTCGAGGACCCGGCGCTGCGCGACCTGTTCCCGCCGATGATGGACGCGCACCGGGACCGGCTCATCACGGCCCTGATCACCCTGGTGCACCGCGCGCACGACGTGGAGGGGATGGAGGAGTACGTCCGCCAGCTCGGCCGCGACCACCGCCGTTTCGGCGTGCGCCCCGAACACTACGCCGTGGTCGGCCAGTGCCTGCTCAGCACCCTGCGACGGTTCGCCGGGCCGCGCTGGACCGCCGAGATGGACGGATGCTGGTACGCCGCGTTCCACCAGGTGGCCGCGATCATGGTGGAGGCGGCGAACCAGGCGGCGCTGCAGTGCCCGCCCTGGTGGACCGCCCGCGTGGTCGGGCACCTGCGCCCCAACGGCTCGACCGCGGTGGTCACGCTCGAGCCGGACTCGCCCTACCCGTTCAAGGCCGGGCAGTACGCCTCGGTCGAGACGCTGCGCTGGCCGCGGGTGTGGCGCCCGTACTCGATAGCCAACGCGCCGGCCGGCGACGGACTGCTGCACCTGCACGTGAAGGCCATCGACGCGGGCTGGGTCTCCTCGGCGCTGGTGCACCACACCCGGGTGGGCGACGTGGTGCGGCTCGGCCCGCCGGTCGGATCCATGATCTGCGACCCGCGCTCGCAGCGCGACATCCTGCTCGTCGGCGGCGGCACCGGCCTCGCGCCCATGATCGCCCTGGCCGAGGAGCTCTCCCGCTGGAACGACCACCGCCGCATCCACCTGTACTTCGGCGTACGGCACATTGAGGACCTCTACGGCCTCGAGCGCCTCGCCGCCCTGGTCAAGCGCGACCCGCTGCTGCGCGTGGTCCCGGCCGTCTCCGAGGACCACCGCTTCCGCGGTGAGCGCGGCGCGCTGGCCGAGGTACTGGCCCAGCACGGGCCCGAGCACGACAACTGGACCCGGCACGACGCGTTCCTGGCCGGTTCCGGACCCATGGTGGCGGGCACGGTCAGGCAGCTGCTCGACCTCGGCGTGGACCAGCGCCGGATCCGCTTCGACTCCTTCGACCAGCAGAGCGAGGTGCTGCTCGACGTGCGGCGGCTCGCGCTGGCCCGCTCGAGCTGAGCGGGCGTCGATACCCGTCCACGCCTCACTCAGGCGTCGAAGTCCAGCTCAACCCGTTCCGCGGTGGGCATGGACTGGCAGGTCAGGACGAACCCGGCCGCCTTCTCCGCTTCTTCGAGCGCGTAGTCGTGCGTCATCTCCACACTGCCCGAGGTGACCTTCGCCCGGCAGGTGCCGCAGGCCCCCGCGGTGCAGGAATACGGGGCGTCAGGTCGGGCCCGCAGCACCGCGTCGAGCACACTCTGGTCGTCCGGACGCATCTCGCAGGCACTGGTCCGCCCGCCGAGCGTGACACTGAGCGCGGCCGCGGGCACGTCCTTGCGCTCCGCCTCCGGCAGCGGCGCGCGGCGCGGCCCCGACTCGAACAGCTCGAACCGCACCCGGTCGGCGCCCATCCCGGTCAGCACCTCGCGCGCGGACTCGACCATGCCGGTCGGTCCGCACAGGTAGTACGCGTCCTGCGGTCCCGCGTCGATCGCGGCCAGCAGCTCCGGCAGGCGCACCGGGTCGATCCGCCCGCTCAGCAGCGGAATCCCGCGGTCCTCGCGGGAGAGCACGTGCAGCAGGTTCAGCCGCGCGCCGTAACGGTCCTTCAGATCGGCCAGATCCTCCAGGAACATCACGTCGGCGGCTGTCCGGTTGCCGAAGACGATGCTCACCCGGCTGTCCCGGTCGTGGGCGAGCCGGTCGCCGAGGATCGCGTACACCGGCGTGATCCCGCTGCCGGCCACGATCGCGACGTGGTGGGTGCCCGGCTCGGGGTAGGCGTGGAAGCGCCCGGTCGGGGTGAGCGTGTCGAGCCGGTCGCCGACGGCCAGTTTGCGCACCGCGTAGTCGCCGAAGCCGCCCGGAACCGAGCGCTTGACCGCGATCTGCAGCGTGCTCGGCGCCTGCTCGGTCGGCGCGGCGCACAGTGAGTAGGAGCGTCGCAGCTCCCTGACCTCACCGTCGTCGCCCTCGGCGGGCACCGGGTACCGCACCGTGACGTGCTGGCCGGCCACGTAGCGGTACGCCTCGCCCAGCTCCGGCGGCACCTCGAGGACGATGCGCACCGCCTCGGGCGTGAACGGGTCGAGGGCGGCGACGCGCAGCGGATGGAACGCGAGACTCATGACCGCACCGCCGGGAAAGGCTCCCCGCAGGAGGAACAGCGCCGCAGCTCCTGGCACGGGCTCGCGCCGAACCGGCTCAGCAGCGCGGTCTCGATGCCGCCGCAGTGCGGGCAGCGCACCCCGAGGCTGAGCGGGGTGGACGAATGTGTTCCGGAGACGTGCATATCGGCGTTCTCTGTCAGGTGCGGCGGGGCGATGCCGACTTCGGCCAGCTTCTGCCGCCCCCGCTCGGTGATGGCGGCCGAAGTCCACGGCGGGTCGAGCCGCAGCTCGACCCCCTCGACCCGATAGCCCTGCGCGGTCAGCGCCTCGGCCACGTCCGTACGCATCGCCTCGATGGCCGGGCAGCCGAGGTAGGTGGGGGTGAGCGCGACGCGCACGCTCTCGCCCGGTCCGGTGGTGACCTCGCGCACGATCCCGAGATCCCCCAGCGTGACCCAGGGCATCTCCGGGTCGGGAACGCCCTCGACCAGTTCCCGCGCCGTCTTGGTGGCCGTCACCACGTCGCCCCCGGGTGCGCGCGGTGGACCGACTGCATCTCCGCGAGCAGGTAGCCCAGCGCCTCGGTGTGCAGCCCGGCGCGGCCGCCGGACGGGCGCCAGGTCCCGCTCGGCGCGGTGCCGAGGGTGGCCTGCGCGAGCACCGTGCCGACCTGCTCGCTCCACGGCCCGGCCAACGACTCGGGGTCGGGCACCAGGCCCTCGGCCGCGAGCGCGGCCACGTCCTCGTCCACGGCGAACAGTTCGGCCGTATACGGCCACAGCTCCGCCAGCGCGGCGGCCGCGCGGTCGTGGCTCTCTTCGGTACCGTCGCCGAGCCGAAGCGTCCAGCTCACCGCGTACTCGTGGTGATAGCCCACCTCGACCGCGGCCTTGGCGGCGAACGCGGCCAGCTCGCCGTCGGCGGACGCCGTGAGGCCCGCGTAGAGCAGCCGCTGGTAGGTGCTGAAGAAGAACAGCCGCAGGATCGTGTGCGCGAAGTCGCCGTTGGGCAGCTCGGCGAGCAGACTGTTGCGATACTCGCGGTCCACGCGCTGATAGGCCAGCTCGTCCTCGGACAGTCCGCTGGAACGCCCGGCGAAGCCGAGCAGGTGGCGCGCCTGCCCGAGCTGGTCGAGCGCGATGTTGGCGAGGGCGACCTCTTCCTCGAGGTCGGGCGCGTAGGTGAGCCACTCGCTCAGCCGGTGCGAGGAGATCAGCGCGTCGTCACCGAGGGCGAGCGCGTAGCCGTCCAGCGGCTTGAGCGTCTTGGTCAGCGCCGTCAGCGCCCGCGCGTTGCTCACAGCCCTCGCACCTCTTTCGGCAACTCATAGTAGGTCGGATACCGGTAGTCCTTGTCCCGGGCCGGGGTGAAATAGGGCTCTTTCTCCCCCGGGTCGCTCGCCGACACCGCGCCGGACGGCACCACCCAGATCGAGACCCCCTCGCCGCGCCGCGTGTACAGATCCCGCGCCCGCCGCAGCGCCACCTCGGCGTCCGGCGCGTGCAGCGATCCGACGTGCTGGTGGGAAAGTCCCCGGCGGGCGCGCACGAAAACCTCCCAGAGGTCGTAGAGGTCCCCGGTCATCGGTCCGTTCCTTCCGTGCCCCGCGCCGCGGGCGTCTGTCCGTGCTTGGCCTGGTACGCCGCCGCCGCGTCGCGCACCCACTGCCCATCCCGGTGCGCCTGCGTACGGCGCTCGATCCGCTGCCGGTTGCACGGCCCGTCCCCGTCGAGCACGGCCTTGAACTCGGCCCAGTCGATCTCGCCGTAGTCGTAGTGCCCCGTCTGCTCGTTCCAGCGCAGGTCGGCGTCGGGCAGCGTCAGCCCCAGGATCTCGGCCTGCGGCACGCACAGGTCCACGAACCGCTGGCGCAGCTCGTCGTTCGAGTGCCGCTTGATCTTCCATTCGGTCGACCGGCTCGAGTGCGTGGAGGTGGCGTCCGGCGGCCCGAACATCATCAGCGAGGGCCACCACCAGCGGTCCACCGCGTCCTGCGCCATCGCCCGCTGCCCCTCGGTGCCGCGCGCGAGCGTGTGCAGCGACTCGTAGCCCTGCCGCTGGTGGAAGGACTCCTCCTGGCAGATGCGGACCATGGCCCGGGCGTAGGGCCCGAAGGAGCAGCGGGTGAGCGGAATCTGGTTCACGATCGCCGCGCCGTCCACCAGCCACCCGATCGCGCCGACGTCGGCCCAGGTCAGAGTGGGGTAGTTGAAGATCGAGGAGTAGCGCTGGCGCCCGGTGTGCAGCGCGTCGAGCAGCTCCGTGCGCGAGACGCCCAGCGTCTCGGCCGCGGCGTAGAGGTAGAGCCCGTGCCCGGCCTCGTCCTGCACCTTGGCCAGCAGGATCGCCTTGCGCCGCAGCGAGGGCGCCCGGGTGAGCCAGTTGCCCTCCGGCTGCATGCCGATGATCTCCGAGTGCGCGTGCTGGGCGATCTGCCGGATCAACGTCGCGCGGTAGGCCTCAGGCATCTCGTCGCGCGGCTCGATCCGCTCGTCCGCCGCGAGCAGCGCGTCGAAGCGTGACTCGCTGATCGTGGTCATTCCGCCTCCTAGCCGACCGAACGTTCGGTTCTTAGTGTCCTCGCGCCGCGCTCCCCCGTCAATGCGACCACGAACACGCCCGATGCGTTGCCGATGTGCAGGCCGGCCTCGCGTACCCGGCGGGCCGCCTCGGCCAGCAGCACGATGCCGGCGGCGCCCTTCCACTCGGGCTGGTCG
>NZ_JAGSOG010000889.1 GCF_018139695.1 Actinospica durhamensis | reverse complement strand
GCCCTGAGCCGATCACCGCATGGAGCGGCCTGCGGTCAGGGCGGTGCCTCCAGCGGGAGAACGGCCGGCACCGGGACGGCAGGGGCCCGTCGCCGACCGCGGGCCCGTAGGGGCGTGCGTGGGGGTGCTCCCGTCCCGTCCGCCGCCGACCCGGGCGGAGCCGGGCAGACGCGGCCCTCGGCGCCCAGGCCGTTCGTACACCGGCGCGTACGAACTGCTCGGCGCAGCTTCAGTAGGTCCTGCGGCGCAGGCTCCGCACGAAGAGCGGCACCGACAGCAGGAGCAGGGCTCCTTCGACGGCCAGGCTGGCCAGCCCGAGCGGTTCCGTCCAGTTGCCGATGTCGTCGCTGTAGTAGGGCAGCCCCGGCCCCCTGGAGAGGACGTAGCCC
>NZ_JAGSOG010000888.1 GCF_018139695.1 Actinospica durhamensis | reverse complement strand
CCGGTGGTCTCGGCGTCGTAGGCCTCGAGACCGGAGATCGAGATCGTGGACGTCGTCTCGGAGGGGCGCTCCGGGGTGACGCCCGGCCTGAGTGGCGCTCCGCAGTGGGAGCAGAAGCGGCTGTTCTCCGCGTTGCGGTTACCGCACCTCGTACACACCAGGACCGACATGGACGGATCCTCCTGCTGCGGCTGCCCACCAGGGGCAGGGGACTCGTACGGGTCGGAGAACCCTCCGCCCGTACCTGAGGTCGACGGTTGCCCGAAACCTATGCCGCCCGGCTGCGCAGGGTCAACCGACGGCGCGCCCTGACCTCCGGCGACGTCCGCGCCCAGACCGGTGACCTGGTCCCGGGACAGTGGACGCTGACCTTCCGCGTCAGGCTGTGCG
>NZ_JAGSOG010000887.1 GCF_018139695.1 Actinospica durhamensis | reverse complement strand
CGTCTACATCTCGCACCGCCTGGAGGAGATCCGGCGCATCGGCGACCGGGTGACCGTGCTGAAGGACGGCCGGGCCGTCGCCGGCGGGCTGCCCGCGAAGTCGACGCCCACCCGCGAGGTGGTCGCGCTGATGACCGGACGCAACGTCGAGTACGTCTTCCCGCAGCGGCCCGCCTCCGCGCCGAGGGCCGAACCGGTGCTCACCGTCGAAGGGCTGTCCCGCCGGGGCGAGTTCGACCCGCTCGACCTCCAAGTGCGGCCCGGTGAGATCGTCGGGCTCGCGGGGCTCGTCGGCTCCGGGCGCTCGGAGATCCTCGAGACGGTCTACGGCGCCCGCAGGCCGGACACCGGGCGGGTCCTCGTCGACGGGCGCCCCCTGAAGCCGGGCAG
>NZ_JAGSOG010000886.1 GCF_018139695.1 Actinospica durhamensis | reverse complement strand
GCACTGCTGCACGCCGCGCGGCAGTGGACCGAGCTGTGCTCCCGCGCACCGCGGGACTTCACCCGGGAGGAGGACCTGCGCCTGGCCACGATCTGCCGCGAGGTCCTCAAGCTGGCCTGGAGCGCGGTGGAGCGGCACCTGTTCCCGACGGCGGGATCGAGCGCGGTACGCGCCGGCGAACGCATCGAGCGGGTCTGGCGCGACATGTCCACCCAGCACAGCCACGTCGGGATCGGTGTCCTCCTGCAGAGCGTGGCCACCCGCGAGTACGCGCGGGTCCGCTTAGGCGTCGCGGAAGGCGGACACGCGTGACGACGACCGCCACGACGGGGGCACGCCCCGCCCTGCCCGGCGAGCCCGCCTACGAGCAGGCCTGCGCCGTCTTCAACC
>NZ_JAGSOG010000885.1 GCF_018139695.1 Actinospica durhamensis | reverse complement strand
CTCCAGGCCCTCCAGCCACTCGTAGTAGCCCAGGACGTGCAGGTCCTCGGCCGGGATGGAGGCGGTGCGCTCCTCCACCAGCGCGCGGACCCGGGCCCGCGCCTCCTCGTCGTTGAGCCGGAGCCCCGCGTACAGGCACTGCTGGACGGCGGCCTCGCAGGCGGCACGGCTGAAGATGAAGGTGATGGCGGGCAGCAGGCCCTCGGCGTCGAGCCGCTCGATGACCTCGGGCCGGCTCGGCGTCCACACCCGCGAGCGCTGCCTGCGTTCCCGCTCCCGGTCGGCCTCGCGCATGTTGCCCCGCCCGCGCCGCCGGTCGCCCCACGGCGGACGGCTGGCCTCCATGCGCGCCATGCGCGTGAGGTCGGGGTTGACGGCCTTCTTGCGGCC
>NZ_JAGSOG010000884.1 GCF_018139695.1 Actinospica durhamensis | reverse complement strand
GTCGGGCATCATCTGGCCGTGCTGCTGGTAGTAGTCGCAGCTGGCCCAATCGATGGTGTGGCACTCAAGCTGCAAGCCAAAGCGCTCGGCCGCCGCCTGGATGACGCGCAGGCCTTCTGGCATCACCTCCTTGCCGATGCCGTCTCCTGGAATGATCGCGACGCGGAATGCGGGAATCATGTCGTTCCTTTTGCTTCTCTGTTAGATGGAGACCGCCGCGGAATGGGTCACCGTGCGGTCCCGCTCGTCAAGCCAGGCCGGGCGCAGTTCGGGCACCGAGTTGGCAAGTTGCACGCAGTATGGATGATGCGGGCCACCACGACCAAAATCGGACGCACATACCCACGCCGCCCATGGTGGTTACCTCCAGGTGCGTACTTGTTGCCGCAC
>NZ_JAGSOG010000883.1 GCF_018139695.1 Actinospica durhamensis | reverse complement strand
AGGTCGTGCTGTGCGACAGGACGGTGCCCTGCGGTGCGGCGGCGCAAACGGCCCTCACGGCCGCCGGCGTCGACCTGACGCCGGTCTCCTACGAGCAGGACGTCAAGAGCGCCCTGACGAAGGTCGAGCTGAAGGAGGCCGACGCCGCCGTCGTGTACCGGACGGATGTGAGGGCCGCGGGTGACAGGGTGGAGGGCGTGGAATTCCCGGAGTCGGCCGAGGCCGTCAACGACTACCCGATCGCCCTCCTCGAGAACGCCCCGAACCCGACGGCGGCGAAGGCGTTCGTCGCACTGGTGCGGTCGCCGGAGGGCCGGAAGGTCCTGACCGGGGCCGGATTCCTCGCGCCATGACCGGTCGGCACGGCACCCCGCCGGACCCGGGCGCGCC
>NZ_JAGSOG010000882.1 GCF_018139695.1 Actinospica durhamensis | reverse complement strand
CCACCCGCCGGTGCTCCGCCCCACGCTGCGCAAGGGGCTGGTCAACTTCAACTGCCTGATGGCCGAGCTGGAGCCGGGCCGCACCGACGTGATGTCGGACGACCTGGCCATCCTCTACCTGCAGTATTCGACGCAGTGGGACAGCCTGGCGCACGCCGGCTCGATGTTCGATGCCAACGGCGACGGCCTGCCCGAAGCGCTCTACTACAACGGCTTCGCCGCCGGGCGGCACATCGTCGGCCCGCAGGACGTGGGCGACACCGGCGGTCCGGCCACGCCGGGCACGGCCGGCGCCAGCACGTCGGCCGCGCACGCCCTGGGCATCGAGAACTTGGCCCGCACGGGCGTGCAGGGCCGCGGCGTGATGATCGACATGCGCGCCCACCTGGGC
>NZ_JAGSOG010000881.1 GCF_018139695.1 Actinospica durhamensis | reverse complement strand
TCAGGGTATTGAGCAGCAGCGTGTAGTCGGTCACGTAGGCGGCCACGCGGCCCTGGCGCAGCGAATCCAGGGCTTCCTGGTGCGTCTGGAACTCCTGCACGGTGCTCTTGGGCGCGAACTGCGCGAGGATCGCCGGGCCCGTGGAGCCTGCCTGCGTGGCGACCTTCCTGCCGCCCAGGTCGTTGTAGGACTGGATGGCCTGGTTGTTCGCCTTCACCAGCACCCCGGCCTGCGAGGTGTAGTACGGCCCGGCGAAGGAGATTTTCTCGGCGCGCGCGGGCGTGATGGAATAAGTGGCGATGACCGTGTCCACCTGGCCGTTGATCAGCACCTGCTCGCGCGTGGACGAGTTCACCTGCGTGAACTGCACCTTGGAGGCATCGCCCAGGAT
>NZ_JAGSOG010000880.1 GCF_018139695.1 Actinospica durhamensis | reverse complement strand
CCCCTCACCCCCGCCCCGCCGCCGAGCCCAGGGCCCGGGCCCGGCGGCGGGAGACTCGACCGGCTCCACAGACTCCGCCGACCCCATCGACGACGAGACTGCGTCGGACGCGGCGGATCCGCTGAATCCATCGGACCTGGCGGCTGCTGAGCCCGCGTCAGCCGCAGCGGATTTGGCAGCCGGCGCCGCGGCTTGTCGCGCGGCCGGGCGATCCGGGTAGCCGGCGCGATCCGGCCGGCCCCCCTGGTCCCACCGATCCGGCTGGTCCGATCCATCCGAGTGGTCTGACCGATCCTCCGGCTGGTCCGGCTGATGCGCGTGCCCGCCCCTCGCCGTCAGCGCCCGTTCCCCCTCCGCGAGCGTCAGCACCAGCCCCGCGCGCCCGTTGAAC
>NZ_JAGSOG010000087.1 GCF_018139695.1 Actinospica durhamensis | reverse complement strand
GGCCAGGGCGGCGGTGAAGGCGGGCAGGCTGAGGTCTTCGGCGAGGATGCCCGCGCCGGCGACGAGGCGGGTGTTCTCGCGCAGGGGGCGCAGCACGACGGGGATGGCGCGGGCCATCGCGTGGGTCACCTTGTTCATGGCGCAGTAGTGGTTGAACTCGATGCCGGGGTCGGGCACCGCCATGGCGTCGATGCCGCGGAAGAACGCGTCCATCTCGGCCGGGCCGATCCATCCCCTGATCCGGATGACGTCCTCGAGGCCGAGTTCGGCGGTGCGGGCGCGGACGGCGGGCAGGGCGGGGCCGTCGCCGGCCAGCTCCACTCGGAAGCCGGTGTGGCCGGCGGCCTTGAGCTGGTGGACGGCTTCCACGAGGTCGACTACGCCGTCCTGTTCGCCGATGACGCCCAGGTAGCCGAGGACGGTGTCAGGGGTCGATGAATCGGCGGGTTCGGCGGGAACAACCGGCGGTGCGTCAGCGGGCTGCGTCGTTCGCTCCACCGGGGCGGTGCGGACGATGACCGCCTCGCGGCCGTACAGCTCCCTGAGACGCTCGGCCTGCTCGACGCTGGGGGTGAACACGGCGTCGGCGGCGGCGACGGTGCGGCGTTCGCAGGCCAGGAAGAACGGGGCGAGCTTGGCGAAGGACGGGCGCGAGGAGGCGAGCAGCGGCACCACGTCGTGCTGGTCGTAGAGGGTGCGCACGCCGCGCCTGCGGGCCCGGCGCAGCAGCGCGAAGGAGAGGTCCGGCGGGTTGCACACCTGCAGCGCGCGCGGGCCGCCGCGCAGGGCGGCCAGGGCTCTGCGCGCCTCGCGGCCGGCCGTGAAGGTGGTCCAGGCCCCCTCGAGGATGGTGGCGAGCCTGCCCTCGCCCTCGAAGGAGCGGAAGCAGCGGATCTCGATGCCCTCGAGCTCGCGCCGCCCTGGTCGGGCGCCGCGGATGGCGGGGCACACGACGCTCACCCGGTAGCCGGCCGCGCGCAGAGCGCGGGCCTCGGCCCAGACCCGGTGGTCGTCGGGGACGGGGAGGTTGAACACGACGATGACCGCTCCCGGGCCCGCCGTCGAGGCGGCGCGGTGCGGGTTCTTGCGCTGGGGCACGGGCTCTCCCGGAGTCCACCCGACACGGGTATTCGAGCTCGATGACGAGGACGGCACCGACGATAACGGCCGGTGCGGATCAAGCGCGCGTCATGTCAGCACTGTGATGATTCCGTGATGTTCCGCAGAGCCTGCGCGCAGTATTGAGGCAGCCCTATCATCGGGGACGAAGGGGAGGGACCCATGTACATCCCGCGTGGTGGCGCGGCGACGACTCCCGCGGTGCGGGAGCAGACGGCACGGGTGCGCGCTGCGCGCGAGCGGGTGCCGCGGAACGTCTACGCGCTGGGCTTCGTCAGCCTGCTGACGGACGTATCGGCCGAGATGATCACCTCGGTCGTCGGCTACTATCTGCTCGTCTATCTCCAGGTCTCCACCATCACGGTGGGGTTCCTGGACGGCCTGTACTCCGCGATCCCGGTGCTGCTCTCGCTCACCGCCGCCTATCTGGCGGACCGCTACCAGCGGCGCAAACTGTTGGCGGGCATCGGGTACGGGCTCTCGGCCGTGAGCAAGCTCGGCTTTCCGGTGGTGGGCCGGTCGGTGTCGGGCCTCGGACTGGTGCAGGGGGCGGACCGGCTCGGCAAGGGGCTGCGCACCGCGCCGCGCGACGCGCTGATCTCGCTCTCCACGCCCGCGTCGATCCAGGGGCGGGCCTTCGGCGTGCACCGGACGATGGACACGGTCGGCGCCTTCCTCGGCCCGCTGATCGCCGTGGTGGCGCTCGGGCTCTCGGTGGCGGCGACGGCGTTCGACGCGGTGTTCGTGGTGAGCTTCTGTATCGCGACGATCGGCCTGCTGGCCCTGCTGCTGCTGGTGGCCGACCATCGCGAGCCGGCCGCCACACCGCGCAAGGTGCCCTTCAGGGCCGCGCTCGGACTGTTGGCGGACAAGGAGTTCCGCCGCGTGTGCCTGGCCGCGACGGTGCTCGGGGTCGCGTGGATCAGCGACACCTTCATCTATCTGGTGATCCAGCAGCGGCTCGCGCTGACCGCGGTGCAGTACGCGCTGCTCGCGGTCGGCACCTCCGGCTCGTATCTACTCCTGGCGGTGCCGGCCGGGCGGATCGCCGACCGGATCGGGCGCTGGCGGGTGTTCCTGTGCGGACATCTGGCGCTGCTGGTCGTGTACCTGCTGCTGGCCGGGCCGTTCGGCGGTCCGGTACTGGTCTGTGTGACGCTCGCGGTGCACGGGTTCTTCTACGCCATGACCGACGGGGTGCTGATGGCCCACGCCGGTCCCATGCTGCCGCGCGAGCTGCGCACGGCCGGGCTCGCCCTGCTGCAGAGCGTGCGCGCGCTCGGGGCCTTCGTGTCCTCGCTGGCCTTCGGATTCGCGTGGTCGGTGATGGGCTCGCGCGAGGTCGTCGGCGGGTACGTCGTGGCTCTGCTGCTCGCCCTCGTGGCGGCGGCGTGCCTGGTCCATCCGGAGAAGGGAACGGTTCCTCGCCCATGAGCTCCTCGTCTGAGCAGGCCGCGCAGGGCGCGCGGCTCGCGCGCTGGCGGATCTGGACGTTCGCGGCCGGCAGTGCGCTGATGCTCGCGGCGGCCGCGGGCTACAGCCTGTACGCGGCGCAGCGGCACACTGCAGAGGTGGCCGCGTCCCCGGCGCACCCGTTCTCCAGCTCGCTTCCGCTGTCCGGGGCGCCGAAGATCCTCTACGTCTTCTCGGCGGTGGGCGGGGACCAGGACCATCTGGCCGAGTCGCCCGCGAGCGGCGTCGGCGCACCCTCGTTCTTCGCGCTCGACTGCGCGCGCGCCTACGCGGCAGGGCAGACGGTGGTGTGCCTGGGTACGAACGGGTCCTTGGTCCAGACGCAGTACGCCGAGGTGTACCGCGACGTCTCCGGCAAGACGACGCTCCTGGACAAGATCGAGCTGCCCGGAATCCCCAGCAGGGCCAGGGTTTCCGCGGACGGGCGGCTGGTGGCCTGGACCGTGTTCGTGAGCGGGGACTCCTACAACGGGCCGCAGTTCTCCACCCGTACCGGTCTGCTCGACCTGAAGACGGGCACGCTCATCCCGAGCCTGGAGACCTTCACCGCCTCGGTCGACGGCAAGCCGTACCATGCCGTGGACATCAACTACTGGGGCATCACGTTCGAGCGCGACGACGAGCACTTCTACGTCACCATGGGCTCGGCCGGGAAGACCTGGCTGATGCTGGGCGACCTGGCCACGCACACGCTGAGCTCGGTGGTCGAGAACGTCGAGTGCCCCTCGCTCTCGCCGGACGGCACCCGCATCGTGTTCAAGAAGCGGGTCTCGGGCAACCTCTCCACCCCGTGGCGGCTCTACGTGCTCGACCTCGCCACGCTCAAGGAGACCCCGCTGGCGGAGACCCGCAGCATCGACGACCAGGCGGCCTGGCTCGACGACGACACGGTGATGTATCAGGTCCCGCAGACCTCGGGCTCCGGGTACGACATCTGGGAGGTGCCGGCCGACGGGACCGGCACACCCAGGATCCTGATCCGCAACGGGTCCTCACCCGACGCCGTCGGCGGGTCCTGACTCCGTCTCCAGTTCGGTGAGCCGGCCGTCGAGCTCGAGGTGCAGGACGCCGGTGCGGGGGCAGCGGAACCGGCCCTCGCCCTCGTCCACCAGCGGCTCGCCGGCCCGCCCGACCCAGCCGATGCGGCGCGCGGGCACGCCCACGACCAGGGCGTGGTCCGGCACGTCGCGCACCACCACGGCGCCGGCGGCCACCAGGGCCCAGCGGCCGATCCGCACCGGTGCGACGCAGACGCTGCGGGCGCCGAGGGAGGCGCCGACGCCGACGCGCACGCCCACGGCCTCCCAGTCGTCCGCGGTCTTGAGCCTGCCCTCGGGGGTCACCGACCGCGGATAGGTGTCGTTGGTGAGCACGACCGCGGGGCCGACGAACGCGCCGTCCTCGAGTTCGGCGGGCTCGTAGATCAACGCCTGGTTCTGGATCTTGACGTTGTCCCCGACCCGCACGCCGGGGCCGAGATAGGCGCCGCGCCCGATCACGCAGTTCGCGCCGACGCTCGCGCCGTGGCGCACGGTGGCCAGGTCCCACACCGTGGTCCCCGGGCCGAGGTCGGCGCCGGGCTCCACGCTCGCGCCCGGCATCACCCGCGGGGCGTTCGCCTGCTCGGCCTGCGCCTGCCCGGTCGGCGGCTGCCGGGTCTGCGTCTGCCGGATCTGCGTCTGCTGAGTGTCCGGCTCAGACGAGGGCATCGACTTCCTCCGTGCTCGTGTTCCGCTCCCACTCGGGCGTGCCCCGCGATCCCTTACGCCGCAGCCGGATCCCGACCGCCACGGCCGCGCCGAAGCCGAGCAGCGCCACGCCGAGCGCGCCGCGCGAACGCGAGCCGCGCAGCCGCAGCGTCGTGGGCGGGGCCAGCGTGTCGTCGGTGATCCGGACCGAGGCGACCACCCCGGCGTCCGCCTGGATCGAGCTCAGGCCGGCGCCGTAGGCCTGGACCAGGATCCCGGCCTCCTGCTGCACCGCGTCGGGATCCGAGCCGGTGACCGTGATCAGCTCGCTGGGCACGCGGTAGGCCGGCGTCTCGCTGGTGCCGTTGTTCCTCGGCGCGACGGCGAACTGGTCGGTCACCCCCAGCGCGCGCAGCGAGGCCGCCTGGGACGCGCTGGTGAGCAGGTCGTCCACGGCGACCCCGACCGCGGCCAGGGACGGGCTGGCGGCGGCGAGCGTGTTGGGCACGCTCGGCTCCTTCGGCGGCACCAGCGCGACCACCGCGCTGGCCTGGTACAGCGGCTTCTCGCGGATGGCGAGATAGCCCACGGCGGCCACGCACAGCAGCACGGCCAGGGCCGCGTACCACCGGGCGCGCACGGCGGTGAGCACCTCTTGGAAGGTCAACTCCGGTCCTCTCTCCCTAAGGACTCCGCGTCGAGCGATCCGGGGACCCGCGGTATCCGCCCCGTCGCCCTGCGTCGGCGGCCAGCGTACCGGCGCACGCGCGGCGCATGGAAGGCGCGCCGCGCGACCGATCTCGCCGGGACGGTGAAATTGTGCTCGACCTCTGACAGACTATGGCGCGTGGGCGTTCGTGCGCCCGCACCCGTTCCTGGGGTGGGCAAGGGGCAAGGTGGACCTCAAGGAACGAATCTCACGACACGCAAGAGCCGTACCGGGACGTCCCGGGTCCAGGAGGGGACGATGAGCCTCGCCGAAATGTGGCGGGTCATACGCAGGCGTTGGTACGTGTTGGTGCCCTCGATCCTGCTCGCGATGGGATTGACGGCGGGCGTGTACACGTCCATGCCCAAGCAGTACCAGTCGAGCGCCATGATGAGCCTGCTCGCGTCGCAGCAGTCGATCAAGGGCACCTCGATCGCACCGGGGACCGCGAACCCGTTCATGAACTTCGACTCCTCGCTCAACGACACGGCCGACTTCCTGGTGCGCCGACTGGCCTCCACCGACGCGGCCCAGGCGCTCTCGACCGAGGGGGTCGCCGGCTACACGGCCGTGCTGGCCGCGAGTCAGGGCCCGTTCATCCAGCTGACGGCGACCGGCACCAGCAAGGCGGACGCGACCGCGGCCATCACGAAGCTGATCTCCTACACCTCGGACCAGCTCGCGCAGCTCCAGCAGCAGCAGGCGGTGCCGGCGCAGGCGATGATCGAGTCCGCGGTGATCGTGCCGGGCAGCCCGCCGGTGGCGCTGACCAAGCGCCGCACCCAGGACACGCTCGGCGCGGGCGCCGGGGCGCTGGCGCTGGCCCTGCTGGCCACCTTCGCCGTGGACGCGCTGGCCGGGCGCCGGCGTCCGGCCCGGCGGCGGGCCGGCGGCGCGCAGGTCGCCGCCGCGGAGCCGCCGACGCCCACCGCGAACGGGTTGAGCGGGGAGACCGAGCCGATCGAGGGCATGCGGGTGCGGCGCCGCTCCGACGTGCCCGGCCAGCTCAACGCCGACCTCGTCAGCGAGCTGATCAGCCCGCTGTCGGAAGTGCGCGACTGAGGCCGTGGCGACCGCGCGTACCCGGGCACACAGCCTCGTCCCGGTCCTCACCGCGTACCTGGTCCTGGTCGAGTTCGTGCCCTCGGGCTGGGTGCTGCCCTCGTTCGGCGACGTGGGCACGCCGGCGAACATCTTCGCCCTGCTCGCGCTGATCTGGTACGCCGCCTCCTGGCTGGCCGGGCGGGTGCGCCCGGCCCCGGGCACCGGCGCGGTCCGGGTGGCCATGTGGGTCTTCGGCGCGGCGATCCTGCTCGCCTATCTCGCCCTGGCCGAGCCCGACCGGCAGGCCGTGGCGCTCGAGACGCAGGCCGCCGACCGCGGCCTGATCGGCTTCGCGGCCTGGTTCGGCGTGGTCGCGATCGCCTCCTCGGGCATCCGCGACTACGCCGAACTCCAGCTG
Organism: Actinospica durhamensis; assembly: GCF_018139695.1. Taxonomy (GTDB): domain Bacteria; phylum Actinomycetota; class Actinomycetes; order Streptomycetales; family Catenulisporaceae; genus Actinospica; species Actinospica durhamensis. The sequence continues at coordinate 25,237 of NZ_JAGSOG010000087.1, read as the reverse complement.
CTGCTGCGCCGGATGGTCGTCTACGGCTCCTTCGTCGGGGGCCTGGGCATCATCGAGTTCTTCGGCTCGGTCGACCTGCTGGCCAAGGTGCACATCCCGGGCCTGCGGCCGAGCAGCCTGACCAGCCAGCTGATGGTGCGCGGCGCCTACGTCCGGCCGTCCTCGAACACCTCGCAGCCGCTCGAGCTCGCCGCGGTGCTCGCCCTGCTGCTGCCGTTCGCGCTGCAGCAGGCCCTGGACCCGGAGCGGGCGGGCTCGAGCTGGTCCCGGCGCTGGGTGCCGGTGTTCTGCATCGGCGGGGCGCTGCCGCTGACGGTCTCGCGCACCTCGATCATCGGGCTCGCCGTCGTGCTCGTGCTGCTGATCCCGACCTGGCCCGCGCAGCGGCGCTGGCCCGCGCTGGGCGTGATCGCGCTCGGCGTCGGGGCGCTGAAGCTGGCCGTGCCCGGCCTGGTCTCCACGACCCTGGGCCTGTTCGCGTCCTTCCTCGGCAACTCCGACGACAGCACCCAGGCCCGCACCGCGGACTACGCCGGGGTGGCGCAGTACATCGAGCAGCGGCCCTGGTTCGGCCGGGGCTACGGCACGTTCATCCCGAGCCTGTACCGGTACACCGACAACATGTACCTGCTCGGGATCGTGGAGATCGGGATCGTGGGCGTGCTGGCGCTGCTCGGCCTCTACCTCACCGGCTGGCGCTGTGCCCGGCTCGGGCGCAGGCTCACGCCGGACCCGGTGCGCCGCGAGCTCGGCCAGTGCTTCGCCGCCGCGACGGCCGCGGCCACGATCCTGAGCGCCACCTTCGACTCGCTCGGCTTCCCGATGTTCGCGGGGCTGTTCTTCCTGCTGCTCGGGCTGTCCGGGGCCTATCTGGGGATCATGCGGCGGGAGGCCGCCGAACGGCGCGCCGGGACGTTCGCCGGACAGACCGCGGCCGCCGAGGCCGAGAGCGCGCTGAGGGAGCCGGTGGCGGCAGGCCGCGGAGTGGGGGACGGCACGTGAAAGTCAGGCCGCGGATCGGGCAACTCCCGACACCGGACCCGAGTCAGCCTCAGCCTCCCGCTCCACCGCAAGATCAGCACACTGCGGCTCCAACGGATCAGAACTCTGAACAGACGACCGACCAGGACGCCGACCTGCACGGCGACGTGCGCCGCGGGGTGCGCTGGTCCCTGGTGAACACGGTCGTCATCCGGATCGGCAACTTCGCCACCGGGGTGGTGCTCGCCCGGGGCCTGCTGGGCCCGCGGGACTGGGGCCTGTACGCGATCGGGCTCGCGGCGCTGGCCGTGCTGCTGTCGGCGAACGAGATGGGCGTGAGCCTGGCGATCGTGCGCTGGGAGGGGGACGTGCGGCGGTTCGCGCCGACCGTGCTGACCCTCTCCACGCTCTCGAGCACCGTGCTCTACGGCGCGCTCTTCCTGGTGGCGCCGCAGACCGCGCGGCTGCTCGGCTCCGCGGACGCGACCGGGGTGCTGCGGGTGCTCGGGCTCGCGGTGATCATCGACGGGATCTCCTGCGTGCCGGCCGGGGTGCTCAACCGCACCTTCGCCCAACGGCGCAGGATGCTGATCGACGCGGCGAACTTCGCGGTCAGCACCGGGATCACGATCGGGCTCGCGGTGGGCGGGTTCGGCGCGATGAGCTTCGCCTGGGGCGCGGTCGCGGGCAACGTGGTGGGCCTGGTCGGCTGCGGGCTGTGCGCGCCCGGGTTCCTGCGGCCCGGCTGGGACCGGGCGCAGGCGAAGGCGCTGATCCGGTTCGGGATGCCGCTGGCCGGGGCGAGCCTGCTGGTGCTGTGCATGCTCAACGTGGACTCGGTGGTGGTCGGCGCGACCCTCGGCCCGGTGGCGCTCGGGCTCTACCAGCTGGCCTTCAACATGTCCGGCTGGCCGGTGCGGGCGGTGTCCGAGGTGGCCCGGCGGGTCTCGTTCGCCGGGTTCTCCCGGCTGGCCGAGACCGGGCGGATCGCCCAGGGCTTCGAGAGCAGCCTCAGCCTGCTGATGACCGCGGCGATGCCGCCGTGCGTGCTGCTGCTCACCCTGGCCAAACCGGCGATCTCCTTCGTCTACGGGCACGAGTGGACCCAGGCCTCGGGCGCGCTGAGCTTCCTGGCGATGCTCGGGGTGCTGCGGGTGGCCTTCGAGCTCTGCTACGACTGCCTGGTCGCGGCCGGGCGTCAGCGTGCCCTGATCCTGGTGCAGGGCTGGTGGCTGGTGGCGCTGATCCCGGTGCTGATCTTCGCCGCGCGCGACCGCGGCATCGCCGGGGTCGGGGCGGGGCACATCCTGGTGGCCGGGCCCCTGGTCACGCCGCTGTACCTGTGGGCGCTCTCCCGCGCGGGCATCAGGCCCCGGGTAGTGCTGCGGGCCTGTCTGCGCCCGCTGCTCGGCGGCGCGGCGATGGCGGCGATCTCGCTGGCCGTGGCCCGCTTCGCCGGACTGCCCATGACGCTGGAGCTGTTCGCCGCGTCCCTGCCCGCGCTGGCCGCGTACGCCCTGATCGTGTGGCCGACGGTGTCACGGCTGCGGGCGGGCAACGGCCGCAGCTCCCCGCGGCATCGATTCGGCCGCGCCCCGGCCCCGGCCGCGATTCCGACCCCGACCGCCTGGGACGTCCCGCAAGGAGAGCCGCAGTGGTGAAGGCACGCGTCAAGAAGGCCCTGCGGGCCCGGTTCGGCTGGCTTCCGCCGTACGAGCTGCGCAACAAGGTACTGCTGGGCCACACCGCGCTGCGCATCCGGCGCTTCGAGAGCGCCGAGGTCAAAAGGCTGCGTGCGCTGCTGCCGCCCGCACCGGACGGCGCCGTGCCGCTGGTGACCACGATCATCCCGACCTACCGGCGGCCGGAGCAGCTGCGCGCGGCGGTGGACTCCGCGCTGGCGCAGACGGTGCGCGCGCACCGGGTCCTCGTGGTCGACGACGGGGCCGGACTGCCGCCGCTGCCCGCGGATCCGCGGCTGGTCGCGCTCAGCCTCTCGCGCAACTGCGCGGTCCTCGGCGTCGTGCGCAACGTCGGCATCCGGCTGGCGGACTCGCGCTACCTGGCGTTCCTCGACGACGACAACACCTGGGCGCCCGAGCACCTGGAGATCACGGTGGCCGCGCTGGAGGCGGATCCGAAGCTGGGCGGCGTCTACACCGCGCTGCGCCGGGTGCTGCCGGACGGCACCGACCACGACGTCATCTCGGAGGGCTTCGACGTGCGCACGGCCAGGGAGCGCGCCTACCTGGACGCGAACGCCTTCGTCGTGCGCACCGCCGCCGGGCTGCGTTTCAGCAGGCTGCGACGGGACCGCGGGGTGCTGCCGCGCGAGGACTGGGCAAGCCTGTATCCCTTCGCCCGCCGCCACCGCGTCGCGCACCTCCCCCGCGGCACCGTGCGCTACCTGGTCAATCCGCAGACCTACTACACCACCTGGGACGCCGGCTCGGACTCCTCCGGCCGCGCGCCCTTGCGCAGCCAGATCCCGCCCGGCAGCTGACCGGCCGCGGCCGGCAGCAGCTCGCGGACGGTGTCCGGCTCGTTCTCCCAGAGCCAGGCGTTGAACAGCTCGACCGTGAACACGCTGTTGTACTGCAGGAAGGCGCGCAGCAGGTAGGACTCGGTCCAGCCGCGGCGCTGGCGCAGCCAGCGCTCGGGGTACTCGAAGGGCCAGAGGATGTCGTGCACGTGCACGAGCACGCCGTCGGCCAGGCGCGGCAGCACGTCGAAGAACAGGAAGTTGACGTCGCTGCCGGCCTTGCTCACGTGCGAGGAGTCGATGAACAGCACGTCCCCTGCGGCCAGCTCGGTGAACACCCGCAGGTCCACCTCCTGCACCGGGCGGGCGATCAGGGTGCACCGCTCCCGGTCGCGGGCGCCGAGCAGGCCGAGCAGCCGCTGCGGGTAGGGCTCGATGAAGGTGAAGGCGACCCCGTCCAGGTGGCGCTCCGCCGTGTCCAGCGCGACCGCGGAGGAGTAGCCGGAGCCGACCTCCACCACGCGGCGCGGCGGACACCGGCGCAGCATCGCGTGGTAGACGGCGGCGTCGCCGAGCCCGTACATGGAGTTGTCCGGGTGGTAGCGCCGGCCCGGGGTCCGGACCGTGGGCAGGTCCGGGAAGTACACCGAGAGCTGTTTGAACAGCATCCGCTGCCCCTCGGCGTTGAGCTCGACGCCGGCCGGCCCCTCGCGCGGCGCCGCCGCCCTCTCCCGGCCCAGGGCGCGCACGGCGCGCGCGGTGTCGGCGCGGCCGGGCACCGGCGAGTAGAAGTGTCCCGGCGGCGCCCAGGGCGGTTCGCGCAGGATCGCGGTCCCCGCCGTCAGCAGGCGTCTGACATGCCCGAGCATGGTGTTCCCCCTTGGATTTAGATTCCGGTTCGCCGCCAGGTGCGCCACCACAGCCGCTCGCGCACGCGGTGCCCGACCGCGGAGAGCACGAGCGGCTGGAGGTAGGGCATGACGCCCGGCCCTATCCGCCGGCGCAGCGCGAGGCCGCGGTACTCCGGCAGGCGGGTGTAGCCGGGCCAGCACTGCTGGGCGAACTCCACGAGTTCCTCGACCGGGACCTGTCGGGTCCGGCCCCGGTCGTAGGCCCGCAGCGCCCGGCGCAGGGCCTGGCGCGCGAGCGTGCGGTGGACGAGCCCGTCGAGCTCGTCCCGGTCCTGGATCTGCTCGGCGCAGCGCGCCAGCACGGCCTCGAAGGCCGCCTTGCGCTGGCGCAGGTCGTCGAGCTGGCCGCCGAAGTCGGTGGTGGACATGTTCGCGCCGTGCACCCGGTAGTACGCCTGGTCCACGCCGCGCAGGTACCCGACGTCCGCGTGCGCGGCCAGGCGCATCCACATCTCGATGTCCCCGGAGTGCGGCAGGCCGGGGTCGTACCCGCCGACCTGCCGCTGCAGCTTCGTGCGCACCACCACCTCCGGGGAGGTGATGCAGCCGTGCCCGCGCTCGAAGTGGCGCCGCAGCCACCACTGCCCGTCCCACACGCTCCAGCCCCTGCCCTCGGTCCTGGCCTCGGGCAGGGGCCCGCCGTGCTGGAAACGCAGCGGATGGCCATAGCAGAACCCGACCTCCGGATGGGCGTCGAGCAGCGCCGCGGCGCGGCTGAGCGCGCCGGGGGTGAGCCGGTCGTCGGCCGAGAGCAGGGCGCAGTAGTCGCCCTCGGCCCACTCGAGCAGACCCTCGTTGTAGGTGGCGATGTGCCCCCGGTTGCGGGGATGCACCAGCACCTGCACGCGCGGGTCGCGCGCCGCGAGCGCCCTGGCCTGATCCGCCGAGTCGTCCGGCGAGGCGTCGTCGATGATCAGGACTCTGACGTCGACGCCGTCCTGGCCGTGCAGCGCGCTGCCGACCGACTCCTCCAGATAGCGGCCGTACTTGTAACAGGGGACGATCACGCTCACCGTGCTCACGCGACGGGTCTTCCTTCCGGTCAGACGTCGAGGGGTTCGATGGTGTAGCGCTTGGGCAGCCGGGTCTCGACGGCCAGCACCACCTGGGGCGAGGCGCCCTGGGCCGGCACCGTGCCGCCGGCCGAGCGCACCGGGGTGAACCCGGCGGCGGTGAAGCTCCAGGAGATCGGCGCGACCGCCTTGCCCGCCACGGACGTGGCGGTGGCCACGGCGTGGTAGGTCTGGCCCGGCACCAGGGGCTGGGCCGGCTTGAACGAGGCGGTGAAGGTGCTCGGGTTGTAGGAGACGGTGCCGGCCACGCCGGTGCCGGCCGCGGATTCGGAGCCCTGGTATCCCTGGTCGGTGGTCACCTTCACGTGCAGGCTCTGCGGCTCGATCGCCTGGGAGAAGCCCACGGTGGCCGGGTAGACGGCGTTCGCGTACGAGCTCGTCGTCGGGGTGATGGTGGAGGTGCCGGTCACCGCCGCGGCGTCCTCGGTGCCGCTGCCGCCGGAGCCGGAGACCTGGGTGCTGAAGTCGGCGTCCACCCAGTAGTTGGTGGAGTTGTAGCTGGTGGTCGGGAACGCCGAGGCGGTCCCGTAGTGGTAGAGCCCGTTGCCGGATCCGGAGACGCTGGCCAGGGCGGTGAGCGGATAGTTCGTGATCGGCGCGGTGAAGTAGGCCGAGTTGGAGGAGTAGTAGCCGGTCGGCGTGAAGTAGGACACGACGTAGGGCGTGTTGGCGGTGATGGCCACCGGGTTGGCGAAGGTCAGCGTCTGCCAGCCGCTCGCGCTCTCCCCGGTGAAGGTGCCGGTCGCCAGCAGGGTGCCGGTGTTCGACCACAGGTTCCCGATGTGCGTGCCGGTGTTCTTCGTGCCCTTATAGAAGCTGACGCCGGTGACGTAGCCGGCCACGGCCGACTGGAAGCGCATGCCGACCTCGACCGCGTGCGAGTCACTGGTGCTCGTGGTCGTCGGCACGGCCGTGCCGTTCCACAGCGAGCAGGGGCAGGTGTAGCTCGGCGGCGTACTCGAGGTGGTGAACTGCCACGTGTACGCCGAGGGCATGGCGTTGCCCCACAGGTCGGTCGCGGTGAGCGAGGCGGTGTAGGTGTCGGCCATGGACAGCTCGCCGGCCGGCTGGAAGGTCACGGTGTGGCCGACCGGGTCGTAGGTGAGCGAGCCCGGGGTGGCCACGCCGTTCTGGTCGGTCAGGGTGAACTTGACCGAGCTCGCGGTCAGGCCCTCGCTCATGGTCGCCGTCAGGGAGCTGTTGACCGGGACGTTCGTGGTGCCGGCGGCCGGGGTGGTCGAGGTGACCGTGGGCGGGGTGGTGCTGCTCACGTTGCCCTGGAAGATCGCGTCCACCCAGTAGTTGCTGGCCTGGTACGCGGTCGTCGGGAACGCGGTGGCGCTGGCGTACTTGTAGACGCCGTCGCCCCCGGACGCGGTGGTGGAAAGGCCCTGGATGGGCGCGATCCCCGCGTTCTGGCTGGCGAAGTAGTTGGAGTCCGCGGAGTAGTGGCCGTTCGGCGCGTAATAGGAGACCACGTACGTGGTGCCGGCGGTCACCGGGATGGGCTGGGCGAAGCTCGCCTGCTGCCATCCGTCGGCGGTCTCGTTGGTGAAGGTGACGCTGCCGAGCAGGGTCCCGGACGAGGTCCACAGCGAGCCGACGTGCGTGCCGGTGTTCGCGTCGGACTTATAAAACTGGACGCCGGTGATCTCGCCGGGCTGGCTCGGCTGGAACTTCATGCCGACGTCGACGGCGTGCGCGTCGCCGCTGTCCGCCTTGGCCGGGGTGAGGGCGTCGGGGAAGACGGAGCAGGGGCACACCGCCGCGGTCACGGTGACCGGGATGCTCGCGGCCGTGCCGATGTTGTCGCTGTCGTCCTCGGCGCGCACCAGGACCGTGGCCGCGCCGGTGGCCAGCGGCGTCCAGCTGTAGGTCCAGTTCCCGAGGCCGGTGGCCGGGTTCCAGGTGGTGCCGCCGTCGGTGGAGACCTCCACCCGCGCCACCACCGCGCCGCTCGCCGCCGTCGCCGTGCCGCTGATGGTCAGCGGGGTCATGGCGGGGGTGGACAGGTTCGGCGTGGGCGTGGCGACGTTGACCGTCGGGCCGGTGGTGACCGCGGACTTGGTCGCGGCCACCAGCCCGGACTGCAGGGTCGAGGGCTGCACGCCCATGTCGGCGAAGAGGTTCACCGTGGCCTGCTCCATCACCGGATCCTCGGTGGTGGTCAGGTCGGCGTGCGTGGTGCCGAGGCCCCAGGCCCACTGCACGGTGGCCGAGCTGAACACGAGCGCGCCGGACTTCGGATCCCGGTACTCGGTCAGGTTGTGCGTGGCGTTGCCGTTGCCGTAGACGTTGCCCCAGTCCTCGCGCAGCGTGCCGTTCGTGATCGCGACCGTGGTCGAGGACAGGTCGATCTCACCCGGTGGCCGGGTGGCGTCGTTGATGTCGGAGTCCCACTCGTAGCCGAGGGTCCCGGTCTGCATGGTGTAGGTCTGGCCGGGCTGGAGCGCGGCGACGGAGGTGTTGCGCCAGAGCCGGTCCTGGCTGAACGGGTAGGACACGGTGATCGAGTCGGCGCGGTATCCGTTGACGTTGAACAGGGTGCCGGTCAGCTGGTTCTCCGGTTTCGCCCCGGTCGCGGCGCCGGCCGGGTCCATCCAGGTGCCGGTCCACTGCCCGCTCGGGTCGGCCACCCCGTCCGGCTGCGGGAACTCCATCTTCGTCATCTTGTACGTGTCCACGGTCCGGTCCGCGGCCCCGTTGGCGATGCTCGGTTGCAGCTGGGTGCGCCAGAACACGTCGTTGCCGCTGAAGAAGGCCAGGTTCACGCCCGCGTCCTTGGCCGCGGTGGCCGCGTCGAACTGCTGCTCGTCCCAGTACTCGTCGTGCCCGGAGGAGACGAACACCTTGTGGTTGAGCAGCAGCGACGGATTCTGGGTGATGTCCACCGAGGACAGGTAGGTCAGGTCGTAGCCGTTGCGCTCCAGGAACTCGATCATCGGGTATTCGGACCCGAAGATGCCGTTCTCGCCGGCGATGTCCATCGGCCGGTTGTAGCTCACGGCGTAGTCGCGCCCGTCCGGCGCGGGTCCGTCGCCCTCGTAGAGGTCGGCCCCGCCCCACATGTTGTAGGCCTGCCAGGTCTGGTCGGAGGTCTGCACGATCATGTCGGAGGTGCTCGAGGGGTTGGTGACCACGAACGGGTAGGGCATCAGGCCCTCGTTGTCGCTCTGGTCGAACTCGGCCAGGTAGACCCCGGAGACGGCGTTCGTCGGCACGGTCCAACTCGAGGTGACGGACCAGTTGCCGCAGTCCACCTCGCCGGTGGAGGCCGAGGTGTCGCAGGCGGGCTGGGTGATCGCCGGGTAGGTCGTGGTCGGCGAGGTCGGCATCAGCCGAGCGCCGTCGCCGCCGTACCAGCCGAGCCGGTAGATCTCCACCTTGTAGGCGACCGGGGAGCTGACCGAGAAGTTGATGGTGCCGCCGAGCGGCACGCTGGTCGCGGTCGGGAATCCCTCGATGTCGCCCCAGGAGCTCGGCGCGTACCAGTCGGACATCGGGGTGCCCGGCTGTGAGTTCTCACAGACGATGGCATTGGAACTCGGCCCGCATGGACCGGTGTCCGCGGACGCCACCTGTGGTGCGGCCACCGTCGCGGCCAGGACCGCGGCCGCGGAGAAGAGGGCAGTACGCGCGCTGCGCGTCCATTGCCGCAGTTTCATGTTCTCGCCTTCCTCGGCGCGGTCCCCCACCAGGAACCGCGCCTGCCTGGACGTGCCTGTCTGTGTGCTTGTCTTCGGATCGGGCCGTCACGTCGCCGGGACGACCTGCGTGCCGGTAGTCAGCTTGTTGTTCGACCATTGATTTCCGCTGCCACCGGCGTTCCAGTACGCGACCGGCCCGTAGAACCCGCACGAGCCCGCGTACACGGTGGAGAAGATGTTCCCGGTCACCACGACGCCGGTGGCCCCGCTGCCGCCGCCGTAGACCGTGTAGCCACCGCCGGCCAGCCAGTTGTCGCTGATCGTGGTGTTGGAGATGGGACCGGTGTTCGGCAGCAGGCCGATCACCGAGGTGGTGCCCTGCCCGACGGGCACCGGATTGAGCAGCGTGTTGTGCACCACGCGCAGACCCAGCGTGTCGTCGCCGTCGCTGATCACGGCGTCCAGGTGCGCGTAGCCGCCGGAGCGGTTGATGAACGGCACGATGTCGTGCACGTAGTCGTCGTGGATGTAGCCGTGGCCCATGGACAGCGCGTCGGCGAACACGGACACGTCGTCCCAGCCGACCTCGATCGTGCCGTCGCCCATGTCGGAGACGGCGTAGTCCTCGCCGCCGTTGTCCGGCCCGGCCCCGGGTGTCCCGGTGAGCCGGCTGTGCAGGATGCGCAGGCCGGTGTAGCCGGGCCGCAGGTTCACCGCCCACCAGTTCGTCGAGGTGATCCGGGTGTCGATCACGGTGACGTCGTTGGCGTACACGTCCAGCGAGCCGGACAGGTCCCAGCCGCTGATGACCTCGCCGTTCTGCTTGATCTCGACGTTGCCGGAGTGGCTGGCGAAACTGGCGGTGCGCGGTCCGGTGCTCTCGGCGTCCGGGAAGCCGCAGGCGCCCGGCGTGCTGCAGGACGTCGCGGCGGCGGAGGACGCGGCCGCCTTGGCCTTCGTCGCGGCGGCCGAGGCCCGGCCGGAGGCGGCCGTCGTGATCACACTCGCCGTCAGGCTCGGCGCCGGGCCGAGCGAACCGGCCGCCTGCCCGGGCGAGCTCGAGGTACTGCCCGCGGGCGCGCCGACGATGATGGGCGCCACCGCGCCCGAGCCGGGGCTGGAACCGAACAGCAGCCAGGCCGCGAGACCCAGCCCACACGCGACGAACCCCGCGACGAGCAGAGCTCGTCGCGGGGCACGGGAGCCGCCGTGTCGCGGCACGCCTCTCATCCGACCGCTGCCAACAGGGCCTCGACGACCCGCTCCTGCTCGTCCGCGGTCAGGTGCGGGTGCAGCGGGAGCGAGAGGATCCGGTCGGCCGCGTCCTCGGCCCGCGGGAACGCGCCCGGACCGTAGCCGAGGTGGGCGAAGGCCGGGGTCAGGTGCAGCGGGAACGGGTAGTGCACGCCCGCGCCGATGCCCTCGGCGTTGAGCTTCTCCACCACCGCGTCACGCCGCGAGCCGCCGTCGCCGGGTTCGCCGACCTTGACCACGTACAGGTGCCAGACGTGCTCGTTGCCCTCCAGCACCGTCGGCGTCCGGACCAGGTCCTGCCCGGCCAGCAGCGCGTCGTAGCGGGCGGCGGCGGCGCGGCGCGCCTCGTTCCACCCGGCCAGCCGCTTGAGCTTGGCCCGCAGCACGACCGCCTGCAGCGCGTCGAGCCGGCTGTTGCGCCCGACGACGACGTGCTCGTACTTGCTCCGGCCGCCGTGGTTGGCCAGGATCCTGACGGCCTCGGCCAGTTCGGCGTCGTCGGTCAGCACCGCGCCCGCGTCCCCGTAGGCGCCGAGGTTCTTGCCCGGGTAGAAGCTGGTGGCCGCCACGCCCCCGACCCCGGCCTGCCGGCCCAGCCGGCGGCCACCCTGGCACTGGGCCGCGTCCTCCACGATCCGCGCCGAGCCGCCCTCGAGCAGCGCGCCGAGCCGTTCGACCGGGGCGAGCTGGCCGTAGAGGTGCACCGGCAGCACGGCCTTGGTGCGCGGCCCGACCGCCGCGGCGGCGGCCTCGACGTCGATCAGGTAGTCCTCGTCGCAGTCCACGAGCACCGGCCGCGCCCCGGTGAGGGCGACCGCCTCGGCCGTGGCGGCGAAGGTGTTGGCGGGCAGCACCGCCTCGTCGCCCGGGCCGAGTCCGAGCGCGCGCAGCACCAGCTCCAGCGCGTCGGTGCCGTTGGCCACGCCCACGCAGTGGCGCACCTCGCCGAACGCGGCGAACTCCTGCTCGAACGCGGCCACCTCGGCCCCGCCGACGAAGCCGGTACAGGCCAGCACGCGCTCGAACCCCTCGCGTACCTCCTGCTCGACCTCGGCGTGCGCGGCCTTGAGGTCAACCAGCGCTATCCCCCTCATGACTTACGATCCTCCCCTGTTCGTGGTCTGCGATGTGGCGGCGTCGGAGAACGCCAGGGTCCGCAGGTAGCGCGCCGGGTTCCCGGCCCACACCTGTCCGGACGGGATGTCGCCCAGCACCACGGAGCCCATGCCCACCACGGATCCGGCTCCGATCCGGACGTACTCGCGCACCAGCGCGCCCGCGCCGAGGTAGGCGCCGCGCTCCACGTGCACCCCGCCGGCGAGGCAGACCCCCGAGGCGACGGTGACGTAGTCCTCGATCACGTTGTCGTGGGTGAACACGGCCCGCGGCATCACCGCGACGTGCGCCCCGATCCGGACCGCGGCCGTCAGCACGCTGTGCGCCAGCAGCACCGAGCCGGGGCCGATGGTCGAGTCCGAAGACACCTCGACCGACGGGTGCACGAAGGTGGCGAAGCGCGAGGCGGGCAGGTCCACCCGGCGGGCCACCCGCATCCGGGCCAGCGGGTCGCGCACGCTGCCGACGCACAGCACCACGCCGGCCGGCGCGAGCGAGCGGGCCAGGTCGCCGCCGCCGAGCACGGGCGTGCCGGCCACCTCTCCCCCGGCCAGCAGCGGGTCGTCGTCGAGGAAGCCGAGCAGCCGCCAGGAGCCGCCGGCGGCCCGGGCGGCGGCGACGGCCTGCGCCGTCTCGCGCCCGAAGCCGCCCGCGCCGAAGATCAGCAGCTCGGACTGCGCGTCCGTCTCCTCAGGCACCTGATGCCACCGGTTCCAGCAGCGCCGCCACCACGCGCTCCTGCTGTGCCGCCGTCATCGTGTGGAACAGCGGCAGGATCAGCGAGTCGCGGGTCAGCCGCTCGGTGACCGGCAGGTCGACGTGCTCGACCTTCTCGTAGGCCGGCTCCAGGTGCGAGGCCATGATCCCGCGCCGGGCCGAGATCCCGCCCTCGGCCAGCCGCGCCAGCGCGCCGTCGCGCCCGCCCGGGAAGTCCGGGTCGAGCAGCACCCAGAAGGACTGGTAGTTGCTCTGCCCGTACTCCGGGTCGCGCACCGCCCGCACCCCGGGCACGTCCTCGAGCAGCGCGTGGTAGTGCGCGGCGAGCTCGCGGCGGCGGGCGATCATCGCGTCCAGCTTCTCCAGCTGGATCAGCCCGATCGCGGCCTGGATGTCGGTCATCCGGAAGTTGAAGCCGACCTCCAGGTACTGCTCGAGCACCGGGCCGGTGCTGGCGTGCCGGTCCGCGGCCGAGACGGACATGCCGTGCTCGCGCAGCCGCCGCAGCCGGGCGGCCCGGTCCGCGTCGTCGAGGGTGAGCATGCCGCCCTCGCCGGTGGTCAGCAGCTTGCGCGGGTGGAAGGACCAGGCCGCGACCAGCGCGTCGGCTCCGACCGGCGCGCCGCGGTAGGTCGAACCGGCGGCGCAGGCCGCGTCCTCGACCAGCAGGATGTCCAGCGGCTCGGCCAGCTCGCGCAGCGCCCGCACGTCGGCGGGCACCCCGCCCTGGTGCACCAGCACGATCGCCCGGGTGCGCGGGCCGAGCACTGCCCGGACCGTCTCAGGGGTCAGATTCCCGGTCTGCTCGTCCACGTCCGCGAACACCGGCTCGGCGCCGACGTAGCGCACCGCGTTCGCGGTGGCGATGAAGGAGAACGACGGCACGATCACCTCGTCGTCCGGTCCGATCCCGCAGGCGACCAGGGCCAGGTGCAGCGCGGTGGTGCAGGAGCTGACGGCGACGCCGTGCCCGGCCCCGACGCGCTCGGCGAAGGCGCCCTCGAACTGCGCGACGCGCGGGCCCTGGGCGATCCAGCCGGAGGCCACCACCTCGGCGACCGCCTTCTCCTCCCGCTCGCCGAGGAAGGGCACCATCACTGGGATCCGGTCGGTCGTGGTGCTCATCGCGCCGCCACCTCGGGCGCGCCGGCCGCGGCCTCGGCCGCTTCGGCCGCGCGCTCGGCCCGCCACCAGCGCACCAGGTCGCGCAGGCCCTCGTCCAAGCCGATCTCGGCCCGGAAGCCGAGCCGCTCGGCCGCCGCGGAGGTGTCGGCCAGCCTGCGCCGCACCCCGTTGACCGCGCGCTCGGGCCCGTGCTCGACCGCGAGGCCGTGCGCGTCCATGGCCGCGAGCAGCCCCTCGGCCAGCTGCAGCAGGCTCGTCTCGACCCCGCAGGCCACGTTGAACACCGCGTCGGTCACCGGCGCCTCGGCAGCGAGCAGGTTGGCCCGGGCGATGTCGGCCACGTGCACGAAGTCCATGGTCTGCGCCCCGTCGCCGAAGATCAGCGGCGGCTGGCCCTGCACGATCCGCTCCATCCAGCGGATGAGCACCTCGGTATAGAGCCCGTGGATGTCCATCCGCGGGCCGTAGACGTTGAAGTAGCGCAGCGCGACGTAGTCGAGCCCGTGCATGGCGTGGAAGCTGCGCAGCATCGCCTCGTTGAAGGCCTTCGCCGCGCCGTAGAACGTGTCGTTGTGATAAGGGTGCTGATCCTCCGGCGTGGGGAAGCGGTCGGCGAGACCGTAGACCGAGGCCGAGGAGGAGGCCACGACCTTGCGCACGCCCGCCTCCACCGCCGCCTCCAGCACGTTGAAGGTGCCGTCGACCAGGACCTCGTTGGCCAGCCGCGGCTCCTGCGCGCACTGGGTGATGCGGATCGCGGCGAGGTGGAAGACCAGGTCCGCCCCGTCGACCGCGGACGCCAGGGCCTTGCGGTCGCGGATGTCGCCGTCGATCACCTCCACCGGGCCGTGGGCGGTGGCCCAGGCCAGGTTCTCCGCCCGGCCGCGCACGAAATTGTCGAACACGACGATCCGCGCGGCGTTCTCCTTCACCAGCAGGTCCACCAGATTGGACCCGATGGTGCCCGCGCCGCCGGTGACCAGGACGCGGCGGCCCGCGACCGGGACGCCGTGTTCCGGCGCGCTGTGCAAGCTGTTCACGAGCTCGTTCCCTTCGTTCCCTGCAAGGCGACGGGTGCCCCGTCGAGTTCGAGGCTGCGGGAGGCGGACTCGAGGATGTCCACCACGCGCAGGCCCGCGCGGCCGTCGGTCGGCGGCGGGGTTCCGGTGTTGATCGCGGTCGCGAAGGCCTCGACCATGGTGCGCAGCGCCTCGCGCTCGGCCAGGGCGGGCGCGACCATGTCGCCGGAGCGGTAGCTGATCTGCATCTCGCGCCGGGTCTGCTCGCTCAGCTGGGCCGGCGGGGTCAGGTCCACGCCGCGGTCGAACACCGCGATGCGCTGGGTCGGGTTCAGGTCGTCCCACAACAGCGTCCGCTTGGAACCGCCGATCATGGTGGTGCGCACCTTGCTCGGAGAGAGCCAGTTGACGTGGAAGTGCGCGATCGCCCCGCCGGTGAGGTTGAGCGTGAGGTAGCCGACGCAGGCGCGCCCGGCTCCGATCGGGTCGGCGCCGTGGGCGGCCACCGAGAGCGGCGCCATGCCCGGCGGGAGGATGAAGTCGAGGATGGAGAGGTCGTGCGGCGCCAGGTCCCACAGCACGTCCACGTCCGGCTGCACCAGACCGAGGTTGATCCGCACCGAGTCCAGGAAGTGCAGGTCGCCGAGCTCGCCCGAGGCGATCAGGTCCCTGATGTAGGTGACGGCCGGGGTGTAGCAGTAGGTGTGGTCGCACATCAGGATCAGGCCGCGCTCCTCGGCCGCCTCGACCAGCTCGCGGCCCTCGGCGTACCCGGCGGCCAGGGGCTTTTCCACCAGCACGTGCTTGCCCGCGCGCAGCGCGGCCAGGGCGAGGTCGCGGTGGGTGGCGGCCGGGGTGGCGATGGCCACGGCCGCGACCTGCGGGTCGGCCAGCACCCGCGCGTAGTCGTCGGTCGCGGTCACGGTGGAGTAGCGCCCGAGCGCGCGTTGGGCCCGCTCGATCCGCAGGTCGCACATCCAGCGCAGCTCGAAGGACTCCGAGGCCTGGAAGTTGCGCACCAGGTTCGGTCCCCAGTAGCCGCCGCCGACCACGGCCACGCCCAGGCCCGCGGGCTCGGACGAGGCGGCCGGGGCGCCGTGTATATCAGTGGTCATCGTCTCCGTGCCCGTCGTCATCAGAAGGCCCCGTCCCCGCGCACGACGGCCGAGGTGGTGCGCAACAGGATCATCGCGTCCAGGCTGGGCGACCAGTTCTCCACGTAGCTCAGGTCCAATCGTTCCGATTCGGCCCAGGAGAGCGAGGAACGCCCGCTGACCTGCCACAGGCCGGTCAGTCCCGGCTTGACCGCGAGGCGCCGGCGCATCTCGTCGGTGTAGCGCTCCGCCTCGGCCGGCAGCGGCGGGCGCGGGCCGACCAGGGCCATCGAGCCGTCGACCACGTTCAGCAGCTGCGGCAGTTCGTCCAGGGAGTAGCGGCGCAGCGCACCGCCGATCCGGGTCAGCCGCGGATCCTTGCTGATCTTGAACAGCGGTCCGTCGGCCATCTCGTTCAGGTGCGCCACCTCGGCCTGCCGGGCCTCGGCGTCCACGCACATGGTGCGGAACTTCAGACAGGTGAACTCGGCCCCGTCCTTGCCCACCCGGGTCTGCCGGAAGAGCGCGGGCCCCGGGCTGGTGGCCCGCACCAGCACCGCGAGCACGATCATCAGGGGGCTGAGCAGGGTCAGGATGAGCAGCGCGCAGGCCCGCTGGCACAGGTCGGTGAGCCAGCGCGACGGTCCGGTGAGCACCGGCGCGCGCAGGTGCAGCAGCGGCAGCCCGCCGCTGTGCGCCATCGCGATCCGCCCGGCCGAGACGTCGGTGAGGATGGGCGCGAGCGCCACGTCCACCCCGGCCTCGTTCAGCTCCCAGCAGATCCGGCGCAGGGCGGTGCGGCCGAGGCCGGAGCCGCCGAGCAGGATCACCGCGTCGCAGCGGTTGGCCCGGGCCGCGCGCACGATCTCCCCGGCGCCGCCGACCACCGGCACCGGCAGGTCGAGCAGGCTCTCGTTCTCGCCCTCGCCGCCGATGACGCAGGCGGCCACCACGCTCAGCTGCTTGGCGTCGGCCGGGCGCCGGTGCGCCAGGAACTCGTCGATGGTGCGCAGGTGGCCCACCAGCAGGCCGCGCCGGGCCTCGTAGCGGTGCCCGTAGTCGTAGGAGCCGAGGCGCTGGACCAGGACCCTGATACAGGGCGTGAGCAGGGCGGCGTAGGCGACCGTCAGCACGTCGCGGCGCATCAGGGCCATGCTGTCGATCAGCAGGCTGACGAAGGCGATCAGCACGCCGATCCGGACCGCGACCCGCACCACGCGGTTGCGCAGTCCGTCGTCCCCGGGCAGCAGTCGGCGGCCGTAGGCACCGCAGGCGGCAAGGCCGAGCACCCACAGCGGCACCACCGCGAAGGTGGCCAGCCGGGTCGGGGTTCCGTGCAGGCCGGCGACGTCGCTGCCACCGAGGTGCCAGAGCGTCGCGAGCACGGCGGCCGCGCAGGCGGCGCCGGTATCGGATAGGACGAGTGTCCAGATCCGGGGGCGACGCGGGCCGGCGATGAGCCCTCGGTACTCCGCCTCCGGATCTCGACGTGTGGGTGTGACACTTACTGAAGTCATCGCTCTCCCCGGACAATGATCAGTATGAGCGAAACAATGGGCGCACGTCGAAAGGCGCGCTGCCGAGCAGCAACCATCCGCCGTAAAAGAAGGTCCCTCCCCTTCAATACCTTGACAGGCAGATGATCGAGAAGCGGCAGCAGCTTCTCACAGGACAGCAAACTAGCGGCAATAGGGGTTCGATTGAAAGGGTTTCACCAAAGCTTCATAAAGTCGCAGGTGCACGAGGGCGCACCTGCGTCGATGTCGTGCGCCTGGCGCAACCTGTGACCCTCCGTCACGCCCGTCGCACCGTATGATGCCAACATACTGGAGCGTTTCGTATCAAATCGACCACGTAAGGGCACGCTGAAAGTTGCGATCATTGCCGATCTTTGCCAAACAATGACGTAACGTAGAATTTGCATACCCCGAGTGGACAGATCGAGTGGAGACCCTGATACTGCTGCCCGTGACTAGCGTCGTCGTCCCCGCATTCAACGAGGCCACGGCCCTTCCTCGACTCCTGTCTCACCTGCTGGAGGACGCGGAACCGGGGGAGCTCGAGGTGCTGGTGGTCCCCAACGGCTGCAGCGACGACTCGGCGGCGGTGGCGCGCTCCTTCGGCCCGGCGGTGCGGGTCATCGAGACCCCGGTGGCGAACAAGCACCGGGCGATGCGGCTGGCCGACGAGGCCGCCGCGGGGCACTTCCCCCGGCTGTACGTGGACGCGGACGTGGAGCTCGGCTGCGCCGACGTGCGGCTGCTGGCCGCCGCCCTGGCGGACGGGGCGCTGGCCGCGGTCCCGGAGCGGGCGATCGCCACCCTGGGCTGTCCGTGGACCGTGCGCTGGTACTACGACGTGTGGCTCAGGCTCCCGGTGGTGCGGGCCGGTTTGTTCGGCCGCGGCGTGATCGGGGTGTCGCAGGCCGGTTACGCGCGTCTTTCGCAGATCCCAGAGCTGATGGGCGACGACCTGGCCGCCTCGCTCGTGTTCGGCGCCGAGGAGCGCACCGTGGTGGCCGGGGCCTTCGCCCGGATCCACCCGCCGCGCACCCTGGCCGACCTGCTGCGCCGCCGGATCCGGGTCCAGACGGTCACCACCCAGGCGAGCGCGCGCGCCGAACTCGCCGACGCCGGCGCGGCCGCCCGCACCAGCCGCGCCGACCTCATGGCCCTGATCCGCAGCGAGCCGCTGCGGATGGCCCCGCGCGTCGCCTGGTTCCTGTGCGTGACGGTGATCGCGCGTCGCCGGGCCCGCAAGGCCGTCGCGGCCGGCGACTACACCACCTGGCTGCGCGACGAGAGCAGCCGGGAGCCGCATCCGCCGCAGCCCGCGCAGCCCGCGCAGACGCGGCCCGGGAGCGGCGCCGAGTGAACGCCGCGCGGATCGAGATCGTCGTCGTCACCTGGAACAGCGCGTCCGTGCTCGGCGGCCTGCTGGACTCGCTGCCGGCCGGGCTGGGCGGCCAGAACTACCACCTGACCGTCGTCGACAACGACTCGGCCGACGAGACCGTGGCCCTGACCGAGGGCTGGCTGCGCGAACACCCGGACGTGGACGGCGGGGTGCTGCCGACCGGCGGCAACCTCGGCTACGCGGCCGCGATCAACGCGGCGCTACGGCAGGCCGAGCCGTATACCTCGGCGCTGATCCTCAACCCCGATGTCCGGCTCGAGCCCGGCACCGTCCGGCCCATGCTCGACCTGCTCGAGGCCCCGGGCGAGCCGGGCGCGCCGGCCACCGGGATCGTCGTGCCCTGTATGTACAGCACGCAGGGGGAACTGGCATACTCGCTGCGGCGCGAGCCCTCGATTCCGCGCGCCTTCGGCGAAGCCGTCCTGGGCGGCCGGGCCGGGCGCGTGTCCTGGCTCGGCGAGAGCGTGCTCGACCCCGCCGCGTACCGGGCGAGCACCACCGTCGACTGGGCCACCGGCGCGATCTTGCTGATCTCGGCCCGGTGCCTGGAGCAGTGCGGGCCCTGGGACGAGTCGTTCTTCCTCTACTCCGAGGAGACGGAGTTCGCCCTGCGGGCCCGCGACAACGGCTTCGCCACCCGCCTCGCGCCCGAGGCGAAGGCCACCCACATCGGCGGCGATTCGCACACCTCGGCGCGCCTGTGGGCGCTGCTGTCGGTCAACCGCGTCCGCCTCTACCGCCGCCGCCACCCCTGGCCGGCCACCGCGCTCTACTGGTGCGCCGTGCTGCTGCGCGAGGCCCCCCGCGCCGCCCTGGGCCGCCGCACCAGCCGGGCCGCCGTGACCGCCCTGCTGCGGCTGCGGCCCGTCAACGTGCCCTGACGCCGCCCGCCGGCTCCGCCGCCGCACCGGCACCGGCACCGGCACCGGCACCGGCACCGGCACCGGCACCGGCACCGGCACCGGCACCGGCGGAGAATCCCGCCGCGGCCAGGACGGTGGCCAGCAGCCCGGGAAAACGCGCGTCGAGCTCGGCCGCGCGCAAGGTCATCCGGCGGTGCCGCCCGTCCTCGACCGTGCTGGTCAGTCCGGCCTCGCGCAGGATCCGCCAGTGGTTGCTCAGCGTCGACTTCGGCACCTGGACGCCCGGGGGCGCGCAGGTGGTCTCGCCCTCTGCGGCGAGGTGGCCCACCAACGCGAGCCGGACCGGATCGCCGAGGGCGTGCAGCAGCAGGGCGAGATCGAGGTCTGCGACGGCGGGTTGCGGAAGGACGCGCACGGCGGCACGCTACCAGACTGTTTGTCAGTTCGGGATTATCGAACTATTCTCGCCGCATGATTCCCCTCGGAGTGGCCCTGCAGCCGCGCGGCGCGGGCGGCAACGCGATCGACGCACTCGTGGCCCAGGCCCGGCAGGCCGCCGAGGCGGGCCTTGAGTCGGTGTGGCTCGGGCAGATGTACGACCTGGACGCGCTGACCGCCGCCGCCGTGATCGGCCGCGAGGTGCCCGACATCGGCCTCGGCACCGCCGTGACGGTGACCCACACCCGCCATCCGATCACCATGTCCAGCCAGGCGCAGACCGTGCAGGCCGCCGTCGGCGGACGCCTCACGCTCGGCATCGGCGTCTCGCACCGCCGCCCGATCGAGCAGCGCTTCGGCCTGGACTTCGCCCACCCGGCCCGGCACATGCGCGAATACCTCGAAGCCCTACAGCCTCTGCTGCGCGAGGGCGCCGTGAACGTACACGGCTCGATGATCACGGCCGACACCAGCGGTTTCTCCGGGCACGTCGCCGGCAGCACTCCCCCGCCGGTGCTGGTCGCCGCGCTCGGGCCGGCGATGCTGCGCGTGGCCGGGGAGCTCGCGGACGGCACCGTGACCTTCCTGGCCGGTCCGCGCGCCCTCGGCACGCACATCGTGCCGAAGCTGACTGCGGCCGCGGCGGGCCGGGCCGCGCAGGTGGTCGCGAGCCTGCCCGTCTGCGTCACCGGGGACCGCGAGGACGCACACGAACGGGCCGCGGCCGAGCTCGGCTTCTACGCCGCGGTCCCCTCCTACCGGATGCTGCTCGACCTCGAACAGCTCTCCTCGCCCACGCAGGCGGCCGTCATCGGGGACGAATCCGAGGTCGAGGACCGAATCAGGCAGCTGGCGGAGGTCGGGGTGACCCGGTTCGTGGCCAACGTCCCGGGCTTCGCCACCGCACGCGAGCGCGAGCGCACCCTGGGACTGCTCGCAGCGATGGCAGGGGCCTGACGCCAAAGCGCCAAACCCCTGCCATGGGTTCTGCTACCGCGCCGCCGTCAGCGGGCGCGGCCGCGGAAGTTCTGCGAGACCTTCGCCGCGCCGCCGGTTGCGCCTGCGGAGCCCGAGCCGGCGCCCGCGCCGCCGGAGGCACGCCGCGGGCGCGAGCCCGACTGCGCGCCCGAGCCGGCGCCGGTGACCGCGGCGCCGCGACCCTCGCCCTTGCGGGCGCCGCCGGACTTGCCCGCGGCCGACTTGCCGGCGCCGGACTTGCCGGACCCGCCGGCGGAGCCCTGTCCGCCGCCGGAGCCGTTCGCACGGGGGCTCACGACCTGCTTCTGCGCCCCGGCCGACCCGGTGCCGCGCCGCGGCCGGTTCCGGCGTGCGCCGCCCTGGCCCTCGCCCGAGGTGGCCGGAGCCGACTCGGCCCGGCGCGCGGCGGCCGCCTCGCCGGTGAGCTCGGCGATCACCGCGGGCTCGGCCAACGTGCGGGTGCCGGGCGCCAGGGTGGCGATCATCGGGTCGCCGGGCGCGAGGCGGGTGGTGGTGGCGGTGATCTTGGCCTTGCGGATCAGGTCGCGCACCTCGCCCACCTGCGCGTCCGTCATCAGCGTGACCACCGTGCCGGAGTTCCCGGCCCGCGCGGTACGCCCGGAGCGGTGCAGGTACGCCTTGTGCTCGACCGGCGGGTCGGCGTGCACGACCAGCGAGACCTCGTCCACGTGGATGCCGCGGGCGGCGATGTCGGTGGCGACCAGGGCGGTGGCCTGCCCGGCGGTGAAGGCCGCGAGGTTGCGCGTACGGGCGCCCTGGGTCAGGTTCCCGTGCAGGTCGACCGCGGGGATGCGGGCCGCGAGCAGCTGCCGGGCGAGCTTCTTCGCGCCGTGCTTGGTGCGGGTGAACACGATCGTGCGCCCGGGGGCGGAGACGAGCTCGACCAGGACCGCGAGCCGGTCCTCGGACTCGACGTGCAGCACGTGGTGGCTCATCTTCGGCACTTCGGACAGGGCCGAGTCGACCGAGTGCGTCACCGGCTTGTCCAGGTAGCGGCGCACCAGGACGTCGATGCCGTTGTCCAGCGTGGCGGAGAACAGCAGGCGCTGCCCGCGCGCCGGGGTGGCGTCCAGGATGCGCTTGACCATGGGCAGGAAGCCGAGGTCGGCCATGTGGTCGGCCTCGTCCAGCACCGTGATCTCGACCTCGCCGAGGTTCGCGATGCCGCTGTCGACGTGGTCGAGCAGCCGGCCCGGGCAGGCCACCACCAGGTCGAGGCCCGAGCGCAGCGCGGAGATCTGCGGGCGCGCCCCGACTCCGCCGAAGATGGCGGCGGTGCGCAGGCCCAGCGCCTTGGCCAGCGGCTCGGCCGCGGTGTGGATCTGGGTGGCGAGCTCCCTGGTCGGAGCCAGGATCAGCGCCCGCGGGTAGTTCGGCCGCCGCTTGCGCGGGTCCTGCGCGAGGCGGGTGAGCACGGGCAGCAGGAAGCCGAGGGTCTTGCCGGAGCCGGTGCGGCCGCGGCCGAGCACGTCGCGCCCGGCCAGGGCGTCCGGCAGCGTGGCCGCCTGGATCGGGAACGGCGCGGTGATGCCGTCGGCCGCGAGCAGCTCGGTCAGCTGCCGGGGGACGCCGAGCTCCGCGAAGCTGGCGACCGGCAAGGCCACCGCGGCGGGCGCGGCGGTCGGCATGGTGGCAACGGGGGCGCCGGACACGGCGGCCGCAGAGGAAGTGGTGGATCGAGCAGGGCGGCGCGCCGCCATAGAACACTCCGAACGTGGTGGAAGCCGCGGCTCAGCACAGAACACCTGCCGGTGAGCGGGTGCCGACTGTGTGGCCAACGAAGTCCCGACAGTCACAGGGAGCGGAATCAAGATTGCGGCATGAGGCCCTATGGCGCTCACGCCCTTCAGTATAGGGCCCAGCCGTCCAGTGATTGAAAAGCACCCGGGTGGCTGGCCGGAACCACGCCGGTCCCCCGCGCCCCACAATGCTCGCCACGCGTCCCTGACCAGGCAGTTTCCAGCCGCCGCAGGCGAGCGGGATGGTTCCCGATCCACCCGCGGCGGCCGGCCGCAGACGGGGCGGTTCAGTCCAGGTGCAGCAGGCTCGGCCACAACTGCGCCCAGCTGCCCTTCGGATCCTGACACAGGTAGAACGCCACGCCGCGGGCGGTCTCGTCGTTGCCCAGCCCGTCCGGCAGCGTGTACGGCCCGATCTCGGTGACCTTCCCGAACACCTCGCGCAGGTCGGCGAGCGGGAGACCGATGACGAACACGGTCTGGTCGCTGCCCGCGGGCGGTCCCCAGAGCCAGTAGTTGTTGTGGCCGCTCGCGATCGTGCGGTGGACGCCCGCGTCCGGCCCGAGGATGGTCAGCGCGCCGGCCTCCTCGTAGTCGCTGGTGAAGATCGGCACGTCCGCCGGGAGCGCCTTGGTGTCCTGGGCCACCTCGGTCACGAACCGGGACCAGCCGTAGGTGTCCATCACGTTGGGGTCGAGCGCGCGGATCTTGTTCGAGGCCTGCGGCGGCAGCACCGGCAGGCACAGCAGCACGCTGATCACCATCATCAGGGCGATGGCCGCCGGCACGCGGCGCGCGCGCTCACCGCCGTCGCGCTCGAGGTGCACGGCGCCGGCCGCGAACAGCGCGGTCAGCACCGGCGCCGGATAGTACGCCTTGCCGCCCGAGGCGGTGAACAGCACGACCGCGACCACCGCGACGACCAGCATCCAGCGGTGCGCGCGCTGGTCCGCCGACTTGAGCTGCCGCACGCCGAACACCCACAGCATGATCAGCAGGACGCCCGCGTACACCGTCGCCAGCAGCGGCAGCTGTCCGATCAGCGAGCCGAGCGGGCCGCCGCTCTTGTGCGAGAGCGACCGCGTCATGCTCAGGTTGATCCAGCGGTGCTGCGCGTCCCAGACCAGGTTGGGCAGCTCGATCAGCACGGCCAGCGTGCCGGCCAGCCACGGCCCCTTCGTGCGCAGCACCTCGCGCCGGAAGAGCGCGAAGCCGACGCCGATCCCGAGCAGCAGCACCGCCATCGTCGACTTGTTCTCCAGGCCGAGGCCGGCCACCAGGCCCGCCGCCAGCCACGCCCGGGTGCTCCCGACCCGCAGCGCCCGGGTGACGAGTACGAGCACTGCCACCCAGAAGAACTGGTCCGTCACCGTCGTGCCGAACAGCATCGACGCCGCGACGAACACCGGGCTCGCGGCGACGGCGCCGGCCGCGATCGCCTGCGCGCGCCGCCGGCCGCCGAGCTCGGCCGCGAGCACCGCCGTCAGCAGGATGCACCCGGCCTGGAACGCGAGGGCCGTCAGGCGCAGTCCGACCAGGCCGTGCTCCGGCGGGAACGCCGCGGCCAGCCGGGCCAGGAACGGGCTCAGCGGCGGCTGGTCCACGTATCCCCAGGCCGGGTGGCGGCCGCAGATGACGTAGTAGAACTCGTCGCCGAACCAGCCGTACCGGGTGAGCACCGCGGCGTGGATCACCACCGCGAGCGCCGTCACCGCCAGGACCGGCCGCCAACCGACCGGCCGGCGCCTCCCACTCGTCTCCTGACTCGGCGGCGCGGTGCCGTCCAGAGTCGATTCGGTGCTCTGCGTCATCTCTCTCCCCCTGAGAATGTCGGTCCCCGTTGGATCAGGGCTCTGTCCGAGGTGTGCGGCCGGCCGGCAGGAACGCGGACGGCACCAGGTCGCGCACGGTGCGGCGGCAGTCCTCGTCGGAGAGCATCGCCGAGTCGGGATCGCCGTGCCGGTGCATGGCGAACCAGGCGATCGTCTCGACGATGAACCGGGCCGCGACCGGTACGTCGGGCACCGGCCGCAGCAGCCCCGCGTCGATACGCGAGCTCAGGAACTCCCCGAGCCGGGCCAGGATGGCCCGCCGGTTCTCCACGAAGTAGAACTGCGCGAGCTCCGGCAGCTCCGCCGAGACCCGCGCGACCAGTTGCAGCACCGTGCGATTGCGCTCGATGAATCCGTAGAGCGCGTCGACGACCGCCTGCAGCTCCGCTTCCACGGAGAGCTCGGGGCGGGCCTGCCGCGCGTCCCTGAGCGAGGCCGCCAGCGAACCGGAGTTCTCCTGCCTGCCCACCCAGATCCGCACCCGCTCCACGATCTCGTCCGGCGCGGGCGCCGTGACCGGGGCCTCGAGCAGGTCGACGCCGTCCGGGTCCAGCGCACGCAGCAGGGCGAGGTAGAGCAGCGCCTGCTTGCTGTCCGCGTACGTGTAGACCGCGCCGTGGCTCAACCCCAGGTCCGCGGCCACATCGGAGATGCCCGCGGGCCGGAAACCCTTGGCGGTGAACACCCGCATCGCCGCGTCGGCTATCTCACCGAGCGGCCGGGCCGGCAGTCGTCCTCGCACACCTCGAAGTTAGACTGACTGACTGAGTCAGTCAATACTCTCATCCAACAAACGCAAAGATCTTCGGAACCCCGGCTTCGGGTCGCGCGTGACTAGTCGGTGCGGAACGCGCTGAGCGGTTCGCGCAGGAACGGAGGGAGTGAGGGTGCGCAACAGTCAAGAGTTCGACGACTTCTATGCGGGATCGGTCCGCCGCGTCTCGGGCTATGTCTACGCGCTGACGGGTGATCGGGCGGAGACGGAGGACGTGGTCCAGGAGGCCTACGCGCGGGCGTGGCAGCACTGGGAC
>NZ_JAGSOG010000879.1 GCF_018139695.1 Actinospica durhamensis | reverse complement strand
GAACGGGAAGGGCGGGAAGGCGGCTGGGGCTGGTGTCTGCGCGGCTCAGGAGTCGGTGGGTGTGGCGCGGTCGGGTTCGACGAAGGCGGCGGGGTCGGCGGCGGGTGAGCGCAGGCGGTGAACGCGCTCGACTGTTGCCCGGGCGTCGGGCGCGGGATCGTGGTCGCTTGCTGAACGCACGGACTCGGCCACATCGGGTGACCCGGCGGCGTGCTTGCGCGTATTCTGGGTGGTGATCGGGTGGGTGAGCGACGAGGGGACCGGTATGGACGGGCCCGGGCGGTACCGCGGCTCGTCGTCGCGTCCGCGTTCGGGGCGCCGCGGCTCGGTTGTGTGCCTGGGTCTGCTGGTCTTGGCGCTGCTCGTGGGGGGTGTGTCGGCGGCGTCAGCGT
>NZ_JAGSOG010000878.1 GCF_018139695.1 Actinospica durhamensis | reverse complement strand
TGTGTATAAGAGACAGGTGGCTGGGAGCTCGTGAGCGTCGACGGGGTTTCTCGTGAGCG
This sequence comes from Actinospica durhamensis, assembly GCF_018139695.1. GTDB lineage: Bacteria > Actinomycetota > Actinomycetes > Streptomycetales > Catenulisporaceae > Actinospica > Actinospica durhamensis. The sequence goes on along the minus strand of NZ_JAGSOG010000878.1, from coordinate 333 downwards.
TTGACGGGGTTTGGTGCACGGTCGTTGAGGTGAATTAGCATGGGCTGCATGCGTTTCGCGTTCAAGACTTCGCCGCAGAACACTGGCTGGGGCGCCATGCTCGAGGTGTGGCGGGCGGCTGATGGGATCGAGACGTTCGAGTCGGGGTGGACGTCGGACCACTTCTATCCGACGCACAGTGCGGATCTGTCCGTCAGTCGACTGGAGGGGTGGGTCACGCTGACGGCGTTGGCGCAGGCGACGAGTCGGTTGCGGCTTGGGACGCTTGTTACGGGGATTCATTATCGGCACCCGGCTGTGCTGGCCAATATGGCGGCGACGCTGGATGTGATC
>NZ_JAGSOG010000877.1 GCF_018139695.1 Actinospica durhamensis | reverse complement strand
GTCCTTAGCTCATGGCCCGACGCCGCGTCCACCGCTGGTCGTCCCCGCACTCGCGGGGGTTGCTCCTCGCCCTCGACGAGCGCAACGTGCACCCGCACGTCGTCCCCGTGTCCGCGGAGGTAGCTCCTCCTAGGCCGGATCGGGACCTGGCCGACGGGTCGTCCCCGCACCCGCGGAGGCTTGCCCGGTACGAGTGGTGACCTCGGTCATCTTCTGAGCCTCCTACCGGTGGGTAATCGTCATGAGCGGACTGTGGGCGGCGTCTGCCAGCTGGAGGGCGCGGCGCACCAGGTCCGCGCCGTAGATGCGCTCTGCGGCCTCGCGGCCCATGACGTTGACGGTCCCTGTGATCAGGTCCGTCTCGCCCCGCATCAGCTGGCCCCAGGCTGTGG
>NZ_JAGSOG010000876.1 GCF_018139695.1 Actinospica durhamensis | reverse complement strand
GCGAAGGGGGTCATCCCTTCGTGCCGCCGGCGGTGAGGCCGGCCACCAGGTTCTTCTGCACCAGGTAGAAGAACGCGGAGACGGGTATCGCGATCAGGACCGCGGTGGCGGCCATGAGATTGCGCTGCGCGTCGTGCTCGCTGACGAAGCTCTGCAGGCCGACGGCGAGCGTGTACTTCTTGTCGTCGAGCATGAACGTCGTGGCGAAGGCGACCTCGCCGAACGCGGTGATGAAGCTGTAGAACGCGGCGACCGCCAGCCCGGGCTTGGCGAGCGGCAGGATCAGCCGCAGGAACGTGCCGATGGGGGTCAGCCCGTCGACCCGTCCCGCCTCGTCGATCTCGAACGGGATGGTGTCGAAGTAGCCCTTCATCAGCCAGGCGCAGTACGGC
>NZ_JAGSOG010000875.1 GCF_018139695.1 Actinospica durhamensis | reverse complement strand
GCCCTGGGCGTTGACCGCGATGGCCGACGCGTCGAGGTCGAAGTCCGTGCCGGTGGTGGTGCGGACGTCCCAGCCGAGGCCCACGGTGACGGCGGTCAGGCCCGGAGCCTCCTTGGTGAGCGAGACGTTGCCACCCTTGGACAGGCTTACAGCCATTGTTGGGAGTCCCTTCCCTCGTGTGCGTACGGCCAGAAGCTGAAGCTACAGCCATCCCCTTGAACGCGGAGAGGGGGGCACGGGGTTCCGGGTCCCTTTACTTTCTTTACGCGACTTATTCGGGTGACGTGGACCGGTCAGGGGCGGGAACATGGAGGGTATGTCCGGTCCCTATCCCGTCCGCGGCTCCGTCTCCCTGCCCGAGGCCGAGCTCATGTGGCGTTTCTCGCGTTCCT
>NZ_JAGSOG010000874.1 GCF_018139695.1 Actinospica durhamensis | reverse complement strand
CTTCAGTGGGTGCGGCCCTGGTTCTGGGTGGGGCGGGGCCGCATGGGTAGGGGTCGGACCGGATCCGGGCGTGCGGGATCGCCGCGGCACGGAAGAGGCCGACCGGGGTGCCAGTGGGGCTTTACGGCAAGGCGGAACGCGCGACGCGGTGAGCGGGCGGAACGGGGAAATCAGGGTACTGGTGCGTGGGTGCTTGTCGCGTGACGCGTCTGGACCGTGCCGGTGTTCGGTGGTGCGAACTGCGGGCTGCCCGCGGCCGGATGCCGGCTGCGGGCGACGGTGCGTCAGGTGCGTGGAACGGCGCGGGCGGGAGGTGCGAACGACCGATCGACCCCGTCTGTCGCGCTGCGCTGAAAACTAGCGCCGGGCCCGGTGGCTGTCTCTTATACAAAT
>NZ_JAGSOG010000873.1 GCF_018139695.1 Actinospica durhamensis | reverse complement strand
GCGCAATACCGGCAGGTTCACCTATGGCGACGTGATCGCCGAACGCATGCGCAGCCGGCATGCGCGGCTCGCGGCGGGCATCGGGACCGTCGTGGTCAACCTGGCATACATGGTGCCGCAGATGGCAGGGGCCGGCGCCCTGATCAAGCTGATGCTCGGCATCTCGTACGAGTCCGCCGTGGTCATGGTTGGCGTCGGGATGATCGTGTATGTGCTGTTCGGCGGCATGATCGCCACCACGTGGGTGCAGATCATCAAGGCCGTTCTGCTGCTCGCGGCGGCTGCCGTGCTGGTGGCGATGCTGCTGGCTGCTGTCCAATACGACCCGCTGCGGCTGTTCGCTTCGGTGGAGCAGCAGTATGGCGCGCAGATGCTGTTGCCGGGCGGCTACTT
>NZ_JAGSOG010000872.1 GCF_018139695.1 Actinospica durhamensis | reverse complement strand
CGCTCGGCCCGCGGTAGAGCCAGGGCTGGTCGAGCAGCCGCTCGCCGAGCAGGCGCAGCGCCCCATCGCGCGCCCAGCGCATCGGCCCGGTGGCATGGAAGATGCGGCCGTTGCGCTCGGCGCGCGCCTGCACGCGGGCGTTGCGCTGCCAGCGCTGCGCGGCATAGCGGCGCAGGCCCTGCGGCACGTCGTTCCCGCATCCGGCCAGGGCCTGCTGCAGCGCGGCGGCATCCTCGATCGCCATGCCCGCGCCCTGGGCGAGGTAGGGGCGCATCGGGTGCGCGGCATCGCCGAGCAGCGCCACGCGGCCCTGCGCCATCTCGTGCGCTCCCTGCAGCGGCGGCCGGTCGGACAGCGGCCAGAGGCGCCAGCCGCCGCCGGCCTGCGGCACGG
>NZ_JAGSOG010000871.1 GCF_018139695.1 Actinospica durhamensis | reverse complement strand
CGTTGATGTGCAGGATGGTCAGTTCCATAGGCTCGCCGCCCAGGCCGCCGCCGCCCGATCCCCCGCCGCCGCAGGCCGCCAGCAGGGCGGCCGTGGCCACCAGCGCGCCGCCCAGCGCGGCGCGCCGCACACCCTTGTTGCTTCTCCACACCTTGGCCACCATGGGGCTCTCCTTCGTTGCGTGTTGTTTGACAAAAGCACGCATGCTTGCGGCGCCGCATGACAACGAGATGAATGGGCGGTCGACGGGGAGGTGCTTTGGTGCGCGGGCGCAGGCACACTCCGGGGTTCCGCGATTCCTCCGCTTGCCATGGCCGCGCCTCCATCCGCCGCATCCTCCCCTTCCGGTTCGCCTTCCCTGTCGGGCACCGACTTCCCTCCCGTCCTCTGCAC
>NZ_JAGSOG010000870.1 GCF_018139695.1 Actinospica durhamensis | reverse complement strand
GGCCTGCTGGGCACAGCGCCCGGCGGGCCGTCGTCGTCCGGGACCGAGGTGGTGCTGTGGCAGGCGCCCACGCACCTGGCCGTGGGCGCGGAGCCGCTGGACGTGGACGCGGCCCGCGCCCTGGTCCGGGAGACGGGCCTGCTGACGTCGCCGGGGGTTGAGGCGTGACAGCACGGGTAATACCGATTAAGGTAAATCATCGACACCCGTGCAGTGACCGAGGAGGAAGGAATCATGACCATGACCGCGCAGCGTCCCCAGCGAGGACGCCCGAGGCCGCAGGAGACCATCGAGCGGGACGCCGCCGTTCTGCGTCTGCTCAAGGACCACCCCGACGGGCTCGCCCGCAACGCCATCGCCGAAGAGATGGGCCTGAACAAGAGCAAGGCGTACC
>NZ_JAGSOG010000086.1 GCF_018139695.1 Actinospica durhamensis | reverse complement strand
TCAACGAACCCGCGCCCCGATCGCCGGATGATCTACGGCCTTGACAGCCGCGCCCGACATGCACGAGCACGAACACGCTCGCTCACGCCACCCCACCTGAACAGCACCGAACCGTTGGCGGATGCTCATTGATCTGACGGTATGTAGGTTTAGGGCTGGCCCTCGCTCGCAAGTTGTCGAGGGTTGCCGGCCGGATGGATTCTGGCCGGTAGTGCCTAGATGTGCGGGAGGGCCGGCCCGGCACCCACATACCGTCTAGTCGATGCTCCAGCCTCTGCTTCCCTGAGAATGCCTGGGCCGTGCACAGGCAATTGCTAGCTTTCGGGGGCCGTCATATGACGGCCCCCGAAAGCTGCGCCTAACCAATCGGGCCTTTGGGTTAGTACACCTCGACTACGCCGAAGCGCTTGACGGACAGAGGGATCCGAGCCATAATCGAAATAGAGGTTCTACGTAACCCTTAGCGCTTGGGAAGTTGCAGATCAGCGACAATCAGCCAGGTGTTTAGCGGGGTTATGGTATTGATCCCCCCTCGGACACACTTTTACCCCACAATGCCCCGTTTCGGGGCATTTCTTTTTGGCACCCGGGCCTCTGTTCCTGGCATCCCGGGCGCTGATCGTTCTTGCTATCACCTCACTTCGGCTGCGGTTCGGGTCCCTTTGGGACGGTGCGCGGGGTTCCTTCCTGGCGTGTGCCGCCGGTTCGTGGATGCTTCGCGCTGGTTTAGAGAGTGATGCGGGCTGCGGGCTTGCCGATGATCTCGAGTGTCCGGGTTCGGGGGTCGTAGGCGAGCTCGAGGCCGTGGATGCGCAGGTAGTCGATTACCTCCTCGGGTGTGGCGGTCGACGGCTTGGACGTGGCGGCGCTGGCAGTAGCGCGAGTGTCGCCCGTGGCCGGTTCGGCAGCAGTGAGCAGTCGGTGCAGTAGGGGCAGTTTCGCGGTGATGCGCTTTTCCGGCAGGTAGGTGTTCTTCGGCCGTTTATAGTCGGTGGTCTTGGCCGAGGTGTGGCCGTGGCGGCAGCGGTAGCCGGCGGTCTCGTGCACCCAGTGCCCTTCGAACGCCCGGTCGCACAGCGCGCATCGTAGGATCGCGGTGAGCAGGTAGGTGTGGCGCGCATCGCGGCGCGTCGCGCGCAGGCCCTGGACGGCGACGAAGTCGGTCTCGGAGACGAGCGCGGGGTGGGCCGGACGCTCGGAGAGGACCCAGTCCTCGGGGTTGTTCCACCGGGTCACCTCGCGGTGTCCGAGACCCGGGTTGCAGGGGTCGACCAGGACGCGGTCGGTGCGCTGGCGATTCCAGACCATGCGGCCGGTGTACACGGGGTTGCCGAGGATCTCTTGCACGGTGCGCACGATCCAGGCCGTGCCGCTGCGGTGTGGGTTGGACTCGCGGTCGACCGCGGACGGGCACAGGGTTCCGGCGTCGTTGAGCGCGCGGGTGATCCGGGCGACGCTGTGTCCTTCGCGGCGCGAGGCGAAGATCCATTCCACGATCGGCGCGGTGTCCGGGTCAATGTCGAACTTGTGGGCGCGCCGACCCCAGCGGGCGTCGGCCTTGTTCGGATGCGGCCCGGCATCGACCAGGCGGTATCCGTAGGGGACGCGGCCGCCGACCCACCGGCCCTGGGTGCGCACCTGCGCGCTCATCGCGTTCTTCGCCCGGTGCCGGGAGCGGATCACCTCGCGCTTGGCCAGAATTCCCAGCAGCGCCATCAGTTCGTCGAGTTCGTCGACCTCAGGGTCCAGGGCGCCGCCGACCTCTGGCATCCACAGCTGCACCCCGGCGGCCGCGAACAGTGGGGCGACCAGCGAGAACTGGTTGCCGAAGAACGCCCGCTCATACGAGCCGCTCACCACGGCGTCGAAACCGCGGTCCGGATCTGACAGTGCGGCCAGCAGCGCCGCCGCCCCGGGACGCATCGGCCAGGACATCGATCGGCTCAGCCCGACATCGCTGTACTCGGCGGTGATCCGCCCCGCGCCGGAGACCGTCGGCCCGGTCCAGCTGCCACTGGCGCGAGGTGGCAGGGTCCTGGTGATCCTCGGTCGAGACTCGCCAGTAGAACGCGAATCGCAGGCCCCCGACCGCAGCGTCGGCTATCCGGCGGCGGTGTGTCCCGGCCCAGGCGACGAGTGGATCCGCGGCGGGTCCAGCACTGGCGGCGGGCAGCGGTGGCTGGAGCGCAAGGGTCATGATCGCCTCAAGAGGGCTTGGCGTGAGGGTCGGTCTCACCTTCACTGTGCGCCCGGTCCGGTCGTCAGACTGGACAATGGATGCCCATTCACTCGAACGAGTGCCTCTGGCTGGCAGGAGTCCGACCTACGGTGCTCCTGCGGAGAGATGGATGTATTCGTCCGCAGTTCGGAAGGGAAGGGCGATTTCAGCCGAACGTCCAGATCCCGTTGTTGCCGAGCAGTCTGCTCAGCTCGGCGGAAACCGCGTCAAGCAACTCGGTGCCGAACACGCAGAGGGTCTGCTCCGTCGGGTCGGCGTAGGTGCCCATGCGGGCGTCGGCTGTGGTGAGGAAGTGGTATTCATCCCATGCGCAGGCCGTGCCGGGCCAGTGGGGGCGGCCGGGGATGCCGACGCGTTGCGGGTCGAACCGGAAGCCCTGAAGCCCGTAGCGCTGGAAGTACAGGTACTCGCCCGGGTGCGTGCATGTGCGCAGGGCGCGTTGGACGGCGTGCTCGACGGCCACGGTGCGGGCGTCGTCGGGATGATCGAGCATGCTGGTGGACCAGGTGAACGAATCCTGCGGGGCCGCGATGCGGATGCCGGTGGGTCTGCTGGAGAAGCGGAGGCGAGCGGTGACACGTCGCCACACCTCCACGTCCTCGGGGTCCGCGATCATCTGCTTCACCGGCGGGACGGTCTCGCGCGGGCCGGGTGGGCACAGGTGGAACGACTGCACGGAGGTGACTTCGTGGAATCCGCTGTCCAGCAACGCCTCGCGCAAAGCGCCATCGGCGTCGACGGAGATGTAGCGCTTCTTCCCGCGCAGGAACCAGCAGCGTGTCCAAGTGACCCACGCCGCGAGCAGTTCGGTGCGCGGAGCGCTCATGCCGCCGATCGCGATGAACTGGGTATCCGTGAGGTCTTCCGCCCAGCCGACGGCGACGGTTCCGCCGACGTTCGCCAGGGCTGCTATCTCGATGCTCCAGGTTCGCGATCGTCCCACGTCCAGCCACTCCGACAGGGCGACCCGGTGCGGACCGGATTGCCGGGCGAGGCTTTGGGCCTCAACCTCGCGCCGCGTGTTCCCATAGCGGATTGGTTCGATCGTCCACGTCGGCCCTGGCAGGGCGGGCATCGCGATTTCGTCGATCTCGGCTATCAGGACACTGCGCTGCCATCCCGGCGTAAAGCCGACTGCGGTCAGCTCCTGAACCAGCCGCGCGGCTCCCGGATCGTGCGCGTAGACCCGCCATTCTACGGGCTCCCCGAGGTTAGCCGCTGAGGCTTGAACTTTGCCAACGACTGCGGCAATGCCATCCGGCGAGGCGGTGGACAGCGCGGTGTGGGCGACGGTGCCGTGCGTACCGTAGTGCGTGACCGCCGCCAGGTCGAACTCTTCCACGACCGCCCCGAGCGGCTGTGAGCTTGCCTGAGCGCGTACCTGCTCGTCGTACGGCGCGCGCAGAGCCTCGACCGTGGTGGGCACCGCATCATTGCAACACCAAGCCTTCAGCGGTTCCACAGCTTTTCGCGGCGAGCGTCAGGGAGCCGCCGCCTCCAGGAGAAGGTCACCACCATGACTGTGCAGGCAGACGGGGCCGGTCTCGAAGCTCAACGTCATGCCCATGAGCTGCCCGGTGGTCGCGTCACATGCGGCTTCGACTGCCAGGATCCGATCGCCGACATGGCCGGACAACGCGAAGTCCGCGCCCGGCACGTCAACTTCGATCCGCCCGTACTCCTGCATGTCATACGGCTCATAAACGCCGTGGCGTTCGACGCTCAGCCGCCAATCCGCCGCGACGCCCACGCGAACCGGGCCCGCAGGATCCAGGACGAGCCACACATCGACCGGAGACGGGGACCTGGCGCCGTCGTGGACATGCCAGGCGGAGATTACCCCGAGCAGCCGCGCACCAACGAGCGTCTCGGACTCAAGGCGCCCGGACAGCGGCCCGCCATCCTCGCCGGTACTCCACGCGAGCTGGTCGACCGTCACCTGGAACTCGGACTGCCGGTGCACGCTCTCGACGCCGTCTGGGCGCGACGTCGTGACGAGGATCGACGGAGGTCCTGCCGCGCCGCCGTAGCAGTCGAGCACCTCGCACCTGATCAGGCCCGGGCAAGGGTAGATCGAGTCTGGGCCGGCGGTTTCGTCCCAGTCGACGATCGCGGTTTTCTCCAGGAACGTCCACGTCCGGCCGTCGGCGTCCATGAGGCGGGCTTCGACGATGCCCGGCTGTGGTTCGTCATCGACCCAACGGACGATTTCACACTTCAAATACGCCTGCGCCGGATCCATGCCGTCAGTTTCGCAGGCTTGTGGAGCATGATCGCCTGGGTCAGTGAGCGCGAGCGATACGTCGCACCGTCGTGTTAGCGGCGCGCTGCGCCGTGCAGCCGTGTGTCGTCTCGGTGACGGTGATGCGATAGGTCGGTGGTTCGCGAGCTCGACGTGGTGTTGTCGGTCCTGCCGTGTAGTCTCCGCCTGCGCCTATCCGGGCGTTGAGAAGAGGGAGGGATCGATGGGAGCGAAGGCCGGCATCCTGGCCTACGCGTCGGGCAGCGTGGTCGAGGTGCTGCGCAGCCGACCGACCGAAGCCGGGAGCGAAGCGGCCGAGTCGGTACTGCGAACGCTGCATCCGGACTGGTCGGTCAGCAACGAGGGGGTCTCTCCGCTTGTCAGCGATCTCGGGGAGGCTGTGTATCCTCCCGAGGATACGGCGTATGTCTCGAGTTTCCCGGGCTTGGAGATCGTGTGCGACCAGCGATTAATGCTCGACTACCCGTCCCGGCTTCCCCAGCGTCTCCTGGAGGCGGCGAACGGGCGCGCGGTCATCCTGCACGCGATGCACAGCGTGGTGGACTGGCTGGCCTTCGCGATCTGGATCGACGGCGAGCTGGTCCGCTCCCTCAGCGTCTCGCCGGATGGCGGAATCCAGGAGAACATCGGTGAGCCGCTCTCCTTCGAGGCACCGTTCTGGGGCGGTGAGCCTCCGGCAGAGCGGACACCAGGCTGGCCGAACCAGGACCCGTATCCGCTGCCGTTCCACCCGCTGGAGCTCGGCGAGGAGACGCTGCGGTCACTGTTCGGATTCGTCCTGGAAGGGATCCCCGACCCGGAGGATGTGGATGCCTCGGAGTTTCTGGCGCACGGATTCCGCCTGCTCGATCCAGACGGGCCGACGCCGGAGCAGCGCCAGGCCGAAAGAGACGCTCTGATCGCGCAGATGGGTCCGCCACGATTTTTCCGGATGCAGCCGGACGGTTCGATGCTCGAGGTGGACCTCCCATAGTCTCCTGGCCACGGCAGGTCCCGCTGGGTGTGCCGCCGGTTCGGCGGGGCCATGGATAAGTGGACGAATGACTTGCCGTCGCCTCGTGTCCTGTGTCCGATGATCCACGTCGACGCAACGATGCCCGACGGGCTGGCCGAGATCGGGAGCGACATCCTCGGCACCCGCGCTGGAGCTGTCACCGGGCTCGGCTACAGTCCGATCATGGCAGTAACACCTTCACAACACTGGCGCGAAGGCGTCGAGCAGGACGAGCGTGAAATCGAGGCGGGAATACTCGACCCCGAAGAGGGCTGTATGGCCGCGCCTTTCCCGGAGTCGCTTCTGACACGCACCGACGAGGTGCTCGCAGCCTTCGAAGCCGAAGTTTCTGCGCTGAACGACCCATCGGACGAGCAGGTGTTCACGGCTGTCCGAAACGTCGTCCTCGCATTTAACCAGGTGAACCGCGAGCACGGCGACGCCGGGTATGAAACCGGCGAGCGCGAGCAGCTCTGCGACTACATCGACAAGACGCTGGCCGAATCCGGAATCGACGTTCCCGCGTTGGCCGAGCGCAACGACCTCGGCCGGTACGCGATCACCGACCAATGGCGCACGTGGTAGACCGCGCCGAGTCACGCCGACGCACTCAACGGCGCGCTAACCTCACGCACCGCACACCCGACGATCTTCGCAGGAGAGCGAGCCCACCACCGATGAACACAACGCCCGACAGCATTGAGCTCATCCGTCTTGGCACCGGGGCTCAGTACCTGAGTGTCATCGTGCTCGGCCGGCATACGCCCGGAGTGCTGCCGCTGCACGACATGCTGCGCGCCGAGATCGTCATCGAAACCGGGATCGGGACGCTGCGCCTTAAGACCACGATCGCCCCGTCAGACATCGATGCCTGGGAAAGCGCCATCGACGCGCTGGCCGAGGACGAGCCCGTCTCCTGGCTCGGCAACCGCTGCCCCGAGATCCAGATCGGGCCCGGAGACGGGAGCGGATTCTGGCACGCGACCGTGTCCGACCCCGCGCAGTCCGGCGCGATCGTCCAGATCCCGATCACCATCGACGTGGACGAGTCCCGGGCGAGGCTCACGGCCGTACAGCAGGCATATCCGCGCGAAGTCGTCTCGACCTCGCCTGGCAGCTACGAGTGGCGCCCAACGCGGCAAGACGGCACACCTCAATAGTGGGCTCTCACCTGCCGAACCGGGTGTCCCAGAACCTTTCCGATCGCGGCGAGGTCCCGTTCCTCGAGCCAGTCTCGCTCCGGATTCCAGATCGGCACGTCGAAGCGGGCGAAACCGCACGGCCAGCGGTAGTCAAGATCGTTCAGTGACTGCGCTGCCGCACAGCACGGCGTCAGCACCTCTAGGTCCTCGAAACCGCCCACAGCCCGAGCGTCGACGGCCTCGGACCACCATGTCAGCTCGAGCGACGTGCCGCACAGTCGGCAGCCGACCGCCTCGAGATTGCTGCCGCAGTCGACGAACACCACACTCTCGTGCCACCGGGGCTCGGTGGGTACGGGCGCTGTCCGGCGGCCGACGGGAGCCAACTCGGCTGCGAGCGCCGCAGCGCGAGTACCGTCGGCCCGGCTCGGCTGCCAATACGGGTCGGTGGGGAAGACGGTCAACACGTCGCTACTCACGGCGCGCAGACTAGCAACCCATCCGGGCCAGCGGTTCGAACGAGCGAGCCCGTACTCGATGGCCTGAGCGTCAGTACCACTGCACAATGCCGAGTGCACCCTGTGAGCTTCGGCTTGCGCGCTTCAGGATCCGCCCGGGGCCGTCTATGAGCCCTTCAATGTCGAAGTTGTCTGGTGCATCTCCGGTGACCTGGAGCCAAGCGCTAATCCTGGCTGCGACACTCGCACGCCGTACGGGGTTCATGGCGAGGACCGTGTCAGTGGCCTGTGCGGCTTCCGAGACTTCTTCAGCGGTGAGCAGGAAGCAACCAGACCGCCCCGGCATTGCGAATGCGGCTTCGAATCCGAGGCCGTAGTAGAGCGCTGCTACCGGATCGCCCTTGCGGATGGATGCAACGAACCGGTCTTGCTCCGGGACGTCCGCCAGCAGATCCATGCACGCGTCCACGTCGAAGTCCGGGCGCCGGGCGTCGTGCATCTCGCAGAAGCGGAGCACCGCATCAGTGGGGCAGTGCTGCCCATATCCGCGGGACTCCGGCTCCGCGAGCGCCGCGGCATCCATCGCCTGCCACCACGAGAGATCCTCCGGCGCTTGGGGCTCACCGGGGATGTCGGCACGCAGTTGCGAGACAGCCGCCGACGGCACGGCTGCGGCGATCCAGAAACCGGTGACGCTCATCCCTCTTCCGCAGGAGGATTTGAAAGTGCCGTCGCCTCCTGACGGTCCCACCACTCCTTCCCGTCGGCCCAGTGCTTCACCCAGCCGGCGAACCCGGGCTCGCCGCTGGTGAGGCCGAATTCGGCACCGAAGGGGGTCGCTGCCATTTCGTCGATGAGGTAGATGTGGCCGCGGTGTTCACCCGTGACGATCAGGTGCCAGTACATGCCGCAGCCATCGGTGCCCAGTACGAGAGAGCCGTGGTCGTAAACCGGGGCGAGCTCGTCTTCATCCGGCTCCGGCGCATCGCCGCCCTCCCAGATCCACTGCCCTGTCAGCGGGAACGGCTTGCCCAGATCCCGCTCCGGTCGACCCGCTCCCCAGTCCGGGGGAAGCACGCCGAGTTCCATGAGGCCGTAGTCCGGAGGACCCGAGTAGGAGCCGTCGCCGATGGTCGCGACGAAGCTGCGGTACGGCTCGGGGAGGATGATGCCGTGCTCGCTTTCGAAGGCGTAGACCGCGTCCCACCCCAGCGGCGTGCTGTCGGGCCCGAACTCTTCGCGCAGCGTGGCCAGGTCCTCGGGCGTGGCGTGGGCGGCGTCCAGGAGGTAGCTCATGGCGGGCAAGGCTAGCGGAGTCGCAATCTCGGCGTCGGTGGGCGCGGGCCGTCGGACGCAGCGTCTGTCGTAGCCGTGGTGCATAGTGCGGGTCATGTTCGCCGATCTCTTCGACATCGACTGGGCTTCACTCACACACGCCTACGGTTCGGCCGAGGGCGTGCCGGACATCTTGCGGGGCCTGGTGTCGGACGATCCCGACGAGCGGGAGATCGCCCTGGACAGGTTTCACGGGGCCGTCCACCATCAACGCGACATCTACGATTCGACTGTTGCGTGTCTGCCGTTCCTGTTCGACGTGGTCGCGGACGCGACGGTGGCCGGGCGTGGGGCGGTGGCCGAACTATTCGTGAGCATCGGCGAGTCGACGGTCGGTTCGCCGCGGGCGCGCGGAGATGACGAGGCGGACTGGGCGGTGCCGTATCGGCAGGCTGAGGCACTGATACGGACGCGGGCAGATGAATTCGTAGCCTGGCTCGCAGATGAGGACCCGCAGGTCAGATCAGCCGCCGTGGCCGCTCTGGCGTATTTCACGGCTCAACCTGTGGAGGCCTTGCGGTTGTTCAGGCACCGGCTGGCTCTGGAGCCGGTCGTAGAGAGCCGCATCGCGATCATTACGGCGGCAGCCGATGTCGCGGTACGCACCCCGGAGGTCGGCGACCAGGTCGCCGAATGGCTGCTGGAAGTGGTCGGCGGGGACGCCGACCCCGGCACTCGGCTCGCCGCACTCGTTCATCTGGCCCGCTCAGCGCCCGAGCAGACGGTCGAAGACCTGACCGGCCGCGCTGTCCGACTCCTCGGCGAAATCAGTGCCCATCCCGGCTACAACGCCCCTCCGATCGACGATCGGCCGGCGACGCCGACCTTGGTCGGGGCGGTGCGCGTGATGTTCGCTCCCGAACGCGAGGGCCGCGCGGATGCCTGGACTGCGGATCTGGTCCGTGTCTTGCACGACGCGCTCGCCGAGCGGGTCGCCGACCGGATCGCGCTGATCGTCGACCAGCTCCGCCAGCCCGAGCCGGGGCGGCGAGTGGATGCGTTGCGCATGGGCAGTCAGCTGATCGGCCGCTGGCGCGGCCCGTTCGAGCATTTGGTCCGGCTCATCGGGGGCCAACTCGACGCACCGGAGCATCCGGTGCGCTACATGGCCGCGCTGGCGTTGCAAGACACGTACGAACTGGCGGCGCCGGCCGCCGACACACTGGCCGCACAAGTAGGCGCCGCCGGCCCCGAAGCCTGGGTCAGCCCGGACCGGAAGGTTCAAGACCCGTACCGGATGATGCTGCTCGCGCTCGCCCGCCTGGGCGATCCACGCGCCGTGCCGGGCATCATCGCCGCGCTGGACAGCGGAGCTGAAACCTCCATGCTCGTCCAGACGCTTGGGCAGTACCGCGACTACCGGCACAAGTTCACGCCGCGACTGCTCGCGCAGCTCGCGACGGTGCAGGTCGAGATCGATCCCGCCCGGCGGAACAGCATCAGCAACATGCTTACCGCCGCGCGGCAACTCGGCGCGACCGAGGCTCTCTCCGACGTCATGCGGATCCTGGACATAGCGATGCGTTCGGGGAATCACGCGATCATCCAGAGTGCGCTGCACACGCTCAAGTCGCTCGGCAAAGCCGCGCAACCCTCCCTGGTGCACGTGCGACGCCTCACCGGCCACCCGAACGCGCATGTAGCGCTGCCGGCCATCGAAACAGCCTGGGCGATCACGCATGATTTGGAGGCCTTCCTCTCCGACCTACGACCCCTCATCGCAGGCACCGACCAGCGTGCTGCGGGCTTGGCTGCGCAGTGCGCCGGGGCAGCCAGCGCCGGAGCGGCGCCGATGGCCGGATTCATCAGGGTCCTGGCAGGATCCGAGGATCTTTGGACACGTGTCCGAGCCTCCACAGCGCTGATCAAGATCTCCGCCAGTGAGGCTGCGCTGCTACCGGTTCTGGCAGCTGCATGGCAGGAGAATGCCAATACCCGCACCCTCATCGCAGAGTGCATCGGCAGCCTGGGGACCCAGGCGTCTGACTTCCTGCCGCTGTTGCGCACCGAACTGGCCGATCCGCGCCGCCACACATTCCGCCAAGGCCTCTGGTCCAACAGCAACGTTCCGAGCGATGAGAGGCTGCTGGCGGCATGCGCGGACGCCGCCGAACGCATCGCCTGGCCCAGCAGCACCGAATCGACGGGAGCCTCATGACGTCAGGTCCCGGGAAGTGCTGATCGCGCCGTGCCACGGCATGCTGACGGACCATTTGGCCAAGTTCACGGAGATCAAGCCCAGCAGCGGCACGAGGAGCCCGGCAACCAGCCCTCAGAGGAAAATGCGAATCTCCGGTAGCACCGGAGCCGCTACCCTGACGGTCGTAGCCATATGGAACGTGACGTGCTGGCACGTCGACGGCGAGCGCATCGGGGAGCCGGGAGGCATGTCTTCACTGCAGCTTCTCGAGGACACCGCGCTGGCGGCTTCGCCGGTTGTCGCGAACAACACGATGAACCGCGAGCGCGGCTTGGCAGGCCCCAACAGCTACGCGAAGGAGCTCGGCTTTGACCCATACGAGTTCCTTGCGGCCCGAGAAGGGGCGCAGGCATGGCTCGATCTGTGCTGCAGTTCCGGCAAGGCCCTGATTCACGCCGCGGGGCGGTTCGCGGCCGAGCGGCCGGAGTCGGCGGTCACGATCGTCGGCATCGACTTGGTCGACCACTTCCTGAGCGGGCCCCGGCCACCGGGACTGGAGCTGATCGCGGCGTCGGCTGCCGGCTGGTCGCCGCGGCGGAGTTTCGACTTGATCACATGCGTGCACGGCCTGCACTACGTGGGTGACAAGCTTCGAGTGCTGGATCGGGCCGCCTCGTGGCTTGCTCCCGATGGCCTATTCGTCGCGGACTTCGACCCGGGGAGCATCCGCGACGGCCGGGGCCGCAGCGGCGCGCGGAAAGTCGTGGCGGCCTTGCGGCAAGCGGGATGGGAGTACGACACGCGACGTAAGCGTGTGAGCTGCACCGGGCCCCGCGCACTGGATCTCGAAACAGCGTATCTGGGCGCTGATGACGCTGTCGGCCCGAACTACACCGGGCAGCCTGCCGTCGCCTCCTACTACGAGTGGAGCCACTCATGAGCGGCCCGCGGCACGTCAAGCCGGTTGATGCGGTCAACCGCATGACACGGCAGTGGATTCGAACCTGCCCGGACCAGTCGTCGGTGTTCTGCGCGCCGTCGGCCTGGCCGCTACTCGGACTCCTGGCACACGCCGCCGACGGGCCGGGCCGTAAAGAGCTGGAGCACGCAGTCGGCCTCCCGGCCAACGACGCGAGGGCCGGAGCCCTGGAAATCCTGGGTCTGCTGCGCGAGATGACGGCGACGAATTCGGCCCTGGGTATCTGGGCCAGAGCGCAGTGTCCGCTCGATCCGCCGTGGACGACGGGCCTGCCGCTCGGCACCGTCGGCCACCTGACCGGGGACCCGGTCCGCGACGGGCCGCTGCTGGACGGCTGGGCCCGGCAGCACACCGGCGGGCTCATCGAGAAGATGCCGGTCGAGGTCGACGACGAGACGTTGCTGGTTCTCGCCACCGCGATGTCGGTACGCACCAGCTGGATCCGGCCGTTCACGGAGTCGGGATACCCGACCTGGTCGGATGAGGGCGTATGGCGGGACAGGCGCTATTACACCCTCTGGCGCGCGAGCCGGATAGTGGACCGGGTCAGCGTGGCTGCGACGAACCACGGCGAGATCACGTGCTTGGAGATCCTGGGCAAGGAGGGCGTCACCGTGCACCTGGTCATCGGGGAGCAGGGGCGATCGGCGCGTGAGGTGCTCGAGGGCGGACTGCTCGCCCGCAGCGGGTACGGACGCAGGGGCGGGGAGCTGCGCATCGGCGAAACCGCACCCGCATTGGCCGTGGAGCGTGTTCCCGATAACGAACCAGACGATCGCCTTTTGATTCACATGCCGCGCTTCAGCGTCGACGCCAGTCATGACCTGCTCGAGCATCCCGAGGTGTTCGGCCTGGACACCGTGACCGACAGGCTCCGCGGCCATTTCCCTGCGATCAGCGCGCAGCCGTTGGCGGTCTCGCAGGCACGACAGAGCGCGGCGGCCCGATTCACCGCGAAGGGCTTCGAAGCGGCGGCCGTCACCGCGATCGCTTTGATGGCCGGCGGGATGCCGCCCGTGCCGCCGAGGCGGGTCAAGCAGATCCGCGTCGAGCTGGACCGTCCGTTCGGCTTCTTCGCCTCGCATCGCGCCAGCGGGCTCATCCTGGCTGCCGGCTGGGTGGCCGAGCCGGAGGCGTACGAGCCGACGGTCGAAGACCTCGAAGTCCGGGCGAGCCTTCGAGAACTTGCTCGTTCCGGGCGGGAAGTGCGCGACCGTGATCGCCAGGCCGGTCTGCTCGGCGAACGCGGCCAGTTCGGCCTTCCAGGCCCCGGTGCGGTAGCCGTTGGAGCCGCCGGCGTCGCAGGTGATCAGAAGCCTGCGGGCTGACGGGTAGTTCGCCGCGCCGACTCCGTCCACCAGCGGCGGACCTGGAACTCGTAGAACCGCTCGAGTGCGGCGGCCTCGGTCGCAGCGGTGTACACCGGCCGCAGCGCCTTGGCCATCGCGTCCCAGTCCTGCCGGGCGGCGTAGCGGAACGAGGCCCGCAGCAAATGAACGACGCAGGTCTGCGTCACCGCCGCCGGCCAGACCGCCTCGATCGCCTCCTGCAGGCCCTTGAGGCCGTCGCACACGAGCATGCACGCATCCGCGACCCCGCGGTTTTTGATCTCGGTGAGCACGTGCATCCAGTACTTCGCGCCCTCGCCGCCGTCCCCGGCCCACAGCCCGAGGATCTCGCGGGTGCCCTCGCAGGTCACGGCCAGGGCCATGTAGATCGGGCGGTTCGCCACCTGCCCGTCCCTGATCTTCACGTGCACGCAGTCGATGAAGATCACCGGGTAGACGCGGCGGTTTCCATCGGTGGTTGCGACACCGATGTCAGGAGGTTCACCCATATGCCGAAGGGGACCAAGGAGCCGGTCACGGTCAAGGCGCGGTACTTCAGGTTGATCCGTACGGGGATGAAGGGAGCCGCGGCTGCTCGGCTGGTTGGAGTATCGACCAGTTGCGGGTCGCTGTGGTACCTCGAGGCTGGGAGCATGGCTCCCGACAAGCCCGTCTCCTCCCGGTTCCTGACCCAGGACGACCGGATCGCGATCGCCGAGGCTCTTGCGGTCGGCGTGCCGGTCGCGCAGATCGCCGCGCAACTCGGCAAGCACCGCTCCACGATCTACCGGGAGATCGCGCGCGGGCGCACCGAGACGAGGTACCGCGCCGATACCTATCAGCCCTGGTGGTCACACAACCAGGTGCTGCTGCGGCGCAGGCGGCCCAAGGCGCCGAAACTCGCCGGCACCTCGCCGCTCAGGACGGCGGTGATGGACAAGCTCAGGCAGGGATGGTCGCCGCAGCAGATCTCGCGCTACCTCACCCGCTGCTACCCGCGTGACGCGGCGATGAGAGCGTGCCCCGAGACGATCTACCGTGCGTTGTTCGCCGGGCACCTGGGTGCCCGCGAGCACAAGCTGCGCACGGGCCGGACCCGACGGCGCCGCCAGCGGCGCGGCATGCCCCACAAGAACCGGATACCGAATATGCGTCCGGTCCACACCCGCCCGGCCGAGGCCAATGAGCGACGCGTCCCAGGCCACTGGGAAGGTGATTTGATCATCGGGCGGGGCCTGCGCTCCGCCGTGGGCACCCTCGTCGACCGGGCCACCCGCTTCGTGCACCTGATCC
Source organism: Actinospica durhamensis (assembly GCF_018139695.1). Classification (GTDB taxonomy): domain Bacteria; phylum Actinomycetota; class Actinomycetes; order Streptomycetales; family Catenulisporaceae; genus Actinospica; species Actinospica durhamensis. The sequence goes on along the minus strand of NZ_JAGSOG010000086.1, from coordinate 17,578 downwards.
ACCTGCCGGGCGGCTGGAAGGCCCCACAACTGCGCGATGCGCTCGCCGCCCAGTTCGCATCCTGCCCCGGGACCTGCTGCGGACCCTCACCTGGGACCAGGGCCGAGAGCTCTACCACCACGAGCAGGTCGCCGAACTCACCGGCCTACAGATCTACTTCTGCGACCCGCACGCCCCCTGGCAGCGCGGCACCAACGAGAACACCAATGGCCTGCTACGCCAGTACCTGCCCAAGGGCAGCGACCTCTCACTCCACACTCTGCGCGACCTGCGCGCCATCGCGCAACAGCTCAACGACCGGCCCCGCATGATCCTCGGCGACCGGACGCCCCGGGAGGCCATGCGAGAATGGGAATACGCCATGTGAGTCACACTGAGGTGATCCCGACGACGCTTTTCGGGCGGATCGGGCATCGGGTGGCATCGCGGACCGCGGCGACGTAGAACGCGGGGCCGCTGGTAGAAGGGTTCTGACTAAGAAAGATCCTCTACTGGAACGGCCCCGCGTGTTCTCGTATGCTCTCACGCTCGATGTCGATCGAGAAACCGTCCGATACGTCGCCCGACTGCTCCACGCAGAGCGCCGGCGGCGCGGCACGCGCCGGGGAACGAGGCTGCTGACCCCGTTCAAGCAGGCGCTGTTCGGCCTGGCATGGCTGCGGGACCGGTGCGACGTGGAACGCCTGGGCGCGGGGTTCGGCCTCTCGCGCACCACCGCGTACCGTTATCGCGACGAAGTGCTCGCGGTCATCTCGGACCAGGCCCCCGACCTCCAGGAGGCATTGGAAGCGGCGAAGGCCGCCGGATGTGCCTATCTGATCCTGGACGGCACGCTGATATCGACCGACCGGATGGCCGAGACGAAGGTCTCGAAGAAGGGCCGCGAGATCGACGCGTGGTACTCCGGTAAGAACAGGGAGTTCGGCGGCGTGATTCAGGCGCTGATGGACCCGGCGGGCGAGCCTCTGTGGGTCTCGGACGTGCTTCCGGGCTCCACGCACGACGTGACCGCCGCCCGTGAACTGGTCCTGGCGATCGCCTGGCATTACACCGCCGAGATGCCGATCCTCGCCGATTGCGGGTATGAAGGCGCAGGCTGCGGTGTGCTCACCCCGGTCCCGCACCGCAAGGACGGCCTCCCGCTGCACGTCAACGCCCGCACGTACAACAAGCTGCTCCGTGGTCTGCGCTGCCTCGGCGAGCGCGGCTTCGCGGTCCTGACCGAACGCTGGAAAGCTCTCGAGCACATCACCCTCAGCCCGAGACGAATCACCCAGATCGCTCGTGCCGCCCTCGCCATCACGCGCTTCGAGCGCCGGATAACGAGGTGAAGCTCGCTGGGATCACCTCACTGTCGCAAGCATCACTGGAAACCGCCCGATCTATCCGGTGATCTTCATAGACTTCGTGCACCTGAAGATCAGGGACGGGCAGGTCGCGAACCCCCCGATCTACACGGCTCTGGCCGTCACCTGCGATGGGATGCGCGAGATCCTCAGGCTGTGGGTCGGGGACGGGGGCGAGGGTGCGAAGTACTGGATGCACGGTCAGCTTTTTTGACGCAGACCATGTGCTTGGCCGGGAGAGCAGGTCGCAGACTTCCTGTATCTGGTTCACGCCACCGATCTGGTAGTTCTTCTTGTCGAGCAGTGCCCAGCTAAGCTATCTAGCGGCCTTCTCGTTGTAGGTGCCCTCATCCTCGCCCCGGCGCCAGGCCGCCAGGCTCAGCGCCGCCGTGAGATCAGTGATCTTAGCCACCTCGGCGTTGACACATTCGAAATTCAGTTCAACCTACCGTACGGCACGGCCGCAGTGGCAGACTACGCTCCGTGGATGACCCGATACTGGAGTTGCGCCGGTGGCTGAGAGCTCTGACACCTGACGAGGCGCGACAGCTTGCCGAGTTACAGCAGATTCGGCGTATGGCCCAGCTGGCCCAGAACTCGTCGGGCCGGCGGGCGGCCTCGAGCATACAGGCGTGGGCGGCGCGCACGACGCCACGGGAGCTGAAGTCCCTGGCCGAGTTCGCTGTCGGTTGGGCACGCGACACCCTCGCAGCCGACGGCTGGCCGGTCGAGGTCATCGGGGATCCGAACCGCAATCAGCTTGTCGACATGCTGGCGGCACTGGATCCGGCTCTTGCGATACCGGCCCTGCTCGGACTCGTCGCCGGAACCTTCCCCGCATCGGCTCTCGCCGCTGCAGAGGCTGACGAACTCTTGGTGATCGCCCGTTCCCCGAGGCGCAGCCAGCGAAGTGAGACATCGAGCGCAGATCTCGTCGATACTTTCGAACCCGACAACGAGGACGAACTACAGGCCGGCGAACTCCTCGCGGACGCTCGGCAGGCCGGTGCGACGCTCAGTGATGCAGCCGTCAGCGGCTTAGATTTCGCTGAGGCTCTGGCCGCATTCGAAGAGACTCGCGAGCTTTTCCGCGAGCACCTAGCCACTATGGGGATTACGTGGAACGCCGCCGACGGGTTCGACGCCGCCGAACACCGCGTCGCCGAACACGTCGAATCCCGCAGAGCGCAGCGGATTGAGGGGGCCGCCCGGGCCCAACTGGTGAAGCGCCAGGACCAGCTGTCCCAGGCGCTCAACAGCGACGTCACACCGGAAGTCCGCACCGTGCTCGAGACTGAGCTCAGCAGAATCCGGGAGCAGTTGAGCGGTCTCACCACCGCTCCTGTGGCCGGCGACGGAGCGGTGGCCTCAAGCCAAGATCTCGACCGGCGAAGCGTCGATGGCTCGACGGCGTGCGACGTCCCGGCTCCCATCGCCGAGCCCGGTCAATCGCAGCAGCAAGCGTCTCGCTCCGAACTGGACCGGCCCGCGACAACGGGCGCGCAGGCGCCGGGGCGGGGGCCTCTGGTCAATGATGCCGAATCAGCTGCCGTTCCCGCGCCGCCGCTAGACGATCAGCCAGCGTCCAGTCTGGCGGTCGGTGCGGAAAAGGTCAGTCCTCAACCGATTGACGAAGCCCTGGCTGACTTCATCCAGGGGGGCCGCTTCGACGAAGCATGGCACTTGACGGTCGCTTCCCACGGATACGGCCCGCAGGCTGAGGCCTTCGCTTACGCGGCTGCCGCCTTCCGCTGCAGGTCGGTGGAACAGGCGGAGACCGTCGCCGTCACCTTCGACGGGAGGTGGCAGGCCGAGCGGTTCCGTGGCGATCCGATCGCCGACGCCGTTGTTACGGTCGCGGCGATCCGGCTCGGCAGCGCCATCGCATGGCCGCCCGCGCCGCTCGTGGGAAGATCCGCCGCCGGGGGCGAGGCATCAGCCCCCGGCGACGCGGAGTCCACCTGGTGGGCACTGGCGGACGCGGCGGCATCGGTGGTTCGACACCGCGGCAGTCTCCCCAGCGGCGAGCCCGGCGTCGACGAGGCTGCCGGACGACGATCCGTGCTGGCCGAACAAGCTCGGACGCTGATGGAGCAGTTGCCCAAGCGGCGAGTCAAGTACAACCGGGCGACAATGGTCCTGCGCCACTTGATGCGCGGAGTGATCGAGGAGACCCTGACCGCCGTGCGGGAGTGGGCGGAAGGGCGGGCGACATCTGACGATCTTCGGACGCGAACCGAATACTGGCGATCCACGTCGCCCGATGACCTCATCGACAAGGCCGATCACGAGCTCTCGGTACTGGTAAGAGACCCCATCGAGGCCGGTGCGCGGCAGCGCCTGCGTCAGCACCTTCAGGAAGTGGGGACCACGGTAGCTACTGCGCTCGCCCTGGCCGACGCGGTCATGCCGGAGACGGCCGGTCAGCACGAGGGTGGGCTCCGCAGGGTGTTGAATGCGCTGGCGTCCCACAATCCCCCGGCCGGTGCCGAGTTCGCGGCTTTCGGGTTCCTTCGCGATTGGCTCTCTGGGAAGCACCGGGCACACGGGAGCGGCGAGATCTCCCTCGATGATCCGCTTCGACCGGATCCGACACCGCTCCTGGCTGCCCCGGCGCTATGGAGGCACGGCGAGGGGCCCAACCTCGATGATGCGATCGCGATTGCCAATCTGATCAGCAGGCGCCCGCTGGACGGGCTGCTCGCGTCCTACGAACAGCGGGGTGACGTCGGACTGGCCCGACGGTTGCTGGCCGAGGCCCTGCGTGGCACAACGCCCGCGGTCGAGATTCCCACACGGTCCGAGGCGGAGGCCCTAGAGCGTCGAGTCACCGCCACAGAGCAGCGCTACAACATGCAACGACGCGCCGAGTATCGGACCGTCACAGACCTCTCTGCGCGCCTTCTGGCCATGAACCTGAATGGAACCGACGGTGCGAGCTCGGGAAAGACGGCGGACGAGGCCGACTTCCGCGGTCGGTTGCAGGCTCTGGTCGAGCCGCCGGCAGACGGCGCTTATGGCAGGGTGCTGGGCGAGCTCAAGGAGATCGGCGACCAGCTGCGCTCGATGACCGAGCGTGTCACCGACGGTATGCGGCGCGACCTCGAGGCCCGTACCCAGCTCTCGGACGAGGACAAGAGCCGTATAGCAGAGCTGCTGGATAAGGGAGACGTCGTCGCTGCCCGTGAGCTGATGACGATCCTCGAGACCGAGGGCCTACTCCCGCAGCCGACGCCGTCTGGCGCCAGCAGCGGCCTCGCAGAGTTCGTCTCGCTCCTAGCGAAGGCGGAATCAGAGGTGAAGCCTCAACGTTCGACGGTGGGCGCGCGTTGGTTCGCGGAGCAGGCGGCCTCCCGCAATCGCTTCGACGATGCGGTGAACGCTTCGCTCGAGGGCTGGGACCGTCTCCCGAACGGTTTGGGAGTATGGCAGCGGGATCTTCCGGGGATCCTGCGGATACTGGGGCTCGACTGTCGCAGCTCCCAGATCACGGTCGAGTCACGCGGAGGAGAACGGCTCCCCGTGGGCGTCCTGCGGCTGCGGGCTCGACTCCAGCCGCCTCGCGACGGATATTTGGCGGCGTTCGGATCACAGGCGCCGACACACTTCACGCTCTACCTTGTCACCAACCCGACGGTGGCCGAGCGACCGCTGAAGATCGTCAAGGACTGGCCCGAGAGCGGACCCGTCATCATCCTGTGCCCCCGACCGGTTTGGTCCGAAGCCCGGAACGAACTGCTGGCGGAAACGCGGCGTGCGGCCGCCGAGGTGCTTCTCATCGATTCCGCGGTCTTCGGATGGGTCGCCGCACGTGGTCCGCAGTCGTTCCGCGCCATGCAGCACGTGACACTGCCCTGGACCGGACTCAATCCCTACACCCCGTTCGCGGCCGGGCGGGTGCCGCCCGAAGTTTTCCACGGCCGGACCGCCGAGATGCGGGACATCGCGAGCCCGTATGGGCCGATGTTCGTGTACGGGGGACGGCAGTTGGGCAAGTCCGCCCTGTTGCGGAGGGTGGCAGAGGAGTTCGGCAATGGCGGCAACCATATCGCCGTATACGTCGATCTCAAATCCAAGGGAATAGGTGAGGAGGAACCCGCCGAACGAGTGTGGCGAGTCCTCGCCGACCAACTCCATCAGCACGGAGTCGTGAGCTCCGACCGGACGGGTGAGAACGCCACGCCGACCACTGTCGCCACCGCGATCCAGCGGTGGCTGCGGACCGATCCCGACCGGCGCATCCTCTTCCTGGCAGACGAGGCAGACGCGTTCCTCACAGCGGACCACCGAGAGACAGTGCCGTTCCGGACGTTCACCTCCTTGCTAGGCCTCATCAATGAGACGGACGGCCGGTTCAAGGCCGTGTTCGCCGGCCTCCACCAGGTACAGCGATTCATCAAGACCGTTCCCAACGTGTCGCTAGCCCACGGCGGCGCGCCGATCTGCATCGGCCCCCTCGACGCGGCATCAGCGCGGCGGCTGATCGTCGATCCTCTGGCCGCCGTCGGCTATGTCTTCGGCGACGACGCGGACCGCCTCGTGTGGCGAATCTTCGCTCACACCAACGGCCAAGCCTGCCTGCTGCAGATCTTTTGCGACGCCCTTGTCCGGCGATTGGCCACCCGCGAGTCCAGTAGCGGCCTGCCGAGCCTGATCCGCGAGGAGGATGTGGAACTCGCCGCCCAGCAGGTACGACCAGTACTGGCCGAACGACTGCGCTTCACCATAAACCTGCAGGACCGCTATCGACTGCTGATGCTGATCCTTGCACTCAAGAGCGTCGATGACGGCTACTCCCGCGGATACGGGACGACCGAGCTGCTAGACGAGGCACGGGTCTGGTGGCCGGACGGCTTCGGTCCCGCAACGCCCGACGAGGTTGATGTGACTCTCGGAGAGATGGTTGGGCTGGGCGTCGTGGTCCGTCGCGGTGAACACCGGTACGCGGTGCGCAGCCCGAATCTCGTCGCGATGCTCGGCAGCCGCGAGAGCCTGGAGGCCGAACTCGAGGCCGAGTCCTTCGACTCGCCGTATGAGTACGACCCGGACCTCGCCCGTCGCACGCTTCAACTGCACGGGCCCATACGACAGGTCAGCCCGCTGACAGAACGCCAGCTTCGCGAGGCTCTCAGCCCGGGCGTCCGCCAGCTCGTGGTGACCGATGCGCTCGGCGGAGACCGGATCCGCGACGCGTTGGAGTCCTATGCGCAAACCGCGAACCTCGACATCGACTGGGCCGACGCCGAGCGTCTCGCGGTCAGGATCGCTGAGATCCGCCGGCGTGGCCGCCGCTCTGTCGTGGTTGTCGACGCGCGGGGCGTGGACCTCACAGTGCTGGCCGACTCCGTCGAGCTGGCGGAGCGGGAAAAGAGTCCTGCCGTCACCAGTCAAGCGGCGATGAAGACCGAATCGCGCAGCGAACGCTCTGTGCTGTTCATCGTGAGCCCCTCGCAGTCCGCTGCCGACTGCCTGCTTCAGACCCCGAGGATCCGGCCTGCTCGGTGGAGCACCGAGAATCTGAAGTCCTGGCCCGACTGCCCGGCCACTAATGCAGAGTCGAGAGCCGCGCTCATCCAGGCCTCCGGTGGCTGGTTCGATCAGGTCGAGAGCATCATCGCCAAGACCGAGGACGGGATTCCCCTGAACGATGTCCAGCAGGACTGGCTCGAGGCGATGTCGGACGCGCGCCAGGCGAAGAGTCACCTCCGTCGCGCAGGAGTCGGAGCACGGGCGCTGGAGTCCCTTCGGACCTGGGTGGACTGTATTGATGGAGCAGAATCGGAGCCGGAACTGGTTGCACTCCTCGATGACGACGGTTGCGGAGAGGCGAGGCTGCGCGAGCTGGACGAACTCGGCATTCTGGACCGTGGACCGGATGGGACCGCACTGGACCCAGCGACGCTGCGAGCAGTTCTTATCGTGGGATCGACAGCGTGACGACTGCCGTGCCCGGGTTGGCTGCTCTACCAGGGCCTGCGGCGCACCTGCGCAGGCTCGTCGAGCTCACAGCCGGCGGACGCAGCTGTCTTTGGTTGCTGCCGGATCCGGTCGTGGCGTGTGGTGACGGCGACGTGTTGTCAGCGGCCGTCGAGCGTTCGCTGACCGTCGGCCGGATCGCTGCGCGCACAGTGCAGCCGGGCAGCCAGACGACAGGGCCGCTCAAGCGGGACGGACCAGACCCGTTGCGAGGCCAGGCCAAGTCGAGAGTGGCACTGTCCGGCGACGGCCCCGCTCTGTATGCCGGATTGCGGCCTGCCGGCTTTACCGTCGCCGACCTCGTTGGCCCCCACGCGAGGTCGATCGGAGAGTCGATCGCGGAATGGAGTGGGCTACGGCTGACACAGAGGATCTTGCCTGACGGCGGTGCTTCCGAGCCGGATGCCGACGACCCCTTCGAGTCAATCGCGAGCAGACGCGAAGTGGTGATTGTTCGGGCTTGGCTCGAGCCGTCACCCTTGGAGATCGCTGCCTTTGCCCGAAGGTTACCCGCACTTGCCCGGGTCAAGTCGGCTGGCTCCCCGGCCGATGCAGGCCGCTACCTCATCGCCTCGCGGATCGGAGATCTCCCGGCTGGCCTGATCTCGGAACTCGACCGCGGGCCCGATGTCGACGTCTTGTGGTGGTGGGGCGTCGTGGGGCGGGACGACACGGGGACCCTGGTCGGTACACAAACGGTCACGCCCGCCAGTCAAGAAGGGTTCGGTCGCATCCACGAGGCCGTCAGGAAGGAGGCGATCGTCGAATTGGCAGGTCCGGACCTGTCATTGGCGATGGACCTGGCTGCCGCCTGGAACGGTTGGCGCGACTGCCTCGAGAGCGTGCTCGCCGACGCGGCTCCCCACGTGAACCGCTCACAGCGAATACCGGGCGGCGGAGGTTCGCGGGCAAGCGGGGTGTTTTCGGGCTCAAGGCCGCCAGCACACATCCTCGCCGCGTGGGAAAGCGGCATGGTCGACGCTGGGGAGGACGGGCGTGAACGGGCGCTTCTGCGTGGTGAGATCGGCAGCGGAGACCTAGCAGCTGCAATCAACTGCCGACTGTGGCCGGCGCAGCTCAGGGTTCTCTACCCCGCCATCGAAGCCAAAAGGAACGCTCTTGCCGCGGGAATGGTCGAGGCAGGAGCGCCGAGTGAGACTTCGGTTCTGGAGCTGGGAGAACTTCGCCGACGAGCGGCCGACGGCCGCCTTTGGTTGTCGCCTCGAGAACAACGACGGCTGTCGGTGCTGTTGGCATGCCGCAATGCCCTGGCACATCGGCAAGCATTGTCAGATGCGGCTTTGAGGCGGTGCTATGCGGCCTTGGTGTGACAAGTCGAGTTGGCCCGGATTAGCGGCGAGACACCTTCTTCAGATGAGCCGACGATTACCTATGCTCTGCGATGAGGTACTGTTATCGATTCTGCTCAAGCCGGAGTCATAGCATGGGCGGGTTTGCCAATATACCGGGATATCCGTTTCGCCAGCACACGAACTCGCGAGTGTGCCATACGGGGCTCTTCGAACTTGAGGTGACCCCCGGGACATCGACACCGGGTTTCATGCAGCTATGGACATCAAGGCAGCAGCTGGGTCAGCATTCGTATCGTTGGGCCGGTGGCGCTGCTCGTAGTCGACGGGCGAGAACATCCCGGCTCGAGGGTGTCTGCGCTTGTGGTTGTAGAACGCAATCCAGCGGAACGTCTCCCGGCGCGCCTCGGCCTCGTCGGCGAAGCGTCCGGACTCGAGCATGGTGACGGTCTCCCTCTTGTAAGCTGCGAAGAACGTCTCCGCGGCGGCGTTATCAAAACACGAACCTACTCGCCCCATGGACCTTGTATACCCTGATTTGCGCAGTAGTCAGCGACCAGGCGCGAGTGTATTCCGAACCGCGATCCGAGTGGAACGTCACCCCGCGGGCGGCGACCGCGGCGGCCAGCGCTTCGCGCACAAGCTCGGCCCGGTGGCGATCCGCAATCGACCAGCCGATCAGGCGCCAGGAGAACAGATCGATCACCGTGGCCATACACATGAACCCGGACTCGCCAGCCGGGATATAAGTGATGTCCCCGCACCGCTAGGCACCGGGCGCGTCCGCTTCGAAGTCGCGCGCGAGCAGGTCCGGGGCGGGCGCGGCGGACTTGTCCTGCTTGGTCAGGCCTCTGCGCCGACGCTGATGGCGCCCGATCCCGGCCTCGCGCATCAACCGGGCGACCTTCTTGTGGTTGACCGGGCCCGCTCCCTCTCCCGCGCGCGCTTCGGCGAGGTCGAGTGCGACCCGTTTGGCGCCGTAGGTGCAGCGCGAGTGCCGGTAGATCTCGCGGATCAGGGCAGGCCAGCTCGGCGTCCTCGACCGCTTTCGCGGTGCGTGCCGGTTCGCCGGCGCGCCACGTGCAGTAGGAGCCGCGCTTGACGTTGACCGCGGCGCACAGGCGGGCTACGGCATGCCGCTGATCGTCCGGAAGGCCGGACGAGGAGTGCGCGGAGACGAACCGGTAGCGACGGTTCAGCGATTCATCTCCCTGACAAAAAACTGGGTGGCCTTGCGGAGGATCTCCTTCTCCTCCTCGAGAACCTTCACCCTGCGACGTAGCGCCTTGAGCTCCTCGCGCTCGGCCGCGGTGAGCCTGCCGGCCGCCTCCGAGGCCTTCCCGGCCTCAGCGCGCCGGACCCAGGAGCGCAGCGTCTCCCGGTTCAACCCCGGCTCCAGAGCCACCTCGTTGATCGAACGGGGCGGGTTAGACTCCACCACCAGTCGCACCGCGCCAGCGCGGAACTCCTCGGAGTAGGGAGACGGCCTTCCCATGACGTTGCACCTCTTCCTCACGGATCTCACAAGATCCAAGTATCAAGGTGGCTGTAGTCTCGCGGTCACCCCAGCACGGCCATGGTTCGCCCTGACCGTCAGGCGACGGGTTATCGAGAAGGCTGTCGGCGTGGCGTGCGAACTGCCGTTGAACGAGCGTGGTCACGGACAGCAGCGTCGCGCCAATGCTGAGCCAGCCGGCGACATTGCGGGCCCGCAACTCGTCGATGAACGTGGCGAGCGGGGAGGGGACCATTGCCGGCTTCGGCGCTGACGCTCGACCCACGCGTCCTCTGGCGTGGAACCACGCATCCATCGCATCCGTGCGAGCGCTCACGATGGATGGCACCTGCGCACGGTAGCGTCGCAGTTCGGCGGTGGTCGGCTCGGGCATGAACGGAAACGCGCTGCGTACCTTTGCCGGGTCAGGCTCAGCCCACAGGCCCGACTCGAAGAAGTAAAGGAACAGATCCAGTTCGTCGGGCGCCCTGAACATCACAATGGCGTCAGGGTTGCGGCGCCGGCGAAGGTAGAGCAAGAACTCGGCCGGTCGATCGACGAGCTCGCTGATAAGCTCGAAGTCGTGTAGGGATACCGTCCACGGGATGTTGTCGAGGCCGAGCAGGCCGGCCCGCAGCAGTTCCGCTGTGGCGGTCAGAACGGTTGAGAGGTCGTCCAGGCTGACAGCGACGGTGTGGATCTCCCGGATGTGCCTGAGGTCGACCCATCCCTCCTCCTCGATGCGCAGCCCTCCGTCGTGCTCGATCCGGTCTCGCATACGGCGGCCCTGGTCCGCTGCCTTCGTGATGAGGCCCGTCAGGTCATTGCGGATGCGCGTTGCCTTGCCCTCCTTGGAGGACACGCTGAGCGCAACCGCCTTGTCTTCGACGATGACAGCCACGTCATCGAGGATGACGAGATGGTCACCTTCGACGCGTTTGGTGTACTTCGCCGGATCACTGCCCCGCGCTTCTGCCTCGTTCGCTGGCACGAAGTATTCGATCGCGTCGCGGTACCGGGCGCCGGGAAGTACGCGGCCGAGCGCCACCCGTGTGCGGGACTCGAGCAGATCGCCACGATACTTCTGGTACTTGTCCCACGCTGGCGACTTCTTCAGGTGCTCTTCGAGGCTCTCCCGCACAGCAGGCGCGCTCAACGCGGGATGCGGCAGCATGAGGCGCCCATCGTGACCGACGATGAGCGACTGGGGCCTGAACGGATTCCTTCCTGCGCTAAAGGCATCAACAGCCTCCGCCGGCGTAAAACGCTCGTGATCGAGCCGGAACCTCTCGACCACGGCCCTAACCCGCTCCTCCGCGATGCCGGTGCGGGCGATGACCTCTTCCACGGCAACCGTCACTTCATCGGCGGCCAGCTCGAACGCCGAGAAGAAGGCCGACCTGAACACCCCCGACAACTCGCGGTTCGGTTCCCCGTCCCTCATAGACCCCATCGCCTCCGCAGTCGCATCACGCATCACAGAGAGTCGATCGTTATGCCTCACTGTGCGAGCTGTAGAAGTTTGGCAAGTTCGTTCCTCGCCTCCGAGACAAAGTGGCTCATTTCTTCATCCGATACAGGCTCAGGATCAATCTCGCCAGCGACGGCAGCCTCACGTTCAGCCGCGAGGGCAATGAGCGCCAGAAGCTCAACGTGCGCCGCACTCGCCTCGGCCGAGGTAGCCAGTCGTCGTCGAAGCACATCGGCAGAAAGGCCATCCGGGCGACCTCGATGAGTCGGAACACATTGAACCTGCGGACCTTCCGGACGAACTCCGCCACAGCATCATCAACCGCGGCATCGATTGCAGCGACAGGGTCGTCTGCAGCAGCAAGCGCGCCCATGAGTTCCACCAAAGTGGCCCACGTGTCGACGATGACCTGGGCATGCGGATCGAACGACGGCACGACAGGGTCCGCGTGGCGTCTCCACTTGTGCGCTGCTCGCGTCGCTTCGTTCGAGAACCCATGCGCTCAAGCTCACCACGATTCAGAGCCGGACCGCTAGAAGTTTTGCCCACTCGCCGATCGGCGTTCGCGTCGACTGGCACTGGTGAGAAGTCGAGAGGGCGACCGCCTGGTCGGTCCTCGCGGGCCGCACGACGAGATTGTTGGACTGCTGGGTCAGCCCACGTACGGACCGCCCGCACCACTTTCGGGCCGCCAAATTACGGCCCCCGAAACGGAACCCTGCGCTTGAGAGAACTCGCAATTCTCCCCAACCGATTACGCCGAACTGATTGACGTGGAAGAGGATCCGAGACATACTCCAATTAGAGGTTCGGCGTCGCTCTCAGCGCCTGGCTAGTTGCAGATCAGCGACAATCCGCCAGACATTCGGTGGAGTTATAGTATCGATCCCCCCTCGGACACAAGTAGTTACCAGTCCTGGCCAGCAGAAACGGCCGGGGCTGTTCTTATTTCGGGATTCGGTCCCACCATTGAGGTGATCCCGACGACGCTTTTCGGGCGGATCGGGCATCGGGTGGCATCGCGGACCGCGGCGACGTAGAACGCGGGGCCGCTGGTAGAAGGGTTCTGACTAAGAAAGATCCTCTACTGGAACGGCCCCGCGTGTTCTCGTATGCTCTCACGCTCGATGTCGATCGAGAAACCGTCCGATACGTCGCCCGACTGCTCCACGCAGAGCGCCGGCGGCGCGGCACGCGCCGGGGAACGAGGCTGCTGACCCCGTTCAAGCAGGCGCTGTTCGGCCTGGCATGGCTGCGGGACCGGTGCGACGTGGAACGCCTGGGCGCGGGGTTCGGCCTCTCGCGCACCACCGCGTACCGTTATCGCGACGAAGTGCTCGCGGTCATCTCGGACCAGGCCCCCGACCTCCAGGAGGCATTGGAAGCGGCGAAGGCCGCCGGATGTGCCTATCTGATCCTGGACGGCACGCTGATATCGACCGACCGGATGGCCGAGACGAAGGTCTCGAAGAAGGGCCGCGAGATCGACGCGTGGTACTCCGGTAAGAACAGGGAGTTCGGCGGCGTGATTCAGGCGCTGATGGACCCGGCGGGCGAGCCTCTGTGGGTCTCGGACGTGCTTCCGGGCTCCACGCACGACGTGACCGCCGCCCGTGAACTGGTCCTGGCGATCGCCTGGCATTACACCGCCGAGATGCCGATCCTCGCCGATTGCGGGTATGAAGGCGCAGGCTGCGGTGTGCTCACCCCGGTCCCGCACCGCAAGGACGGCCTCCCGCTGCACGTCAACGCCCGCACGTACAACAAGCTGCTCCGTGGTCTGCGCTGCCTCGGCGAGCGCGGCTTCGCGGTCCTGACCGAACGCTGGAAAGCTCTCGAGCACATCACCCTCAGCCCGAGACGAATCACCCAGATCGCTCGTGCCGCCCTCGCCATCACGCGCTTCGAGCGCCGGATAACGAGGTGAAGCTCGCTGGGATCACCTCATTGGCCTCACTCGATCGAGCCGACCGGTCCTCTCGGCAGAATTCCACCTCCTTACGTGATCCTCTTGCGGTGTCGGACGCCGCGTGGCCTTCGTGTCTCTCCTCTCCCGTCGTTTCTCGCCGGTGCTGTGTCGTGGTGGTGCGGATTGGTGTCTGGCGCGTACCTTCGGGACGCGGTCAGACGGTGATGCGGACGAGCAGCTTGCCGCCATCGACCTGGAGGGTCTTGGTGGGGGGATGGTGATGGGTCAAGATGCGCGCAGTGCGGCGCAGTCCGTCGATCACCTCCTGCCGCGTCGGGGTCACGGTCCTGGGCGCGACAGCACGCCCGGGTAGGGCGCGTGCGGGCGTTCCCGCCTTCGCAGTGGTCAGCATCGTCGTGCGGTCGAGAACGAGCCGGTGGTGGAGCAGCGGCATCCGGGCGAGCAGGTGGGATTCGCGGACGTACGCGTTGGGCGCCTTGGCCCCTGAACCGGTGGCGATGGAATGTCCGTGCCGGCAGCGGTAGGCCGCGGCGCCGTTGTTCCAGGCCCCCTCCATTCGCCGGGCGCATTCGCCGCACGGCAGGATCCCGGTGTACCGATTATCGTGGACCTGGTCCGGCCGCGGACTGTGGACGCCTTGGACGGCGACGAAGTCCTCCTCGCTCACGAGAGCCTCGTGCGCGATGGGAATGGAGATCACCCACTGGTCCGGGGCGTTGCGGCGCACGTGCTCGGCGAAGCCGAGGGCCAGGTTGTCCTCGTCCACGAGCTCGTGCTCGGCATAGGTGCGCTTCCACACCGCGTGCCCGGTGTATACGGGGTTCGCCAGGATCGCCTGCACCGTCGGGATCTGCCAGGCCACCCCGGCCCGGTGCGGGTTGCGCCGCGGGTCGGCGCCGAGGTGCACGGGATTCCGCCGTCGTTCAGAGCCCGCACGATCCGGGCCAGGGTGTGCTCGCCCAGGCGCATCTGGAAGATCCAGACGACCACGGGCGCGGTCTCGGGGTTCGGCTCGAGGCACAGCAGCTGCCGGCCCCAAGCCGCGTGCTGGCGCTTCGGGTGCGGCCCGATGGCGACGAGGCGACAGCCGTAGGCGGGCCGGCCCCCGACGTACCGGCCGTAGTCGCGCACCAGCGCGGTCATCGCCCCGGCCGTGCGGGCCCTTGCGCGGATGATCTCGCGCTTGGCCAGGATCCCGAGCAACGCCACCAGTTCGTCGTGCCCGGAGGTGACCGGGCCGCCGACCTCCGGCATCCACAGCGCCACGCCGTGCTTCTCCAGCAGCGGCAGGATCAGCGAGGCCTGGTTACCGTAGAACGCACGCTCATAGGACCCGATCACGATCGCGTCGAACCCCCGGTTCGGATCCTTGACCACCTCAATCAGCCGCGCGGCCTCCGGGCGCAGATGCCAGGCCAGGGTCCGAGACCGGCCGCGGTCGAAGAACTCCTCCGTGATCCGGCCCTCGCCCGTGGTCGTCGCCTCGGCCTGGTCGCGCTGCCAGGCATGCGAGGTCACCAGGTTCTGCCGGTCCTCCGTCGAATACCACCCATAGAACACGAACCTCAACAGCCCCCACCCGACCTCGACCGTCCGCGCCGCGACCGAAGACGCCCGCGCGCGTAACACGTCGACGGTACCCGCCGCGGCCGGCCTAGTCCTAGTCCTAGTCGAAGTCTGGGTCATCACGCGGCTCGCGTAGTTGCGGGAGGTCTACTGGCCGGACGCGTCGATGTCGGTGTCGATGCCGATGCCGATGCCGGTGTCCAGCATCCGCCGCGCGTGCTCGGAGAGCCAGGGTTCCGTCCCAAGATCGCCCGGACCAGCGAGCGCGAGCAGCACCTCAACCGGGCGCAGCGAAAAGCGCGCTGAATGTGCAGGCCGATCCGCTGACTGACGTTCCAGCGACTGTGGCGGGTAGGCGGAGCGTGCGTGGGTGGCCCCGGCGGAGCGGGTGGCGGCGGAGGGCCGGGTGACGGCGGACGTGGAAGAGTCGTGGTGGGCGGACATGTGAGTCCCGATCCGCGGACATGAGAAGTCTAGGTAGGCGGCCGTCTGTAGCCGCGTGGTGACCGTGCGAGTTCCCGCCTTGATCCGTTAGCGAAGAGACCTCTCCGGTGGGTTTTGCTGATGTTTGCACGCATTAGCTCAACCGCACCGAAGAGGTCCCGTGACGAAGTCTGGCAGGGAGATCGTGGAAATACTCAGGGCATACGACCTGACGCAGAACGTGTGGTCGGCCGCGCAGCTCGCGGGCTGCGACCCGAAGACGGTCGCGCGTTATGTCGAGGCACGGGATGCCGGTCGCAGTCCGTACGAGCGCGGGCGGCGGCCGCGGGCCATCGACCCGTTCCTGGACAAGATCGAGGCGTGGGTGGAGGAGTCGGCCGGGAAGATCCGCGCCGACGTGGTGCACCGTAAGCTTGCGACCATGGGGTTCGCCGGCAACGAGCGCTCCACCAGGCGGGCGGTGGCCGAGGCGAAGGCCGCCTGGAAGGCCGGGCGGCGGCGCACCTACCGGCCGTGGGTCCCGGAGCCCGGGCTCTGGCTGCAGGTGGACTGGGGCAAGGGGCCTGAGATCCGTGGCCGTAAGACCTGGCTGTTCTGCGCCTGGCTGGCCTGGTCGCGGTTCCGGGTGGTGATCCCGGTGTGGGACTCCACCGTCGGCACGCTGGCGTCGAACCTCGATACGGTGTTCCGCGCGATCGGCGGGGTCCCGACGTACGTGCTCTCGGACAACGCCAAGACCATCACGCTCGAGCACGTCGCCGGGGTTCCGGTGCGCCATCCGCAGATGGTTGATCTCGGCCGGCACTACGGCTGCTCCGTGGAGTCCTGTGTCCCCTTCGACCCGGAGACCAAGGGCGGTGTCGAGGCCACCGTGAAGATCGCGAAGTGGGACCTGGTGCCCACGAGCGCGAACCTGCTGGGCGGCTACGACTCCTTCGACCACCTGGCCGAGGCGTGCGCAGAGTTCTGCGAGAAGGTCAACAACCGGGTGCACCGGGAGACCGGCAAGACCCCGACGGCCAGGTTGGAGATCGAACGCGGCACGCTGCACCGGGTCCCGCACGCCCCGTTCGCCCTCGCCGCCGGAGAGCAGCGCCTGGTCGACGAGGGGCAGACGATCCGCTTCGGATCGGTGCGCTACTCCACCCCGCCCGGGCACGTGGGCACCTACGTCTACTGCCGGGTCGTGGGCGAGGAACTGGTCATCACCGCGGACACCGCGGCCGGCCTGACGGAGATCGCCCGGCACCGCACCTCGACCCCGGGCAACCCGCGCATCAACGATGCGCACTACCCGAACCACCCCGGCGGCCGGTCGGTCACCGCTCCCAGGCCGAGGCCGCGCACTCCGGCGGAGATCGCGTTCCTGCAGATCGGGCCGGGCGCCGAACGGTGGCTGACCGACGCCGCGGCCAGCGGTGCCTCCCGCATCCGCGCCAAGATGGGCCACGCCCTCGAACTGGCCGCGCTGCTGGGCATCGACGTGATCGACACCGCCCTGGACATGGCGGCCGAAGCCGGGCGCTTCTCCGACGGCGACCTGGCCTCCATCGCCGACCACGTCGCCGCCCTCGGCACCCTCGGCGAGGTCACCCGCGCCGACGAAGCCCACTCCGTGCAACCGGGCACCTCCGGCTGGGACGCCTACGGCCGATGACCACGAACCCGCACCTGGTCCCGCTCGGGCGCGAGGACGCGGTGTTCATCCGCGACGTCCTCGACCTGACCAGCAAGTACCTGCGCAACCGGTGGCGCGACCCTGCGCTCGCACCCGGCATCGCCCTGGCCGCCGCCGACGGCGCCCGCGCCCTGACCCGCCACCTCGATGAGAAGAAAGACCACTGATGGCCACCCCCTCAGCCCCGCCGATCCCCGACGAACTCGACCGGCTGCTGCGCCGCATGCGCCTGCCCTACCTGCGCAAAGCCGCACCCGACGTGCTCGCCACCGCCCGCGCCCAACGCTGGGACCCCGCCGAGGTACTCAAAGTCCTGATCACCGAGGAGGTCGTCGGACGCGACGCCGCCACCCGGCGGCTCC